>ONDB01000214.1 GCA_900316485.1 uncultured Eubacteriales bacterium
ATTCCCGCTGACAAATAACAAACCATATCCTACTGCAAATAAGAAACAGCGGGTAAAGCTGCTGCTTTTTCGACATAGCGGATTCTGAGCCATTGCAAAAAATGACTGCGGCATATCAAAGCAGTCTGCACTCCCGGATAATCTCCGAACAAAACGGGAATGTACAATTATTTTCACAACAACTGACAGCTTATAAATATAAATCCGAACACAACTATATAGTTATTTTACTCTCACGGAACCAATCTGTCAATAGTATTTTTGTCATTTAAAGCTCTGTTTTACAATTTATAAGAAAAACAATGATTATATTATTGATTAACCGCACAATTTTATGTATAATTAGGTATGCACTAAAAAACTATACGGTTATATACATGATATTGCAGCAGTTTTCCATTATAAAACTTTGTGTCCAGGCTGAAGAATGTTCTTGAATGGTTTTATTACCGCGGCAAAAGATTATTCAGATATCAGCTATTTAAAATATTGGAGTGGTGAATTTGAAAAAGGTTGAAATATTTACAGACGGCGCCTGCAAAGGGAATCCCGGACCAGGCGGCTGGGGTACGATATTAAGGTATAACGGCAAGGAAAAAGAGCTTTCGGGCGGCGAGGAAATAACGACAAATAACAGAATGGAACTGCTGGCTGTAATTGAAGGTCTGAAAGCCCTTAAAGAACCTTGCATTGTTACTCTGACAAGCGATTCTCAGTATGTCTGCAACGGCATCAACAAAGGATGGGCAGCAAACTGGAGAAAAAATAACTGGATAAAATCTGATAAAACCAAAGCTAAAAACCCGGAGCTGTGGGGAGAGCTGCTGGATTTGCTTGAAAAGCATGAGGTCACTATCATCTGGGTAAGAGGTCATAACGGACATCCTGAAAATGAACGCTGCGATGCACTTGCTGTTGCAGCTGCGGAACAATATATGTAATAAGTGACGGCTGCTGGAATGATTCCTACCGGCAGCCGTTTTTTTCAGTTTACTATATAATTTTCAAAATCTTTTCCGTATATGTTCTTTACCATGCTTTCTCTGGCCTTATAAATGTAAGCTATTCCGTCCTCATCTTCTTTATAGTTCTTTGCATAGAACTCTTCACTTGTCTTTTTATCGTCAAAGGCGTACAGCTTACAGCTGTCCTTACTCCACAGATTGCCATACTTTGTCAATAATACATAATAACGCAGCATATTCATTCACCCCTGCTTAATCCGTTTATCTCAGATCCAGAAACCAAGTATCTTTTTAGGCTTTTTAAGCATAGGTTCATCGACATATCTTCCCTTGAATACATCTCGTGCATTCTTTTCAAACCAGTCAACATAATCCTCGCCGTATTTCTTTTTTACAAAACGGTAACCCTCTTTCAGATTAGGCGCCCTGTTTTTCATATTATGTGCGTCTGATGAAATAAGCTGAGCCATTCCCCATCTTATATATCTTAGGGCAGCCTTATCTGAATCAAGAATAGCACCTGAATTAATCTGTGCCACACAACCCTTTTCAACGAAGTTGAAAAGCTGCTCCGGATCCTCTGTAAAATACGGATATCTTTCCACATGGGCAAGTATAGGCTGGTATCCCCTGTTGAGAATATCCACAATTGTATGCTTAAGACCGTAGGGACGCTGATCTGTGGGCAATTCGATAAGTATATAATTTGTTCCCTCAAAGCAAAGCGGATCGAGATCAGTTTCGTTAAGCTTTGTAGAAAAATATACTTCACAGCCTAGCTTGAACTTAATGCCCAGCTCACTGACCTCAGGCACGGACATAAGCTTTTCATAGCTCCTGCGTCTTACTTCGACAAAGCTATCAACATCTATCCTGCTGAAATTAAAATGGGGAGTAAATATTATAGCCTGTACACCCTGCCTTTTTTCTTCCCTGAGCATCTGATATGATATATCTGTATTTTTAGCACCGTCATCAATTGACGGCAGGATATGACAATGTAAATCTATCATTTTTTAATTCCTTTTCTTTTTCGCTTTTTTCTTTATTCCATTCCTGAATGATAAGAAGGCGCCCGTCTGCCTTACGGGGACGGACACCTTATACTTTACAGCCGGCGACCTTCATCAGAAGGCATCGCTTATTATTTATTATTTCGTCTGAATAGCTTCCACGTCATACACTTTTATTGAACGACTTTGTATCTACAGACGGAATCATACCGAGTATCGGAATACCAAGGTAATTGGAAATATCTTCCTCTGTCTTGAATGTGTTGTTTGAAAACTCTTTGATAATTATTACTGCAAGAGTAAGTACAAGACCTATAGCCGCACCAATAAGAGCATTACGGACATTGTTAGGACTTACAGGCGCACCGGAATTTGTGATTCTTGATGCACTGATAAGTTTAACGGAACCTGCTGCTACCTTTTTCTGGATGATAGGAGGAGCAACCTTTACTATTTCAGCTACTACCTTCTTTGCATACTGTGCATCCTTGTCGGTCATTGTAATACTGATAACCTGAGTAGCATTGACAGTAGAAACATTAATATTCTTCTTGAGATTGTCGCTTGTCTTATCAAGTCCGAGATTCTGGATAACAGGAACCATTACAGCATCGGATTTAATGATGATTGAATATACATCCGCAAGACCCTGAGCAGCAGTAATTTCTGTTGAGTTTACTGTGTTCTTGTTCTTGTTGACATTGTTTACTATAAGAGTAGCGCTTGCCTCATACTTTTTTGTAATGAAAAAGCTTGAATAAACATAAAAGGCAGAGCCGAAAATAACAGTGACGAGCAACAGCGGAACTATATGTCTCTTCAACATATTAAGTATAGAACTTAAATCAATTTCTCTCCCGCTTACCCTTTCGTTTTTTTCTTCCATTTATCCGCACTCCTTAATATATAATGATATGAAGTCTTTATTCAATGGTATACCGGTAAAAGGATCACCTTTTTACAAAAACATCCGATGCCGACAGTCATTTCAGGTCCGAACATCTACCACCCGAACCAACAGAATCCGGCTCTATAAACGCAAGTTTACTAATTAATTATACAGTCATGCACTTGATTTGTCAACCGTTTTTTGACAGTTTCGCAATGTGCGGAAAAGTCTTTGAGGAATTGACAGAATTAGTCATTTTGAAAAGAAAAATTTCTGTAATTGTAACTAACTCACTGGAATCCTTTTTATAAAATGGTATAATAATTCTGGGGTTATCAAGTTCCTTCCGCAGCAATAAAAACAATATGTCAGAATCAGAAGGGAGATCATAATATGAAAAAGGTTCTTATTATAGGAGCAGGTCCTGCCGGAATAACTGCTTCGCTTTATCTTGCCCGCAATAATAAAATAAGTGTCACAGTAGTAAGTACCGGACAAAGTGCTCTGATGAAGGCTGAAAAAATAGAAAATTATTTTGGCTTTGCAGAGCCTGTATCCGGTCGTCAACTGCTGGAAAACGGTAGAAAGAATGCAGAACGTCTGGGGGTAGGTTTTATTGATTCAGAGCTTATTGAATTACAGTTTACTCCAGAACTAAGTTTCAAGGCGGCTATTTCAGGACAGGAGGATGAAATATTTGACGCTGTTTTGATTGCAACAGGAACCTCAAGAAAAAAACCTGACATAAAAGGGCTTACTCAATTTGAGGGTAAGGGTGTCAGCTACTGTGCGGTATGTGACGCATTTTTTTACAGGAACAAACCGGCTGCTGTTATCGGCAGCGGAGAATATGCTTTACATGAAGCTCTTACTCTTGCAAATTCCTGCTCAGAGGTAACTATTCTCACCAACGGCGAAGCTTTACAGACCAGACTGCCTGATAATATATCAGTTTCTGATAAGATAATAACAGAGCTTTCCGGAGATGACAAGCTTCAAAGCGTTAAATTCGAGGATGGAAGTCAACTGAATACTGCCGGGGTATTCATCGCAATAGGAACTGCCGGAAGTACAGATATTGTAAGAAAACTTGGTGCTCCGACAGAAAACGGAAACATCATAGTGGATGACAGCATGGCAACAGTTGTTCCGGGGCTTTATGCTGCCGGTGACTGCACCGGAGGACTGCTGCAGATATCAAAGGCTGTTTCAGACGGAGCCAAAGCAGGTCTTGGTATAATAAAATACTTAAACAATAAAAAGTGATTATCAGCAGCTCTGTGAATCATCCGGCTTTACAGAGTTGCTGATGATTTATTAATCTGACGATGTCTCGTAAAGCAAATTACTTGCGTATCAGATCTGTCTTTTATCAAACGAAAAGGGGCTGTCGCATTAAAAGTTTCGCCCTCATTTTCAAAGGACAGCGTGACGCTGCACCCGTAATAGCAAACTGGTTTGCAGATCCAAAACACAAAAGCTTCGCTCAAGCCTTTTCATTGATAGTCTTGCTGCTGTAAGGCAGCATAGCAAAAAGCGGAGCGACTCACTACTTGACAAACAAAAAAGCCGATGAACCAAAATATTCATCGGCTTTTTGTATTATTATGAAGTATAATGCGATATTTTAATAGAACAGCCCCTATTTATTAATTATTATTCATCGTCATTTGTTGATGCTGATGTATCAGATGAATTGCTTGACTGCTGGATAGATACATGACTGAGATAATCAGATGCAGTACCGTATGGTACCGGAGCACTTGAACCACAGCCGTTGGGTGAATATATAGTAGGTGTTTCACCTGTGGGTGATACATTCTTCGGACCAAATTCGGGATCACCGGGCATCATGGATTCAAGTGTGTAATAACCTTCTCCATGGTAGTCATAGGAACCTTCGGGGAGATATACTCTCTTGACTTCCTTGCCGTCCTTGAAGTATACCTGAGCACCAGCTGCACCATAATCACTGTTGCCAATATAATTGATCCAGCCTACAGGAACGATCTCGTCATATTCTGCGGAGATAGGACCATAGAATTCAACGCAAAGCTCGTCGCAGCCGTCTCCGTTATAATCATATACATAAGTAGCGATATATATCGGATACTCGAAGTTATTCTTGAACTTCATATCAAGATTACCGTAGTCAACCGTTGCATCGATACCTCTGTCTGCGTATACAGAAGCATACTGGTGAGCATGTCTTTCAACTGCTTCCATACCTGCCTTCATAGCTGCAATATAGATTGTTGTAGCTGCCTGACAGATACCGCCGCCGTACTGCTGCTCATATTTACCGCCTACAATCGCTGTTGAAGGAACGTATCCAAGATCACCGGTTGTGGTATCACCTGTCATCTTATTGAATGAGAAGGTTTCACCCGGTTTTACAACATATCCGTTACAGCTCTTGATTGCAAGCTCCATATTGAATACTGATGCCCATACGTTATTTGCTGTTGTGCAGTGTGAACCGATGAGCTTTGTATTTGCCTTTACTGCCTCAAGGGTCTTTGTATAAGGAGTTCTGACAGCTGTTACGCTGAATCCGCCCTTCTTTTCAGGCTTCTCAAGAATGGCTGTAATCTCTTCCTGTACTGTCTTCTGACTGATAAGATATCCGTCTGAGCCTTCTGCATATGTGAACTTCTCTCTTTTATCAGGGTTGAAGCTCTTGACATGAGCATCCTGGGGCTGAACATCAAATTTATCAGAAACCTTCTTTACAGCTGCACTGATTGAATTCTTGTTTATAACAGACATTACAGAGAAATCAGTTGTACTGCCGTTCTCTGCGTATACAACGGTAGGATTGTCAAGCTCTCCTCTGCTGTAATGATATGCCTGTATAAGAACATTTGAAAGGTCTGTATCAAACTCAAAATCGTCCTGTGTGAGTGTCATACTCTTGCCGCTGCAGTTGATCTCGATATTTATATCATCTCTGAGATCAAGAACTGCCTTCTGCAATGCCTCATAAGCCTGACTGAGTGTCATTCCTGCGACCTTTACTCCTGAAACTGTTACATTGTCACCAAAAACAATTGTTGAAGTATCAATAGTCTTAATATCCGCTGCTTCCTCTCTGAGAACAGGCAGTGTCTGAATAACATTTTCCTGATTGGAAGCACCTGCATCCTTTGCCTCCTGAGAAACAAGACTTTCGTTTCCTTTTTCAACCTCGGGACCCTTGTTACCGTTCAGTACAAGGAAAGCACCGCCGGCTGCAAGACAAAGTACAGCCGCTGAAACAGCAAGCGGAATGAAAGGAAAGCTGGATTTTTTCTTTACAGCCTTCTGCTGAGCAATCTTTGTTTTTCTGACCGGAGCCTGAGCTACGGCAAATACTATCTCTTCCTCGTCCTCATCATTCTCAGAACCGGAATTATCAGCCTGTGGAGCTGCTGCAAAAACAGGCTCGCTTTCCTCTTCAGCAACTGCCTTTTCTTCCTCAGCAGCCTTCTGGACTACAGGCTCACTCTTTTCTTCCTCAGCAACCTTCTCGATTACAGGCTCACTCTTTTCTTCCTCAGCAACCTTCTCGATTACAGGCTC
>ONDB01000213.1 GCA_900316485.1 uncultured Eubacteriales bacterium
AAACACCCCTATAACAACTCAAAAAGGAGACCTGCCGTATGACAAGAACGGCTAAAAAGTTAATAGCAGTTTTGCTTACGGCAGTGAATAGCCCTAATACCTAAAAACAAAGCCCCCGGCAGCCATACCGAAATAGTGTGGGTGCCGGGGGACAGCTTTTTTTATGCTTTTCTCCGGTGCAAAGCGTCAACTGTAGTTTTTGTTCGTAAGACGGTTGTTGACTCCCTGCCCTGACTAGCATCGTAAATGAAAGTAAACTTAGCAATTACAGCCGCACCGCGGGCAGTAAAATAGTCAGGCGCATTAAGAGCGTAACGCAGTGAAGCGACGCTGGCGCGTTTAGGGTCCAGCGTCACGCTGGTTGACAAGGTGGGGCTTATGGAGTAAAATATGAATAGGGAAATATCGGACTGAATGGTGTTTTGGAAACATTTGTTCAGAATATAGTGTAAATGTATTTTCAGGCTACTATAAATGTGAATATACGGCGGCTTGTGAATGCATTGAGGACGTAAATGTCGAAGAAAGGAAAGCCTTATGATTGATTTTTTAAGAAGAACCTGGGCTGAGGTCGATATTGATGCCATACGTCATAATTTTAAGGAAATAAAAAAGACTGTCGGCGAAGATACCCAGATTATGTGCGTGATAAAAGCAGACGGTTACGGTCATGGCGCCGTGTTCCTCGGTCAGTATTATGAAAAAATAGGAGCGGACAGATTCGCTGTTTCAAATATAGAGGAAGCTTTGCAGCTCAGAGAAAACGGTATTACAAAGCCAATACTTATCCTTGGCTTTACTCCTGCTGAAATGGCAGGTGAGCTGGCAGATAATAATATTACTCAGGCTGTGCTTTCACTTGATTATGCAAAGGAGCTTTCTGAAAATGCTCAGAAATCCGGAAAAACCGTCAGTGTGCATATTAAACTGGATACAGGTATGAGCAGAATCGGTTTTATGTATCAGGATAAACAGAGGGATGAAAAATCCCTTGACCTGATCCGTCAGGTGTGCGCTCTGCCTGATCTCAGCGTTGACGGCATATTCACCCATTTCGCTGTATCTGATGAGGCTGATGAGGGCAGGGAAAAGACACTGCAGCAGTTTGACTGCTTCAGCGATGCTGTTGAAAAGCTGAAAGCCTGCGGTATTGAGTTCAAAACCGTTCATTGCTCCAACAGCGGAGCAATAATAGATTATTCACAGGCTCGCTTTGACTGCGTAAGGGCTGGTATCATTCTTTATGGTCTTTCACCTTCCGGCAAGCTTGCCGGAAAACTTGATCTTCATCAGGCAATGCGTATAAAAAGCGTTATCGCTCAGATAAAGACAGTAGAGCCGGGAACAGCTGTAAGCTACGGCGGAACATATGTAACAGATAAGATGACAAAGATAGCTACTGTGCCGATAGGTTATGCCGACGGGTATACCAGGAGTCTTTCCGGAAGAGCATTTATGACAGTGGGCGGAAAAAAAGCTCCGGTTATCGGCAGGGTATGTATGGATCAGGTTATGATAGATATAACCGGTATAGACGGAGTGAAAACCGGCGACGAGGTAACTGTTATCGGTGACGGCAGTGATAATACGATTTCATTTGATGATATCGCTCAGCTTACTGGTACAATAAATTATGAGCTTGTCTGTCTTGTGGGCAAGCGCGTGCCGAGAGTATATATGCGCCACGGCAAAAGCGTGGGAATAATGGATTGTATCAGACCCGGCGCAGATGAAAATATCTGATAAGCTCCAAAGAGTAATGTCTTTTTTGCAGGAGGAAAAATATGAAGCTTTTAGTGCTTGACGGAAACAGTATTCTGAACAGGGCATATTATGGTATAAAACTGCTTACTACAAAAAACGGACAGTATACCAATGCTATATACGGATTTTTGACGACCTTCCGTAAGCTGCTCGATGAAAGCAGTCCGGATGCAGTTGCTGTTGCTTTTGACCTTAAAGCTCCTACATTCCGCCATAAGGCGTATGACGGATATAAATCCAACCGCAAGGGTATGCCTGCAGAGCTTGCGTCACAAATGCAGCCCCTGAAGGATCTTTTGTCGGCTCTCGGGTACCGGATTGTTACCTGCGAAGGCTTTGAGGCTGACGATATATTAGGTACTCTTGCAAAAAAATGTACAGATGAAGGCTATGAATGTATGATAGCTACCGGAGACCGTGACAGCCTTCAGCTTGTTTCGCCTACAGTTACTGTCAGAATTGCATCAACAAAATTCGGCAGACCTGAGGTTACACTCTATGACGAGGAAAAGATAGCTGAGGTGTATGGAGTTGCCCCCAGACAGCTTATTGATATAAAGGCTATTCAGGGCGATACCTCAGACTGTATACCCGGTGTTGCAGGTATAGGTGAAAAGGGAGCAAAGGATCTGGTTTCGCGCTTTGGCAGCCTTGACAATATATATGATAATCTGGATACAATAGATGTAAAGCCTGGCATAAGGAATAAGCTGGCTGCCGGACGGGACAGCGCATATCTGAGCTATATGCTCGGTACTATAAGCACAGAGGCTCCTGTGGATACGGATATTTCCGGATATGCACCGAAGGGATGCGATAAAGCCTCGGCTGCCGGTATTATGGCAGAGCTTGAGCTTTTCTCGCTTATGGAAAAGTGGGGACTCAGCGCTGAGGATATTTCACACAGCGCTGCTGTTAAGAAAACAGAGGCAGATAACAGGGTGCTTTCACTGGAAAAAGCGCCTCAGCTCATTATGCTTTATGAAGAACTGAAGGGAAAGAGCGTTGATATTCTTGCACAGTTTGACGAACAGGAACTGGTGGGAATAACTTTGTGCAGTGAAACGATTGTTTATACAGCGGATTCTTTTACAAAGGATTTTCAGGAGTTTGCGGAAAAGCTTTTTGATGACGAAAGTATAAGTAAGCGCACTCATAACTGCAAGCCCCTTTTTGCGTATGCTGAACGCATGGGCTTCAGACTGAGAGGACTTGAATTTGATACAATGCTGGCAGCATATCTTCTGAATCCCAATGCAAAGGATTACAGCTTAGTGCGCCTTGTCAGTGAATACCAGATAGTAAATCTTGAGGCTGATGAACCTACAGGTATGGAGGGCTTTGTTCCCCTTGCTGATGTTCTTGCAGCTGAAATAGAGGATAAGCAGCAGACCAGTCTGCTGAAGGATATAGAACTGCCCTTTGCAGAGGTGCTTGCGTCTATGGAAAATATCGGCTTTGCTGCTGACAGACAGGGTATTGCCGAATACGGCGAGGGCATGAGCGATGAAATAGAAAGACTCCGGGTCAGCATCTGTCAGCAGGTGGGATATGATTTCAATATCAATTCCCCGAAGCAGCTGGGAACTGCGCTTTTTGAAAAACTGATGCTGCCTGCAAAGAAAAAGACAAAAAGCGGTTATTCGACGAATGCCGAGGTGCTGGAAGAGCTGAGAAATGTTCATCCTGTTATCGGTGATATACTTGAGTACAGAGCGCTTACAAAGCTGAAATCAACCTACTGCGACGGTCTGCAGAAGGTTATCGGCGCAGACGGAAGAATACATTCAAGCTTCAATCAGACAGAAACAAGAACCGGACGTATAAGCTCTACGGAGCCGAATCTGCAGAATATTCCCGTTCGTACCAAACGCGGAAAGGAACTGCGACGCTTTTTCACTGCAGCAGAGGGCTGTGTGCTTATTGACGCTGACTATTCCCAGATAGAGCTGAGAGTGCTTGCCCATATTTCCGGGGATAAGCATATGATAGAAGCTTTCAGTGAAAATAAGGATATTCATACATCGACTGCGGCAAAGGTATTCGACCTGCCGGAGGATATGGTTACTCCTGCTCTCAGAAGCAGGGCAAAGGCAGTTAATTTCGGTATAGTATATGGTATAGGCGCCTTTTCGCTGTCAAAGGATATCGGCGTTACAAGAAAGGAAGCTGATACCTATATAAAGGATTATCTGCGCCTTTACAGCGGTATCGACAGCTATATGAACAATACTGTGGAGCAGGCAAAAAAGGACGGATATGTTACCACTATGTTCGGCAGAAGACGTTATCTGCCGGAGCTTGCAGCGTCAAATCATATACAGCGTGCCTTCGGTGAGCGTGTTGCAAGAAATATGCCTATACAGGGTACGGCTGCGGATATTATAAAAATTGCTATGATAAGGGTCTTTGACAGACTAAGGAAAGAAAATATGAAATCAAAGCTTATTCTGCAGGTGCACGATGAGCTTATAGTTGAGGCGCCTGAGGAAGAAGCACAGAAGGCAGCACAGGTTCTGAGCCAGGAAATGCAGAATGCTGTCAGTCTTTCAGTGCCCCTTATTGCAGATGCCGGAACAGGTAAAACCTGGTATGAGGCGAAAGCATAATTTATATGCAAGTCAAAGGAGTGATCCGGAAATGATACGTGTACTGTTTGTCTGTACAGGAAATACCTGCCGCAGTCCTATGGCAAAGGCGATTTTTGGAAAACGCTCTGAAGAGCTTGGAATGAGTGTGTTTTTCAGCAGCGCTGCACTGGGCTTTTGTGATGATACAAAGGTTTCATCAAATGCGGTAACGGTTTGTAATGAGATTGGTATTGACATAAGCTTTCACAAGCCGAGAATAATCAGAGAATATGATATTGATGTAACGAAAATATTTGTTGTAATGACCCAGGATCATGCACTTACTTTGCGTTCCATTGGTGTGCCCCAGAACAAGATATATGTACTGGGCGGCGGTATTCCTGACCCGTTCGGTTCCGATCTTGTGACATACAGAAGATGCCGCAGGGCAATTGAAGCAGCAATAGATGATTTTTGTGAATATCTGAATAATAATTACGGTGATGTGATATATGGCAAGGATAATAGAAATTCAACCGATGAATTGTGAGCATATACCGACTCTTGCAAGGCTTGAGCAGATATGCTTTGAGCATCCGTGGAGTCAGCAGGCTCTTGCAGATGAGCTTGACAACAGAACGGCTCATTTTATGGTGGCAGTCCGGGACGGGGAGATTATGGGATATATAGGAGTTTTTGTGGTATGTGAAAGCTGCTATATATCAGATATTGCTGTCTTTCCTGAATTCAGAAGGCAGGGGGCTGCAAAGGCACTTCTGGATGAAGCCTGCAGAAAAGCCCGTCAGCTGGGTGCAGAGTCTGTATCGCTTGAGGTAAGGCCGTCGAATGCACCGGCTATAAGTCTTTATACGGGTCAGGGTTTTGAAGAAGTTGGGCTGAGAAAAAAATTTTATCGTGACCCCCCGGAGGATGCTCTGATACTTACGAAAACCCTCTGAAAGATAATGTGAATTAATAAAAGGAGAAGGAAAATGAGGATACTTTCAATAGAAAGCTCCTGCGATGAAACAGCGGCAGCCGTTATCGAGGACGGCAGGAAAATTATCTCATCCGTTGTTGCTACCCAGGTGGAGGAGCATAAGCTTTACGGCGGAGTTGTTCCGGAAATTGCCTCGCGCCGTCATTGTGAATCAATAAACGGAGTGGTAAAAGAAACACTTGCTCAGGCGGAAATGGAGCTTTCCG
>ONDB01000212.1 GCA_900316485.1 uncultured Eubacteriales bacterium
CAGGCAACCAGCTCCCGGCAAAGGACGGTTTCCTCTGCGGTTATGACGAGGTAGGTCTTTATACCGGCGAATCAAAGCTCAAGGTAGTTCAGACTATCGGCAAGGAAGAATCTTCAAAGCCAACAGAAGAATCAAGCAAACAGTCAAGTGAAGAGTCAAGCAAGCAGTCAAGCGAGGAGTCATCAAAACAGTCCTCACAGGAATCATCCAAGCCGGCTTCAACTGCACCTTCAACAAGTTCAACTGCGTCAACTGCTTCAACGGCTAACACAACAACAACTACTACAACTACAACAACCAACACAACTGCAACAGCAACTCCGGTTGTTGCTACAGGTGACAGCGGATCTGAATTTGCTGTAACAGCATTTGCAGTACTTGCAGCTCTTTCATGTGCAGCAGCTTTTGCAGTATACAAAAAGAAGGAAAACTGATAGTTTTCTTGTAAAAGATTAATGTAATATTAAAACAGGCTATGTGGTCACAACGACTGCACAGCCTGTTTTTTCTTTTATTAATTTTTAAAGCCCTCAACGCTGAGAAGCTCAGAGCTAAGAGCGCAGAGTTCAGAGCTTGTTCTTTTTAGTTTCGTATTAAAATCAAGTTTTGTATTTGAATGTTACGCTTGACCCTGCAAAAGAAGAATAAAGTTTGATATGCCATGCTCTGGACTCTGAACCCTGAACTCTGAGCTTACAACTCAATTCGCTGTTAGTGAATGGAATACAAGTTCTATCTGCTGTCCTATTTTTTCTGAATCATACATTTCGGGATGATATGCACAGACACAGGCATATCCGTGTATAAGCATAAACATCTGTTTTAAAATACCGCAGGCTTCTTCCCGGCTGATATCAGCTCTGAAACGTAATAACGATACAAATTCTGTGAAATCCTCAGCACTGGCTGCGTTCAGAAAGCAGTTGTCTTTCGCATATTCCGAAATGAACAGGAATCTGAACAGATTTTTTTCATCGACGGCAAACTGTATGTATCTGAGTGCTGTATCTTTAAGTGTATATTTGCCGCTGCTCTCTATTTTGGTAATATACTCTGTATGATAGTCGTCTGCTGCACGGAAAATCTCCCTTTTCAGAAGTTCTATACTGCTGAAATAATACAGTATCGGCTGTGTTGAACATCCAAGCCTCGCAGCAACAGTCCTTGTATTCAAATTTTCCGCTCCCGATTCTCTTACCGTTTCGACAGCTGCATTTAATATAGAACTGCGGCTGTATTTTTTCTTTGGTGCCATGCTATCACCTACTCAAATAATATGTTTCAGCTTACACTGAAAAAGCGTTTACTATAAAATAATATTATCATTTTGTATAAGTATCTGTCAATAGCGTAATAATCTAATCAAAAAATTTTAAAAAGTTATGGACTTTACACGATATTTAGTATATAATAGGTTTGTATGTATTTTGAATACTTCACTCGAATGAAAGGAAGATAAATAATGAAAATAAATAAGGTTTTAAGACCTCTTGCAGCTTTTTCTGCGGCAGCGGTGGTGTTTTCAATGGCAGGCTGTGCAGATACATCATGGAGCCTGAAAACAAGCAACAAGGAGCTTTCCAACGGTATGTGGATATACAAAACATATTCAGAGATGAATCAGGCTCTTCAGAAATATCAGGAAGAGACCGGTAATTCTCTCCAGCCCAGTGATGAAGGCTTTGCCGACAAAAAGGTGGAAAAAAAGAATATTTACGAATGGATAGCCCAGAAAGCCAAGGATGACTGTGTTGAGGTATTGACTATAGAGAAGCTTGTCAAGGATAATAAGATCAAGGTCGATAAGAAAAGCATCGAATCAAGTGAGAAGATGTATGAAACATATATGACTCAGTACGGTATGGACAAAATGTATGAGCATCTTGGCGTTTCACTCAAGTCTGCCGCTTATATGGACAGTACTGTCAGCACATACAAGGAAGATCTGTTCAAGAAGCTGTATGATAAGGATGGTACTAAGGCTGTATCTGATGATGAGGTAAAGAAGTATTATACAGATAATTATACAGATTACTATTATATCCATTATTCCTTCAAAACCACAGATGATGATGGAAATTCACAGGATATAGATGATGATACTAAGGATAAGGTAACGAAGAACTTTGCGAAATATGCAAAGGAACTCAGTGACGGCAGCAAGACAAGAACCGAGATTGACGAAGAGTATAAAACGGATTTCGAGCTTGGTGATGACGGTACAGTACCAAGTGTTTCAGCAGCTGAAAAGCTTGACGATACAGATATAAAGGATGAAGTTAAGAAAGAGATAAAGGCTCTCGGAGATAA
>ONDB01000210.1 GCA_900316485.1 uncultured Eubacteriales bacterium
TGCGAGTGTGCTGGAATAGGCAGACAGGCACGTTTGAGGGGCGTGTGTTTCACGACGTATGGGTTCAAGTCCCATCACTCGCACCAGAACAAAATCCTGACATGAGAGTGTCAGGATTTTTGTTTTGTCTGCTTATTTATTCATGAGTTTCAGTAAAGCTTATTTCAGCTTTTGGGACTCGGCTTTTTCATAAGGGCAAAGATAAATGAAAATATTACCGCAGCGCATATTCCTGCTGCACAGGCTGATAAGCCGCCAGTAAATATTCCTGTTAATCCGTTTTTTGTAACCTCTTCATGAACACCCCGGGCCAGGGAATAGCCGAAGCCTGTAAGAGGCACAGTAGCCCCTGCTCCGGCAAATTCAACAAGAGGACCGTAAACACCTATAGCAGTCAGGACCACTCCGGCAACAACATAGGTGACAAGTATCTTTGCAGGTGTGAGCTTGGTTTTGTCGATAAGTATCTGGGCTATTACACAGAGGATCCCGCCTGTGATAAATGAAAAGATATACTGCATGATTATTCTCCTTTTATCTGACGGCATATTTATACTGCCGATTTTTTGCTGTCTGAATATTATTATTTGCCGGGAGAGAAATTTTATTCATTGATTTTTCACATACAATGCGGTATCCGTTGTCCGGCTCTATAATTTTACACTAAGAAAACATATTAAACCATTGACATTTTAGGGCAAAAATTATATAATACTGTTTGATATGTTTTGTCGAAACGGTTATTCACGTTTGGCAGACAAAAGGGCAGAATTGTAAAAGACCTGTAAGGCGCTGCAATGCTGCCGGAAAAAACTAAAATATGGAGGATACCGTATGAAACGAATTGGCAAACCGGTGTTCTTCATCGTATTCGCAGTCATTCTGCTGCTTACCTATACATCGGTATTCGGTGTGTACAGTGAAAACGGCGATCTGACAGTTACCCATATCAAGGGTATTAATGATATACGATGGGGCATCGACATCAAAGGCGGCGTTGAAGCTGTTTTTGCTCCGGCAGACGGCATAGATGCTACCGAAGAACAGATGCAGTCGGTAAAATCGATAATAGACCTTCGTCTTGTAAATCAGAACGTCACCGACTATGAGCTTTATCCAGATTACACAAACGACAGGATCACTGTCCGTTTCCCCTGGAAATCGGACGAGGAAAACTATGATCCGGGTGAGGCTATAAAAGAGCTTGCTTCAACTGCACAGCTTGTTTTCAGAGAGGGCACAGAATCCTCCGGTAAAGAGCTTCTCACCGGTGAGGACGTAAAGAGCGCTTCTGCAAAGTATATGCAGGCAAACGGCAGTAATCCTGCTCAGTATATTATCGACCTTGAATTCACAGACGCCGGAAAAGAGAAATTTGCTACTGCTACATCCAATAATGTAGGCAAGCAGATCTCAATCTGGATGGATGATACAATGATTTCGGCTCCTACAGTAAATGAGGCAATCACAGACGGCAACGCTATGATCTCTTCAAGCACAAATCCCTTTACAGCTGAAAGCGCAACAGAGCTTGCCAATAAGATCAATGCCGGTGCGCTTCCCTTCAGCCTTACTGTAGAAAGCTACGGTACAATAAGCCCCACACTGGGTACCTATGCTCTTCAGGCAATGGGTATTGCGGCAGTGTGTGCACTTTGCTTTATCCTTCTGTTTATGTGTATTGTATACAGGCTTCCCGGTTTTGTAGCATTTATTGCACTTCTCGGTCAGCTTTCACTTTCAATTATGGCAGTATCCGGTTATTTCCCGGTATTCCCCAGCTTTACAATGACCATCCCCGGTATTGCGGGTATGATCCTTTCAATCGGTATGGGTGTTGACGCAAATATCATTACTGCCGAAAGAATCAAGGATGAGCTGTGGACGGGCAAGACTCTCGACGGCTGTATCCATAACGGTACCAAGGGCTCGCTGTCAGCTATTATCGACGGTAATATCACCATCATCATAGTTGCAGTAATCCTTATTCTGGTATTCGGTCCTGCAAATATCTTCTCAGCTCTGTTCGGAATTTCTACAACAGGTCTTATTTACGCCTTCGGTTATACACTCCTTGTAGGTGTTATCTCCAACTTTATCATGGGCGTATGGGCTTCAAGAACTATGCTCCGCTCTGTTTCGGGACTTAAATTCCTGAGAAATAAAAGATTGTACGGAGGTAAGAAGAAATCATGAGACAAA
>ONDB01000209.1 GCA_900316485.1 uncultured Eubacteriales bacterium
AGACCATTATTTATATGTGGTATATTATAAATCCACCAATAATATTTCCATTTCGGATTGTATTGCAGGAATGAAAATATTTTACGGAACAACCTGGTCTGACAGTGTAAGCAAGCTGGACCGCTTTATCAATGACAACTATGTCCCCTTAGCTGCCAGTGTAAACAGCATTGAGCAGCAGTTATTATCCAAGCCTGATCTGGGCAGTGTACTGTTTCTGGGAGACAGTTATACAGCCGACAGCTATGAGGGAAACAATAACGGATGGATCAATGCACTGACCGATTATTTCGTCTTTTCAAGAAAAAAAATAGGTGTTGGTTCTGCCACTGTAAAGGATAAATACAATGATCATACCGCTTATCCCTACACCGACAGACCTGATGCTTCTGACAATTCCGGAAACCACAATACACTGTCCTGCCAGATTGAAAAGCTGAAGCGTCTGATTGCCGGAACAGATCTGGACCAGGGGGAAACACAGTATTCTGAAACACCGGATATTATATTTATCCAGGGAGGCACAAACGATGCCGCTGACACAGCCGAAAAGGAAGCTGCATATACACAGCAGTTCTATGTGCCTGAAACTGCCTGTTATGCCATGACCAACAACAGCACGGTCAGCCGGGGAACGGTTTATGTCAGACCGGAAATTGACCAGACAGACAGAACCTCCTTTGCCGGTTCTATCCGATATCTTTACGAAGAATTACACAGGCTTTATCCTGATGCCAGAATCTATTTCATAACGCCGTCACGTTTATCCTACGGTACCGGCAATAATATTGATTCCGTCAAAAAGACAGAACAGATAAAAAAGGTTTGTTCCTTCCTTTCGATTCCTGTTATTGACTGGGGCGAGGACTGCGGAATAAACTATATTGACAATTATATGAGCGGCAGCGGCACTGCTGAGGATCCCTATATTATAAAACACACTACGGAATACAGCATTGACAGTCTGCACCCCAATGAAAAGGCTGCAAAAATACTTGCAAAAAAGGTTTGCGACAAATTAAAATGCGATCTGTTCTGATTAATAACGCCTGACTGTTTTTGAATTCACCCCCCTTCCGGGGGATTAAAACACATAAAATTTCCCACTCAGTGGAATGGAACCAGGGGCTATGCCTGCAACCCGACCGTCTTTTCAAAGGCGGTCGAAACTTTTTTTATGCGGCATCCCCTTTTTTATGTTTTTTCTTAATAAATCTGCTCATGAGCATTCCCAGCAGCTCGTCCTTTGTGACATACATGTATACAGCAGATAAACCGCCGTATATCACCATGCCTGAGCCTATCTGAACCAGAAGTGTAATAACTCCGGTGCCCATCAGCAAACCAATACCATATACAGCTGCCATCATTATCAGCCCTATTATCAGATACGGACTGCTGACTTTCAGATACTGGAATATACTGAATTCTTTTCTGACTGCAGCAATCTGGACAATGCATACTATAGCTTCGGCACACAACGTTCCCAAAACTGCTCCGAAGGATAATAAAAACGGAATAAGGGATATATTTACCAAAAGGTTCAGACCGGCACCCATACAAACTGACAGGATATAATCCTTATCTCTGTGTTTTGGCATAAGATACTGGGTCCTTATAACACTTGCAACAGCGGTAAAGGGCAATGAAAACGCCAGTCCCACCAGCAGAAATCCGCATTGTTCAAAAGAATCTCCCCAGAAAACAGTGGGAAAGACCCGGGAAATCCCTATAATGCCGAAGCACATTGCATAGGAAAGCAGCAGGATAAACTGCATGGATTTTTTCAGCAGCTTCTTTCCCTCTTCTTCGTGACCGTTAGCAATAAGATTAGTCATTCTGGGCATCATGACCATTCCCAGGGCAGTTATAAATCCAATGCTGATATTTACAATCTTTTCAGAGTTTTCATACAAGCCTACCTGAACCTCAGAGGTCATCAGTCCAAGCATAACCTTATCCATCACCTTATACAGACTTACTGCAATTGCAGGTATAAAGAAAATCAACAGCTGTACGAAGTGTGTTTTATAGCTGCTGAAATCCGGCTTGACAAATCTCACATATTGCCTGACAAAAAGCCATACGCATGATTCGCTCAATACCGATCCTACCGCCAGTATGAGAATATATTTCCACACATCCTCATGTGAACGGACAAAGACAAAAATGCATACCACAGTCAAAAGCTTTATAAAAAAATTCCTGGACACCGTAATCCTGAACTTTTCAATACCAAAGAAAAACCAATTGATATCCAGCAGCTGACCTACAAGATATGCCCCCTGAATTGCAAAAACCAGCTTATACTTTTCAGTAAAAAACACCACAAATAAAACATACATAACAATCGTTGCAAGAGTTACAACAATATGCAGGGAATAAATATCGCTGAACATCTGATTCAGCTTGTTTTTATCGTCCTTGATGGTAGCAATGCACCGGTTGCCGTAGTTCTCTATGCCAAGCTTTGCAACCAGGACAAAATAGGACACAATTGAAAAAGTATATGAATATATACCAAGACCATCCGCCTGAAGAACTCTGGAAATATACGGGGAAAGTATCATTGGAAGAAGTATTGTAAAAAGCTGGTATGCGGATTGATAGATAAAATTCTTTTTTACACTTTCTTTTTTCATTTTTTCTCCATCTCATTCAGATAATCACATTTACTGTCAGGCTGTTTTATTTATCTTTCTTCCGCCAAGTATGAGCAGGTTATACAGACGGCTGTTTTCAAGAAAATGGTTTACAGCCAGCGGAACACCGATGCCTGCAGCGGTAACAGCCGGAATAATCACAAATACAGGAATATCAAAATGCACCATCAGACCGGCAAGTCCCGATACAATAAAGGGCTGGTGCAGTAAATATATGGGATAAGATCTTTTTTCAAAAAAGCACAGCACCTTCAGGCATTTTTGACTTTTCTGCAAAACAGCTGAAACAGAAAACAGCGATGCAATACCGGTTACTCTCATAATGAATAAATATATCCATCTCACAGGACCGTCAAAGGAACCGGAATAATTATCGGTCAGTATAAAATACACTGCCGCCATACCTGCAAATAGCACAGGCGAAAGATTAAAGGAAACAGCTTTGCCGAAAAGCTTTTTATTCGATACAATAAGCCGTCCCACTGCAAAGAAAGGAATCTCAAAAATAAAATAATCAATAATATCTGGCACATGGAAATACATCTTCAATATATGCAGTCCGAATACAGAAAGCAGAATACATATAACAGCAAAGACAATTCTGTTTACATTCCTGAAAAGGATATTTACCGCAAAAATCAGAAACAGCACAAGTACAAACCATAAATGCTGTGCGGCGTGGCCTTCGTATGTAAATATTTCAAAAAGTATATTCTGTACAGATCCGGGGCTGTGAAAATATGTTTCCATAAGCTTTTGTACCTGAGGAATAAGCGAGCCTATAAAAAGCGTAAGATATATGATAAATGACAATACAAAATACGGAACCAGCAAAAGTCTGGCTTTACTGCCAATAAATCTGAGCGGATCCTTTTTATATCTTTGCAGATTAAGCTCAAATAATATTCCCGAAGCGCAGAAAAACACCGGCATATGAAAAATATATATTACACTCCATATGTAATATACAACCGGATTATTATCCCTTATCCCCGGGATCATGGTATGTCCCAGCACCACCAGAAGTATAGCTATTCCTTTAGCGCATCTGATCGTATTACTTTGTTGTTGATCCATAATAACCACCTGATCCGATAATCAAATCAAACGAGCTTTGAAAATAATTTTCTTTCGTTTTTTCAGGATATGCCGGTTTTGCTCAATTTTATTCTCATCAAAGAAATACATATAAAAAATCATTGACATAAACAATCTCATATCTCCGTTGATAAACGGTTCAAAATTAAGCATCGTTACATAACACAGCATAAACAATACAAACATATTTTTATATTTCGGGGAATAAGCATGGTCAATCCTTTTCTGCACACTGATGAATATTGCCGACAGCAGTACCACACCCACAAATCCGTTCTGATAAAAAATATCAAGTATAAAATTATGTGCCGAATCATACTGAGTATACAAATATAATTTTCCCGCGATTATTTCCAGATACTCCATACCGTAGCCAAACAAAAAGGACTGGGGAATATAGTTCATGCATGAATCCCACAAATATACCCTTCCGGTAAATGTAATATCCTTATGCATGATATCAACAATGAGAAATGAAAAAATATTCTGCAGTTTAAAAACAATAATTGCGAAAAATACAGTGACCAATATTATCAGACAGGTTTTAAAGGTCATCCATTTCGGAAACAGATCAAATACATACAATAACAGAAAGATCAGAAATACTCCATATCCCACCAATGCCGTTGCGGACCACACCAGTACCAGGGAGGCAGGGGAAATCAGAATTACTGCCCATGTTCTGATACTGAGCCTGTCATGTTCCGCCTTTGATCTTAAAATTGAAAAACAAACCCCCGGAAAGATGGTTCTCATCATAACATTGCGGGAGCCAAGGAAATAATGGTGATTGACGGCGTCAAAATTATAAATTCCGCTGGGATAAAGAACAATGACCATAAAATTGATAACAATCATAATTTCCAGAATCGTGCTGACCGTCCGCAAAAACACAACCGACCCGGTTTTCGCTCCGTTGGAAAACAAAATGACCATAGACATCAATGTCATTGCATTTATTACCATCTGATTGATATTTCCTTCATTCAAAAACGTGACAACACAATCAAGAAGCAGGAAAGCTCCCAGAAACAAAAAATTTTTATGATACCGTCCGCTTACAAACCAGTCAAAAATAACAAAAGCCATTACTGCAAGCTTCAGATATGAAAAACAGGCATTAACAGCGGGAATCTGGGTAAAATAAAGCGGTTCAACAAAGGGAAGGATCAGCAGGATACAAAAAAAATAATTATTATAAATTATCTTATTTAATTTTTCCAAGGCTATCACCTTCCTGTAATCAATTTATAACAATTATATATATTTTCCGCATTCAGCTCTTTTGTATATTTTTCAGCAGAAGCCATTCCCTTTTCTGCTGTCTCTATCAGCTTTTTTCTGTCCGTAAACAGCTTCTCAACAGCTCCGGACAGCTCAGAGATATTGTTATAATCATATAGTATGCCGTTTTTATTATTTTCGATAAGCTCCGGATTCGCACCTCTGTTGCTGGCGATAACCGCCAGTCCTGCGTGCATATATTCAACAGTCACACGTCCGAAGCCTTCCGCCTTTGAGCACATCAGACCTATATGATAGTCCTTCAGCCTTTCGTACAGGTCACTGCAGGGTCCGGGAAATCTCACCAGATCAAGTATGTTATGCTCTCTCAGCGGCTTCTGCAGTCTGTTCTTATATCCCCGGGTTATGCCTCCTATAACGTCCAGACGGATATTTTTCCGTATATATTCAGGAAGTCCGCACAGGGCTTCTATTGCCTGCCACTGACCCTTATTAGGGATAACTCCTCCTGCTATTACCATTTTAATAACCGGCGCATTCTCCCATCCGCTGTGATCCGCCTTACGGATTATACTGCCGTTAACTCCGTTATAAATAACTTTTATCTTTTCCCCGGGAATACCCTTGCGGATCCAGCAGTCTTTCACTGCCTGCGAAATTGCGATAAATCCGTCGGTATGTTCAGCAAGATATTTTACATAATTTTTCCGGTATGACCAGCAGTTGAAATCAAGCTCAGCAAATTCTCTGATATGGCAGATATTCGGAACACCGGTTTTTTCCGATATCATCATACCAATATCATCTCTTGCCACATTGGTATGAATGAGATCCACGCTTTTCCAGTCTACAGCTTCAAGTGCTTTTTTCAGAGAAGAATTTATATGAGAATAATAATGTGCTCCGTAAAGCATCCATTTTATCGGCTTTTTCCACAGTGAATCAGGAGCCCCCTGCAAAAAGGCGCCATGTCCCACGCTGTGATTTTCAATACCGGCGTTTGTCAGCAGCTGGTTCAGCCGGCTGCTCCGGCTTGTCAGTACAACAGGTTCCACGTCATGGTTTTCCTTCATAGTGCTGACAAGCTCAATAAGAGATTTCGTTGCTCCGCCTTCAATTCCAATATCTGCTATATATACAACTTTCATATACATTCCTCAATCATTCATCGTCCCTTTTTTTCTGAAGACGGGGCCGCACCTCATTGCGTACATAATTTCCCACATCAATTGCCATTGAACGGGGCATCATATGCCAGACACTTTTCTGGAATTTCTGCTTGAAGGTCGGTTTTATGGTCATAGGCGGATCATCCTTCCAAGGGGTAAGCAGTCTGTATTTTTCATATTGAGGACGCATAGGATGATCGCTGTTTTCTTCAAATATCCGTTTGCGTATATAAAAGAAATTGGTAGTATGGGTTATCACCGGATGGGTCTTTGCTTCATTTATCTCCTCTTCAGAATAATATTTAACCGGCTGTCTGAATCTGATCAGCTCTTCATATGTAAACACCTGTTCAAGGGTCATCAGATTGAATTTCGGCGGAAGGACCATCATCCTTTCTCCCACGATCTTTGTTATTACTTCCTCTTCATAACCGCCCAGAGCAATACCCTTGTCAAAAAGCTTTCTGATATATTCATAAAACAGTCCTGTCCATTTTTCCCTTCTCCACACAGACAGATCTATCAGATACATTCCCGCATTGCAGTGGATTGAATCCTCTTTCAGATGCTGTGTTTTCACAAGCGCCACCCTGCCCATGCAGTCGTCTACACCTGCAATAGGATGCTCCTTCATATCCCAGCGCCATAATTCATCTATACTGCTAAGCACCATGGTATCGCTGTCAAGACTGATAATTCTTTCAACACTTTCCGGTATAATATCTCCCAGTATCATTCTTGCATATGTATGGCCAAGTGTTCTGACAGTAAAACGGCTGTCGTTATAAAATTCAGACGGATCAGGAAGGGGAATAAATACTATATTCCGCCCGTAGCTTTCCGCCATGCCTGTCAATCTCTGTCTGTTTTTCTCTGAAATACAATCATCCACTATAAAAACATTGATTGATTTAATATTCCTGTTATTCTCAAAAAGAGATACAATGGATACTGCACAGACCTCGGAAAACAAGTCACTGCTGCAGTAGACTACATTTATCTCTTCTGCATTATACCTCATAATCAGCGCCCCAATTCAATATTGCTCGTATTCCATCCTTAAAGCATACAGCAGGGGTAAAGCCTATATCCCTGCTAAGTTCGGAAATATCCGCCTGAAGCCACATCACCTGTTTTTCCGAATAGGGTATATCGCCTATTCCAGGCTTACTGTCAGGAGAAACAATATCTCTGATTTCTTCTATATATTCCCTCAGAGGTCTTGACATTCCGCTGCCTAACACATAGGTTTTTCCGTCTGCACCCCGTTCACCGATTCCTCTGAAAGCGGCGGCGGCATCTGCGCTGTACAGATAATCCCACCGCTGCTCCCCCTTTGTAAAAGAGGGGATCTCACCGTTTTTCAGCATATTTACAGCAGACATCACCATACTCTGAGGACCGTCGTTTGGGCCGTACACGCTTAGTATTCTGACCCAGTTGAATTCCATCCCGTATTCCCGGCAAAGCTCCCTTGTCATCTGACCTGAGCATAACTTAGCCATGCCGTAGCCATTTTCAGGAAAAGCCGGAGTATCCGGTTTCAATATTCCCTCATATCTTCCGTATTCAGCCTGTGAACCGGCGCCTATGAATTTCCTGCAGCCGAATCGTTTTGCTGCTGCCGCTGCATCCAGCGAATATTTTATATTAAGGGTCTGAAGCTGCATATCATTTCTTGCAGAACCGGTGGTTCCTGCCCATGCAAAATGATAGAAAACGTCATAAGCTTTGCCGGTATCATTCTGTATCCCGGCAAGCTGCTCCAGACTGCAGAACCGCTTTTCCACCAGTGGATGAACCGGTATATTATTATTTCTTGCAGAACCTTCCCGGCAGAAAACAAGCACTTCAACATTATGCGATATAAGCTCGTTTATCAGAGCTGTTCCCACTGCGCCTGTAGCTCCTGTAATTATAGCACGCTTCATATCTGTCCCTCATTTATCTACGGACTCGTCCGGAACCGTTTCCTCCTGCCAGCCTTTCCACCTCGGCCACAGAAGCCCTGTTAAAATCCCCCTCAACAGAATGCTTCAAAGCAGACGCTGCTGCAGCAAATTCTATGGAATACTCAGGAGAATTATCATGCAGCATGGAATATATAAGTCCGGCTGCGAAGCTGTCTCCTGCGCCCACACGGTCAACTATATGAACATGGTACTGCCTGGAAAAAAAGCTTTTGCCGCCTGTATATAGCATTGCCGACCAGTCATTGTCATTTGCCGAAAGGGATGATCTCAGAGTAAAAGCAGCACTGTCAAAACCGAATCTTTCCTGCAGCTGCTGTGCTGCGGAAATATAAGCTTCCTTTTCAATAATTCCGCTGTTTACATCTGTATTATCTGCCTTTATACCGAATACATCTGCGGCATCCTCTTCATTGCAGATACAAACATCCACATACGGGCAAAGCCTGCTCATTATTTCATTTGCCTGCGGTCTGCTCCACAGCTTACTCCTGTAATTCAGATCGCAGGAGATTTTTATGCCTTTTTCCTTTGCAGTTTTGCAGGCATGCAGACAAATCTCCGGCAGACTGCCGCCAAGTGCCGGAGTTATGCCGGTAAAATGAAACCAATCAGCATTCCTGAATATTTCCTCCCAGTCATAGTCCTCCTGTACGGACTCAGAAAAGGATGAACCCTTTCTGTCATATATACAAAGGCTTCCTCTCTGGCTGGCGCCTTTTTCCAGATAATATATGCCAACTCTTTCTCCTCCCCGGACAATAAGGGAGGTATCAACGCCGAAATATCTGAGGGAATTTACTGCACTCTGTCCGATCATATGCTCCGGCAGTCTGGTAACAAAAGAAACATCCTCTCCGAAACCGGCAAGAGAAACAGCTACATTTGCTTCTGCTCCGCCAAATGTAGCCTGTAACTGATCCGTCTGAAAAAATCTGTAATATCCGTTGGGAGCAAGTCTCAGCATTATTTCGCCAAATGTAACAATCCTCATAAAACGATCTCCATCATAGTCTGTATTCTGTGGGAGTAATAAACTCCAGTTTCATATGCCGGTTTATTTCCTGCAGTTCCTTCATAATGAGGGAATTGCGGTATTCCGCCTCTTTAGAAAAATCATAATCCAGTTCATCATTATAGTATACGGTATTGCTTGAGGCGGTATATCCGTCCATACCGGCTATTGTAACCTCTTTTACTCCTGCGGCCGCCAGCAGCTTCAGCAGCATCAGTCCGGAATTATCAATTATATCCGGGTTTTTTGAAGCATAGCTTGAAAAATTGACTGTATAGTCCTTCTGCTGTGCCTCCTTCATATTGGAGGTAATAATGCATTTTGCCTCTGTCCTGCCCTGGATCCTTACAAATCTTCTCATATTACTGCTGAAAATATAATCAGGCTCAAATTCATTTGCCAGGAAATTTGCCGCAAAAGTAATGCAGTGCTTTTCTTTTATATACGCCGTGACCAATTCACGATATTCTGAAAGACTCTTTCCCGGAGCAAGTACAATAATTCTACGACCGCTTAATTTCAGAGAAAGCAATTCCAGAACAGCCTTATCGTCATAATAGTTTTCCTGGTATTTCCGGTAATAATATTCTGCCTTTTCCCTTGAAAAGCTTACTTTATCCCCGGGAGAAATCTCCTGCAGAAGTTCATTGAAGGACTTGACCGTCAGGGTATTCTTTTCTGCAAGATAAATGGCATAATTGGGGTGGCATCTGGCAGAGGCTGACAGATAAAGGGGCAGAGAATATCCCCAGAACTTTGTTTTATAAATCTCATTTAGATATTCGTCCATGATTTCAAGCATAGGCTCAATATTATAATGTGTGCCGCAGTTTTCATTCATATATCCGGCAAACAGTTCCAGATTAAGATTTCCTGCTCCTCTGCCCATTCCGAAAACACAGGCATCAATTATAATATCTCTGTTCAGATTCATTTCAACAAGAGCTTCAGCATTTCCGAAAGCCTGCTGCATATTATTGTGTGCATGATAGCCAAGAGCGATACCCTCCGCCATATTATTATGGGCAATACAGGCTATATGCAGAAAATGTTTCTTTTTTATAATACCAAAGGTATCAACCACCGACATGGCAAAGGGATGCAGAGCATTGAATTTCTGTATTCCTTCAATCAATTCATTATCAGAATACTGATCCGTACCCACGAAGTTTACAGATACAAAATATCCCAGCTCCTGAATACGACTGCAGTATTCATATGCCTGGTCTATCCTGTCTTTTTTGAAAATCACCCTTATTCCGTCAGCAGATGTGCCGTCGCAGGGCACCAGCCTGTCCAGGGGTACCGGATCACTCATATCCAGCATAAGAACATATTTCATTTTATCTGATTTCGGATATATCATCGGTGCGGCAGACTGTATATCAGGAAAAACCGATCTGTCCGGGTCATAGACCTGACCCTTGAGAAAACCGGCTTCATATATTTCTACGCCCGTCTTTGCAAGCTTTTTCCCGAAACCCTTTATGGTTTCCTCACCGAATTTCCAATCATTTATATATCCGCCGTCTCTTAATGTACAGTCCAGTAAATATACGTTTCCCATTAATGCCAGTCCTTTTTATGTGATCTGTTCAGGTACTGATACCGCCCTGTCAGTGAATTACGCACACCCCGGTCAGACCTGATCTGCCAGTGGTATAAACATTATTTTTTCCAATTCCTCACGGGGCAAAAAGGGAGCAAGATCTTCAAGGGGAGGACTTACAAGTGTGCCGTCCTCAAGCCGCCTGGTGCTGCTTTTTGGTTCCCATACCTGTTTTGTATCTGTGAAAATCTCTGTAAATACCGCTCCTTCATGGTTCAGAGCATCATCAACAGCTTTTTTCATACCGCTGTTGC
Organism: uncultured Eubacteriales bacterium; assembly: GCA_900316485.1. Lineage (GTDB taxonomy): Bacteria > Bacillota > Clostridia > Oscillospirales > Acutalibacteraceae > UBA1213. The sequence goes on from ONDB01000209.1 coordinate 11,024, forward strand.
TGTGTGCCGAATAATATGTAAAGCCGAAAGCCCCGGCGATCTTTTTGAAATCAGGAAAAGACAGATCTCCGGATTCAGGACCGATACCTATTCTGCTGTGCTCACTGAAAAGATTGGTCTGAGTGATACGGATAGAATGATAACCGTTATTGTTGATAAGAAATATCTTTACCGGCAGTCTGTTGGTTATTATGGTCTGAAGCTCCTGGAGATTCATCATTATACTGCCGTCGCCTTCCAGACATATGGTATCCCTGCGTCCGCCGCCTATACAGGTACCGATAGCGGCAGGCAGTCCGTAACCCATGCTTGCAACAGCACTGTTATTTGCCATACGGCTGCCCTTCTGAATAACATATGCCTGGTTTCCAACAACACAGCAGGCTCCGTTTGATACCGCTGTCAGACTGTTTTCAGGCAGTCTGCTGCTGAGGTATTTTACAAAGGCGTATACATTTGCATTTTCTCCGTTTTCCTCCCAGTGACGGGGAAGAACAACAGGATAATCCTGCTTCCATTTTCTGCAGGTATCGTTCCACTCACCATGATTATCTATCCTGTCCTTCAGATTATTATCAAGCTTTGTGAGAAAATCTCTGGCATCAGCCCATACAGGCATATCAACATGAATTGTGGGCTTTTTCATTTCCGCCTTATCAATATCCACCATAATGACCTGGGCAGCTCTTGCCCAGGTTTTCCAGTTATATCCTACCTGGCGTATGGAAATACGTGTTCCCACCGCAAGGATCAGATCTGCATTCTGTATTGCCCAGTTGCCTGCCCTGTCACCCATATTTCCTGCCCTGCCACAGTAAAGGGGATTATCATCCTCAATCAGATCCACTGCATTCCAATATGTAACAACCGGTATATTCAGTTTTTCTGCTGCCGAACGGAATGCATCATATCCGCCGGAAAGCCTGATGCCGTATCCTGCATGGAAAACCGGTCTTTTGGCATTTCTGATCTTTTCAATAACGGTCTGAACGATTTTATCATCTACCGGCAAAGGAAGCTTTGCATCATCCTCAGCAGGGTCATATCCTTCAAGCTCATCCGTTTCGATATAGCCTCCCTGAAAGTTTACAGGAATATCTATCCATACCGGTCCGGGTCTGCCGGTGGTGGCTGAATGCCAGGCTTTTTCAAGTGCAAAGCGTATCTGTCCCGGGTCTTCTATCATTACCGCATATTTTGTCATTTCCGATACAGACTTTACTATATCGTATTCCTGGTCCCCCATAGCGCGCAAAGGAGTTTCCGTATATTTCAGTGCATATCTTGCGGTAGTATCATAGCGCACCTGACCGCTGATAATAAACATAGGTATAGAATCAAGCCATCCTCCCAAAACGCCTGTCAGCGCATTGGTGCCGCCGGGACCGGTTGTGACGCAGACTGCCGCAATTTTATTATCAAGTCTTGCATAGGCTTCCGCTGCCATGGCACAAGCCTGTTCGTGATGATTATAGGTAACTTTTATTCTGCTGTGATGACCCAGTGCATCATTCAGATGCATTGCGCCGCCGCCCACCACGCTAAAGCAGTCTGTCACACCATGATCCGCCAAAAAATCCGCAACATAATCTGCCAGTCTCTGTTTCATAACCTAACCTCCGAAGATCACTGATTAACAGCTTCAATAATGACCTTAGCCATATAATCCACCATTTCATCCGTCATACCAGGATAAACGCCTACCCAGAAGCTGTTGTTCATGATAAAATCTGTATTTTCAAGTGTTCCTGAAACCCTGTAAGCATTTGTTTCCCTGATCTGATCGAAGCAGGGATGCTTTAAATAATTGCCGCTGAAAAGAAAACGGGTCTGTACATTATGATCCTCAATATAACGGGTAACCCTGTTTCTTTCAATTCCTGTACCGGGCCTTACGGATACAAGAAAGCCAAACCAGGAGGGACGGCTGTTTTCTGCCGGTTCAGGCAGAATAAGCTTATCCTGTACACATTCCAGCGCCGAGTGCAGTCTGTCCCAGTTATGTATTCTTCTTTCAATAAAGGAGGGGAATTTTTTCAGCTGCTCAACTCCCACCGCAGCCTGCATATCCGTAGCCTTAAGATTATAACCGAAATGGCTGTATACATATTTATGGTCATAGCCGTAAGGAAGCTGACCGAATTGTCCCTCATATCTGTGTCCGCAGAAATTATCATGACCTGACGGACAGATACAATCCCTTCCCCAGTCTCTGTAGGAAAGGATAAGACGGCTCAGCAATGCATTGTCTGTATAAACGCATCCGCCTTCTCCCATTGTCATATGATGCGGCGGATAGAAGCTGGATGTGCCGATATCTCCCCATGCTCCGGTATATCTGGTTTCACCGTTTATAGTATACCGGGTGCCAAGCGCATCACAGTTATCCTCTACAAGCCACAGATCATGCTTATTGCAGAATTCCCTTACCGCCTTAAGATCAAAAGGATTGCCCAAGGTATGAGCAATCATTACCGCTTTTGTTTTTTCGCTGTAAGCATCTTCAAGCCCGGATATATCAATATTATACTGAGGAACCGTTACATCCACAAACACAGGAACCGCACCGTACTGTATAACAGGATTTATGGTGGTGGGAAAACCGCAGGCTACTGTGATAACCTCGTCGCCCTTTCTGATACGGCGCTCCCCCAGCTCAGGGGCAGTCAGAGCCAGAAAGGCAATCAGATTTGCCGATGAACCGCTGTTTACCAGATGTGCAAATTTTACTCCGATCCATTTTGCAAAGCTCTTTTCAAATTCATCCGAAAATCTGCCGGTTGTAAGCCAGAAATCAAGCATGGCATCCGTAAGACCCTGCATTTCCTTTTCATCAAAAACACGGGATGCATAGCTGATGCGGTCACCGGGTCTGAAGACTTCTTTTTTTTCCTTGAAATCATGATAATAGTCTGCAACAAGCTTTTTTATATATTCTCTTGCTTCTGCTTCATTTTTCCATTCAGCCATTTATTTTCCCTCCGAAGAACAATTCAATTTCCCTTTCCATTTCAGCCCGCACATTTCCGCCGGAAAGCCATATCTTTCCGAATTTAACGGTCATCTCCATACATTCTTCAATATGCCATCTGGGCTGCCATCCGAAAACTGATTTTATCTTACTGCAGTCCAGCTTCAGGAAACCTGCTTCATGGGGTGCATTTTTCTCCGCCTGATTTTTCCATGCTGCTCCGTCGCCCCAGTATCTGCAGAAAAGATCCACAAGCCTGCCTGTTGTAATGCAGTCACATTCATCAGGACCCACATTGTAATAATCCGCATAGCCTGTATCCTCATACTGCTTTGCTGCTATCATAAGATATACATAAAGCGGCTCCAGCACATGCTGATATGGTCTGGTAGAATACGGATTCCGTACACCGATCACTGTGCCTGCCGCCATTGCTCTTATACAGTCAGGAATGATCCTGTCTGCGGCAAAATCTCCGCCTCCGATCACATTGCCTGCCCGGGCAGTAGAAACTGCCACTCTGTTATCTCTGAAAAAACTGTTTTTATAGCTGTGAGTAACCAGCTCGGAGCATGACTTTGAATTGGAATACGGATCAAAACCGTCCAGTTTCTCATCCTCACGATAGCCCCATATCCATTCCTTATTCAGATAAACCTTATCTGTTGTAACATTCAGAAAGGATTTTACACAATTGCTGTTTCTGATACATTCAAGAATATTGACCGTACCCATAACATTGGTTTCGTATGTACAGGCAGGATTTTTATAGCTTTCACGGACAACAGGCTGTGCAGCAAGATGAATAACGATCTCCGGCTGTGCAGCATCAAAGGCTGATTTCAGTCCTTTATAATCTCTTATATCACCAATAACAGATTCCACATCCTGATTTATACCTGCAGTCTGAAAAAGTGACGGCTGCGTCGGGGGTTCCAGGGAGTAACCCGTTACCACCGCACCTGCATCCGCCAGTATCTTACAAAGCCACGAGCCTTTGAAACCCGTATGACCTGTTACAAAGACTCTTTTTCCATTATAAAAGGAAATATCAAATTCCATCAGTCATTCCAAACCTTCCAGGGAGCTTTGCCTGTTTCCCACAGATATTCCAGTCTGTCCTTCTCCCTTTTTGTATCCATACACTGCCAGAAACCGCTGTGATAGAAGCTTTTCAGCTCCTTGTTCTTTGCCAGCTGTCTCATGGGCTTTTGTTCAAATATAGTATTATCATCCTCCAGATAATCAAAAATAGCAGGCTCGCATACCATAAAACCGCCGTTTATAAGTGAGCCGTCCTCCTCGTCTTTTTCTCTGAAAGCAACTACTGTATCATTATCATCTATATCAAGAACGCCTTTCTGCTGAGCCAGGCTTACAGAAGTCAGGGTCAGACATTTGCCGTGTGATTTATGAAATTTCAGACATTCCAGAATATTCACATCAGAAACCGCATCTCCATAGGTAAGAAAGAAGGTTTCCCCGTCCACATATTCCTTTATTCTTTTTATTCTTCCCCCGGTCATAGTTTTCAGACCCGTATCAACAACCGTTACCTTCCATTTTTCTGCTCGTTTATCATGGACAATTATCCTGTTTCCGTTTGTAAAGTCAAATGTGATATCGCTTCTGTGAAGGAAATAATCAGCGAACCATTCCTTTATAACGTGCTGTTTATATCCGGCACATATTACAAACTCATTAATTCCGTAAAATGAATACAGCTTCATGATATGCCACAAGACAGGCATTTCACCAATTTCAAGCATAGGCTTAGGTTTATATATAGATTCCTCTGCAATTCTTGTACCGAATCCTCCGGCAAGAATAACTGCTTTCATATCCAAAACTTCCTCTCGCTTGATATCTCCCAACATATCTTCTGTATTTATCCCGTCATATCATAAAAGCAGCAGCAACAATGCTGCCGCACTTAAGTATCAGAATCCGGGGCATCAGCCGTAAAAAGGCTTATTCCGCTCTGCAAATTTCTAAAACCTTCACCCGTGGGTGTATATGATCCGAAGGCGGAATCACGCTCCGGCGGCTGAGTATCAGCCGGCATATGAAATATTTGATCCGCAATATTCTTCCTTCCCTGCGGACATCATTCAGAAAAAACATCCTCTACAAAGGAATCAATATCCCTGATTATTCTTTCTGTATTGCTTACATAACGTGTAAATTCAGTATTTTTAGCTGTCTCAATCACCTTATATAATTCATCGCAGTTCTTACATCCACAGATCAGATCTGAATTCATAAACTGCTTTATAAGCTGAAGCTGATGGTCATCAACGTGCTCGTCATATTTTGCAAGCCTTGCAACAGCAATGACCTTTTTATTCTTTTTCAAAGCCCCCACAATTGCTCCCGTACCGCCGTGCGTAATAATGATATCAGCCTTTTCCAGCATCTTTTCAAATTCAGGACGGTCTAAAAAATGCTTATATTTATAATTCACAGGAGTATAATCGCTGTATCCGGTCTGTGCAAAGATCTCATCTGTGATCTTTCCCTCACCGATCTGCTGGTCAATCGCTTTAAGGAGTCTGTTGAATTGGAACATCTGAGATCCAAGAGTAATAAATATCATATTTTCTCTCCTAAAGTTATCTGGTTTTCGATCCGAGTATATTGTACCGCTGTTGAGAAGTCAGCCAATCAATAAATTCCTCCCAGACAGATCGCATCCGGATAAATTTCAAGCAGCGACTCCCACTGAACATAAAACCTGTCTGCATATTTATAAAGAAACCTGCCTGTCTGTGTAGGTGTGGTCACCTTGGCAAAGCTTTCGATATATACAAGCTTTTTTCCGAAAAGCTTGCTGATAAGGCAGAGAGGTATCATAGCCATTACCCCTGTAGTGATTATGATATCCGGTTTTTCCTTAAAGTATATTGATACCGCTTTAAAGCTGTTTGCAATCATTTTGAAAAGGAAAGTCTTTTCCTTGCGATTTACCTGCTTTACAAAATACATTCTTTTGTTTTCCACATTTGTATCATACAGCGTTTTTTCAGTTACTATAAAACTGTCATATTTTTCCATAAGCGGTCTGAGCATAAGAAGCTGCTCAAAATGTCCGCCGCTGGACGCTGCAAAACATATCTTTTTTGTTTTATTCTTCATATCTTTTCCTACCTGAAATCTTCATATACTCCGGGGCAATACATTTTTCCATACCAAATATCCCTTAATTGACATAATGCTGATAAAACAGCAAATATTTACGCTCCGGATCCGTATAAACATACACTTTCATTATAAATCATAGCAGTATTTTAGTCAACTAATCATTTTTTACCATTTTATATTCTACATTTCCGCCAAAATAATATAGTGAATAATGTGAACGATAATATATTATTTATAGTCCCCACATAACAATCATGAGATACAGAATTATAATAAGGTATTTTATTATCTATATATTTCCAGGGGTGAAATTAACCGGCAAGACAAGCTCTGCCCTGCCGGTTATCAATTATCAGAATATAGCCTGATAATAAACAATATTCTTATCGGTTTTGGAATAAAGAATTATTCCGTATTCATCAAACTGACCCAATGCATACTTTTCTGTTTCTTCGGGGTTGCCTCGTGTAATGGAAATGGTGGTATCATCGTTGATTACGTAGGTGAATGTACTGTCATTCTTTCCGATTGTCACCGTTCCTGTTCCGTCACTGTTGAACCAGAAGGTGGAACCGTAATACCAGGCATCCTTATCGGCATCAGGAAATACCGAACCGGGTTCCTTGTCAAAGGCTGCGCCGTCAAGATACATCCAGGCGCCCTTAAGAAGCTCTTCCTTTACAGAGCTCTTTGTGGTTACATATATCTGATATTCTATACCGTCATCCTCAAACTCAGGCAGCTCTGCTGCTGTGCTTTGCTGCTGTGCAGAGCTTTCCTGAACAGATGACTCCTGCTTTTTATTATTTCCTGTGCCGCTGCAGCCTGCAAGAGTAAGCGCCGCTGCAAAAACCGCAGCAGTAAATCTTAAAGACCCTTTCATCCCATCATATCCTTTCCTTTGCATAATATTAACACAAAGCACCGCCGAAACGATCCTTTCGCTTTGACGGTGCTGCCTGTCTATAGAAACGTTATTTCCTGGTATTTCCCTGTCAATCCTTGAACAGATTCTTTACCTTATCGAAGAAGCTGGAGCGTTTCTGATAATTTCTTGTTGTACAGCTCTTATCGAATTCCTTGAGAATCTTTTTCTGTTCTTCAGTAAGATTTCTCGGAACCTCGACAGTTACCTTTACATACTGATCGCCCCTGCCTTTTGAATTCAGATGCTGTATACCCTTGCCCTTGAGCTTGAAGATATCATTGGGCTGTGTACCCGGATGTACCTGATAGCTGGATTTACCGTCAAGGGTCGGAACTATAACCTCATGTCCCAGGGCTGCCTGTGTGAAGGTGATAGGAATCTCGCACCATACATCATCGCCATTGCGCTCGAATATCTCGTGCTTCTTGACATTGACATATACATGAAGATCACCTGCAGGTCCGCCGTTATAGCCGCTGTTTCCGTGACCCGGAACCTTAAGTATCTGATCCTGACCAATGCCGGCAGGAACAGTAACTGTAACCTTTCTCTGGGATCTGATTCTGCCCACGCCCGAACATTTAGCGCAGGGCTTTTCTATTACCTTACCCTTGCCGCGGCATTTTTCGCAGCTCTGGGATGTCTGTACCACGCCGAAGGGAGTACGCTTCTGAGTTGTTACCTGACCCTTGCCGCCGCAGTCAGGACAGGTCTTCATCTTTGTACCCTCTGCTGCGCCGGTGCCGTTACAATCCTTACAGGTTTCAACGTTCGGATATGTAACCTCTTTCTTGCAGCCCTTTGCAGCCTCTTCAAATGTGATAGTGACTGTGGCTTCAACATCCGAACCCTTTCTGGGAGCGTTCTGGTTTCTTGGACTGCGTCCGCCGAAGCCTCCGAAAAAGCTGTTGAAAATATCGCCTATATCTATATCCTGTCCGAAGGGGTTTCCTCCTCCGTAGACTGTGGAGCCTGCGCCGTAGTTGGGATCAACTCCTGCAAAGCCGAATCTGTCATACCTTGCACGTTTATCCTTATCAGAAAGCACCTCATAAGCTTCATTTACTTCCTTGAATTTAGCTTCTGCTTCCTTGTTGCCCGGATTGAGGTCGGGATGATATTGTTTTGCCTGCTTACGAAACGCTTTTTTTATTTCATCTTCAGACGCACCCTTTTGTATTCCGAGCACCTCATAATAATCTCTTTTATCTGCCAAAGTTATACCACCCCGGTTACTTGTGAAAAAATCAGGATCAGGCAGGCTCCTGTAAAGCCTGCTTGATCACTGCCATTGTCTTTTCTATCAGTTATCGTCTACATCCTTGAAATCAGCATTGTATACGCCGTTGTCATCAGTCCGGGGAGCCTGCTGTGAAGCTGCGCCCTGAGCTGCTGCATCCTGATAAAGCTTCTCGCTTACAGCATACATTGCCTTCTGGAGATCGTCCTTAGCAGACTGGATAGCATCCATATCTGTGCCGGAAAGAGCAGTCTTTACAGCTGCAACCTTTGTATTGAGGTTATCCTTGTCACTGTCTGCAATATGCTCGCCGTTTTCTGAAAGGAGCTTCTCAACAGCATATACCAGATTTTCAGCGTCATTTCTCTTGTCTACTTCTTCTCTGCGCTTCTTATCCTCTGCTGCATACTGCTCAGCATCCTTGATAGCCTTCTCTATATCATCCTTATTCATATTTGTGCTGGATGTGATTGTTATATGCTGCTCTCTGCCTGTGCCCAGATCCTTAGCAGATACATTAACAATACCGTTTGCATCTATATCGAATGTAACCTCGATCTGCGGAACGCCTCTCATAGCCGGTGCGATACCGTCAAGAGCGAAGATACCAAGCTGTTTGTTATCCCTTGCGAATTCACGCTCACCCTGAAGAACATTTACCTCAACCTGTGTCTGGTTATCAGCAGCAGTTGAGAAGATCTGGCTCTTCTTTGTGGGGATAGTTGTATTTCTGTCGATGATCTTTGTCATTACGCCGCCCTGTGTTTCAACGCCCAGTGAAAGGGGAGTAACATCAAGCAGGAGAAGACCCTGAACGTCGCCTGCCAGTACGCCTGCCTGGATAGCAGCACCGATAGCAACACATTCATCGGGGTTAATACCCTTGAAGGGATCCTTTCCGATAAGACCCTTAACAGCTTCCTGAACAGCAGGAATTCTTGAAGAACCGCCCACCATAAGAACCTTGTCGATCTCGCCGATAGCAAGGCCTGAATCTGAAAGTGCCTGACGAACCGGGCCCATTGTCTTTTCTACGAGATCAGCTGTAAGCTCGTTGAACTTAGCTCTTGTAAGAGTATAGTCAAGGTGCTTAGGACCTGTTGCATCAGCTGTGATGAAGGGAATATTGATTTCTACAGATGTAATGCCTGAAAGCTCGATCTTAGCCTTCTCAGCCTCATCCTTAAGACGCTGCATAGCTGTCTTGTCGCCTGAAAGGTCAATACCGTTGTCATTCTTGAAGCTCTGGATAAGCCAGTCAATGATCTTCTGGTCGAAATCATCGCCGCCCAGATGGTTGTTACCTGCTGTTGCAAGAACCTCCTGTACGCCGTCGCCCATCTCGATGATAGATACATCGAAAGTACCGCCGCCCAGGTCATATACCATAACCTTCTGGTCATTTTCCTTGTCTACGCCGTATGAAAGAGCAGCAGCTGTAGGCTCGTTGATAATTCTCTTTACATCAAGGCCGGCGATCTTGCCTGCGTCCTTTGTAGCCTGACGCTGAGCGTCTGTGAAGTATGCAGGAACTGTGATAACTGCCTGAGTAACTGTTTCGCCCAGATAAGCCTCAGCATCCTTCTTAAGCTTTGTAAGGATCATAGCGGAGATCTCCTGAGGAGTATACTCCTTATTGTTTACCTTTACCTTGTAAGCTGAACCCATTTCTCTTTTGATCGAAGCGATAGTGTTGTCGGGGTTAGATACAGCCTGACGCTTAGCCACCTGACCAACAAGTCTTTCGCCGTTCTTTGCAAAAGCTACTACGGAAGGAGTCGTTCTTGAGCCTTCTGCATTAGCGATAACTACAGGCTCGCCGCCTTCGATTACTGCTACGCATGAGTTTGTTGTACCGAGATCAATACCTATTGTCTTTGCCATAATTGTTTCCTCCAAATCATTTTTTATTATTTTTTCAGACGATTGTATTCTGTTTTATCCTGTCAGGGCATTAACAATTGTCCGTAATTTCTTATATGTTTCAGTTTGCAACCTGAACCATTGCGTGTCTTATGATCTTATCGCCGATCCGGTAACCCTTCTGATATACAAGGGTTATATAGTCCTCATCCAGCTCCTCATCATCAACTCTTGCAATTGCGTTATGAATATTAGGATCAAACTGCTCGCCTCTTTCTCCGAACTCCTCAATATTGAGCTGACGGAATGCATTGTCGAGCTGCTTGCGGATCATCTCAAGGCCCTTTTTGAATTCTTCATCAGCCTCTGCATCTGAAGCAAGGGCAAGAGCAAAGTTATCCGCAACGGGTAAAAATGCTTCAACTGTG
>ONDB01000208.1 GCA_900316485.1 uncultured Eubacteriales bacterium
AAGCCCACTGACAGAGAAATCAATTTTAACTTTGAATATTCCGGAATTATCATCAGACACAAAAATGAACATCACAGCCGGCATATTATAATATTCAGTTAGTTTATCTCCTGTTTCTGATTGTAGAAATCTCGGAGTAATTGATCTTTCTGCTCAGCAGGATCAGTGCGCAAAGATTAGGTATTGCCATTAACCCGTTAAGTGTGTCGGAAATATCCCATACCAGTGAAATACTCAGAATACAACCGAAATATGTCACGCATGCATAGATGCATCTGAAAATAATGACAGATCCTTTCCCGAAAAGGTATTCAGCACTTTTTTCCCCGAAGTAGCACCAAGAAATAAGAGTAGCAAAGGCAAAAAGTATTATTGACAATGAAATAAAGACTTTTCCGCCGGCACCTAATACAGATTCAAAGGCTCTTGCGCTCAGAGCAATACCGTCAAGACCGCTGATATCTGGCACGGCAGTAAGTATACAAAGTGCCATAAGCGTACACATTATTATTGTATCGACAAATACCTGAAAAATACCCCACATTCCCTGAGTATACGGATCATCGGTTTCCGCAGCTGCATGAACGATAGGTGAACTGCCAAGTCCTGCCTCATTTGAAAAAACACCTCTTGAAATACCGTATTTAACCGCCCTTGCCATACCGTAGCCTAAGAAACCGCCTGCTGTGGATCTGATATCAAAGGCATCTGCAAAAATCCGGAATAGTGCACCGGGCAGTCTGTCAATATTTGCTCCGAGGACGATAAAGGCTGCAAGTATATAAAGGATAGTCATAACCGGAACGAGTTTTTCAGTAAGTGCAGAAATCCTCTTTATGCCGCCGAAAATAATAATACCCACAGTGATGGAGAGTATAATACCGCATATCTGGGGAGAAATGCCGAAGCCCCCCAGAAGAGCACCAGCGACAGAGTTAGCCTGAGTCATATTACCCATGCCCAGAGAAGCCAGACAGCACAGCACAGAAAAAATAACCGCACCCCATTTGCAGTGCAGACCCTTTTCTATGTAATACATAGGTCCGCCCACATAGCCTTCGGGATGTTTTTCCCTGTATTTCACACCCAGAACATTTTCTGCAAAGATAGTTGCCATTCCGAAAACTGCAGCAATCCACATCCAGAAAATCGCCCCAGCACCGCCCAGGGAAAGTGCTCCGGCAACACCCACAATATTTCCTGTTCCTATAGCTCCGGCAAGAGCTGTTGACATAGCACGAAATGGGGAGAGTCTGTTATTTCCGCAGTTGTTATTTCCGGCTTTGAACAGTGACATTACTGTCATTCTCCACCACACGGGAAAATGTCTTATCTGAAAAAAATGCAGTTTAAAAGAATAGAATATACCCGTTCCCAGCAGCACGCAAAGCATAAAGGGTCCCCAGACTATACCGTTCAGGACTGAATTGATTCTTGTCAAAGCTTCCATTATAACACCCCGATAAAATATATGCAGAAAACCAGAAAATAACACAATCTGTATTAATTCAACAGAGTTCCTGTTTATGAATTTATGGAGCAGAAGTATGAGTATTGTATACTTTATTGTTGAATAAATCTCCGACTTATGGTATAATGTATAAAAATTACCTGAATCGGAGGTTTTTATTATGCCAAATTGGTTGAAGGATGCAGTGTTTTATGAGATCTATCCCCAGACCTTCTGCGACACTAACGGCGATGGTATCGGTGATATCAACGGTATCATTTCAAAACTTGATTATGTAAAGGAACTTGGGTGCAATGCCATATGGCTGAATCCGGTATATGATTCACCATTCATGGATGCAGGCTATGATGTAAGGGATTACTACAGAGTTGCTGATCGTTACGGTACAAATGACGATCTGAAAAGACTATTTGAGACAGCACATGAAAAGGGTATCCGTATACTTCTTGACCTTGTGCCCGGTCATACCTCAGATCAGAACGAATGGTTCCTGAAAAGCAAAAGCCCTGAGAAAAACGAATACAGCGGACGTTACATATGGACAGACAGCGTATGGGAGGCACCGCCTCAGTACAGACTTCTCTGCGGCATAACGGATCGTGACGGCAACTATATGGTGAACTTTTTCAGCTCGCAGCCGGCACTTAACTACGGATTCAATAAGATAACACATCCTGCATGGCAGAAATCTCCCTCAGATCCGGACTGTCAGGCTACAGTAGAGGCGCTTAAAGATATTATGCGTTTCTGGCTTGATATGGGCTGCGACGGTTTCCGGGTAGATATGGCAGACTCACTTGTAAAGGGTGAGGACGGAGATAAGCCTGAAACCTGTAAGATCTGGAAGAATGTCAGAGAAATGCTGGATAAGGATTATCCTGAGGCAGCAATAGTATCCGAGTGGTGCAATCCCAAGGTATCAATCGGAGCAGGCTTCCACTGTGATTTTTACCTGGATCACGATACAAACGGATACCGTATTCTTTTCAGAGATAAAAACTGGAAAACAGGTGAATGCAAAGCAGTATTCGGCGCAAATGAAAACGGTGATATCACAAAATTCCTTGATGAATACCTTGACGATCTGAAGAATACAAAGGGCAAGGGCTATATAAGCTTTATCACCTGTAACCATGATACCCCCAGAATGACAAGAATGTTCACAGAAAAGGAAGCTAAGATCGCATATTCCTTCATTTTCATGATGCCCGGCGTACCATTCCTTTATTATGGTGATGAAATCGGCATGAGCTTTATGGAGGGTCTTACAAGCAAGGAAGGCGGGTTCTCCAGAACAGGAACAAGAACACCCATGCAGTGGGATGACAGCGAAAACCATGGTTTCTCCACAGCTCCCTCAGACCAGCTTTACCTGCCGGTTGATACGGGTGAAAATGCAGTTACAGTTGAAAAAGCAGCTAATGATCCGGATTCTATACTCAATACACTCAAAAAGGTAATAGCTATCCGCCATGCAAATACTGATCTGCAGTCAGACGGAGATTTCGAGGTTATCTACGCAGTAAAGGAAAAATATCCCTTCATCTTCAAGAGAGGAAGCTTTATTATAGCAGTCAATCCGACAGATAAACAGCAGAGCGCACCCTTTGCATTTGACGGAGAAGCAGTATTTGAAATCGGAAGCCACGAGAAAAAGGATAATTACCTTGTTATGCAGCCCCAGACAATAGTACTGATGAAAATATGATTGTCTTATGAATAGTATTATTAAATAATCTGAAAGAAAAAATCACCCGCAAACCAGCCTACGGTTTACGGGTGAATATATTTAATGTTGATTCACAGAGGTGTAAAGTCAGATATCTTTACCATATAAAAGGTATCAGCCGGTACCTTACCTTTATTTTGTATTCACTGTATCCTTCAAGATTCTTTTCAAGAAACTCTTCTTCGTTCAGGATGCGTTTTACAAGGGTAAAGGGATATATAAGAAAGATAAGGAGAGAAAAAACAGAACCAAGTATAACAGGTATTGATAAAAACATAACTATTGTGGCAGAATACATCGGGTGGCGCACAATCCCGTATAGACATGTGTCAATTACCTTCTGATTATCCTGAACTTCAATTGTTCTGGAAAGGTAAGTATTTTCTCTTAGTACCTCTGCATACATAACGTAAGACAAAAGAAAAACAATGCAGCCGCAGATAACCATCCATTCCGGCAGGGTAAACCAACTGAAACGATAATCAAGTCCTGCAACAATAAAACCGGCAAGGAACATAAACGAATTGATAGCGAGTACAACTTTCTGCTCTGATTCAGTTTCCTTTGAATTGAGTCTTTTTTCGAGCAGCGAAGGGTTTTTTATCATCAGAAATATTCCAACAGCAAGCATAGGAATAAATAATAATCCTAAAAATATCCATCCGTTTATAAAACTGAGGGATCCTGCCGGGATAAAAATAAGCATCATTAGTAGTATCATTCCTATAGAGA
>ONDB01000206.1 GCA_900316485.1 uncultured Eubacteriales bacterium
AACCCACCGGCGAGCCGCCGGTGCCGCAGCATGATGGCATCGCTCCACTTACGTTACGCTCTTAATGCGCCTGACTATTTTACTGCCCCCAGTCTCCATATTCCTTGTTTTGACTTTAAAAGCAAAAATTTCTTAAAATCGTAAAAAAATTCAGCTGTGTAATTGACTTATAACTTAAATTGAATTATAATTAAAAAGTATCATTGTATTCTCGGGCAGAATTGTCTTTTTGCCCGGACAAAAATATATATGGAGGCAATAAAATGAAAAGGGTTTATAATTTTTCGGCAGGTCCTTCTATGCTGCCGCAGTCAGTTCTTGAAAAGGCAGCAGCAGAAATGCTCGACTATGAGGGCAGCGGTCAGTCCGTTATGGAAATGTCACACCGCAGCAAAATCTACGGTACAATAATCGAGGGCGCAGAGGCTCTTCTCAGGGAAGTAATGAATATTCCCGATAACTATAAGGTTCTCTTCCTTCAGGGCGGTGCTTCAACTCAGTTTGCAGCTATCCCCATGAACCTGGGCACAGGCAGCGGCAAGGCTGACTATGTTCTTACAGGTCAGTGGGCTACAAAGGCCCAGAAGGAAGCAGCAAGATATATTCAGGCTAATGTAGTGGCTTCTTCAAAGGATAAGACATTCTCTTATATCCCGAAGCTCGATCCCGATACATTCACAAAGGACGCAGACTATTTCTATATCTGCATGAACAATACTATTTACGGTACTGTTTATCATGAGCTTCCCGAAACCGGCAATGTTCCGCTGGTAGCTGATATTTCATCATGCATACTCTCAGCTCCTATAGATGTATCCAAGTTCGGCATCCTCTATGCAGGCGCTCAGAAGAATATGGCTCCGGCTGGTCTTACAATCGTTATCATACGTGAGGATCTTATCGGCCACGCTATGGATATCACTCCCACAATGCTTAACTTCCAGACTCATGCAGACAACGGCTCAATGTTCAACACACCGCCCTGCTATACAATTTATATGGCTAAGCTGGTTCTCGAGTGGATCAAGAACGAAATCGGCGGTCTTGAGAAAATGAAGGAAATCAACGAAAAGAAGGCTGCTATCCTTTATAACTTCCTTGACAATTCAAAAATGTTCAAGGGTACAGTTGTTCCTGAGGACCGTTCACTCATGAATGTTCCCTTTATCACAGGCAATGATGAGCTTGACGCTAAATTCGTTAAGGAAGCTACAGAAAATGACTTCGTTAACATCAAGGGTCACCGTTCAGTCGGCGGCATGAGAGCTTCTATCTACAATGCTATGCCTGTTGAGGGCGTTGAGGCTCTTGTTAAGTTCATGGGCGAATTCGAGGCAAGAAATTCCTGATTTACTGATGGATTTTCTGACACCTTTCCCCACGGGAAAGGCTTTATGCAGATTATTGATTTGAAGGGTGATTAAAAATGTATAATATTCAGACACTTAATAAGATTTCTGCAGCAGGTCTTTCACGTCTCGGCGACAAATATACAGTCGCTGATGACGTTCAGAATCCTGATGCGATTCTCGTAAGAAGTGCAGCTATGCACGATATGGAAATGCCCGAAAGCCTTCTTGCTATTGCAAGAGCAGGCGCAGGCGTTAACAACATTCCGCTGGACAAGTGCTCAGAAAAGGGTATCGTAGTATTCAATACTCCGGGCGCTAATGCAAACGCTGTTAAGGAGCTTGTTATCACAGCTCTTCTTATCAGCTCAAGAAAGGTTGTTGACGGCATTGAGTGGGCTAAGACACTCAAGGGCAACGGCGATGCAGTAGGCAAGATGGTAGAAAAGGGCAAGAGCCAGTTCGTAGGTCCTGAGCTTAAGGGCAAGACCCTGGGCGTTATCGGCCTGGGCGCTATCGGTATTCTTGTTGCCAATGCCGCTGTTTCACTTGGTATGGAAGTTGTAGGCTATGACCCCTTCCTTTCCGTTGATAATGCACTCAGAATTTCACGCAAGGTAAGGCACGTTGTTACACTTGATGAGATTTTCGCTGAAAGCGATTATATCACAGTACACGTTCCGCTTACACCCGATACAAAGGGCGTTATCAATGCTGAAAACATTGCAAAGATGAAGGACGGAGTACGCATCGTGAACTATTCACGTGCAGACCTGGTTAACAGCGCTGATATCCTTGCAGCTCTCAAGGACGGTAAGGTTGCTGCTTATACTACTGACTTTGCTACTGACGATATCCTTGGCGAGCAGGGCGTTATCGTTACTCCCCACCTTGGTGCTTCAACACCTGAGTCTGAGGACAACTGTGCAGAGATGGCAGCAGACGAAATCAAGGATTTCCTGGAGAACGGCAATATCAAGAATTCCGTTACACTGCCTGCAGTTTCAATGCCCCGCACAGGAGCAGAGAGAGTATGCGTTATCCACAAGAATGTTCCGAATATTCTTACAACAGTTACAGCTGCTCTTTCAGAAACAGGCAACAATATCGAAAGCATGGACAGCAAGTCAAAGAAGGACTATGCATATACCATCCTTGACGTTGCAAATGATGTTGACGATGCTGCAAAGGCTAAGATCGCAGCTATCGACGGCGTTATCCGTGTAAGAGTAATAAAGTAACAGGCTTTAAAACAAATACATCTTCTGCACCCGAGGCATAAAGTTTCGGGTGCAACTTATATTATCAGTTTGAAGTGCATATGCAGGGATAGTTTCCCTGCCGGGCGGCAATGTAATGCCCCTTGATAAGGAGGAATAAAAATGGCAGATAATAAGGTAAGAACAAGATTTGCACCAAGTCCTACAGGTTTTATGCACGTAGGCAATCTCAGAACTGCGCTGTACGAATATCTTATTGCAAAATCACTGGGCGGTGATTTTGTGCTGAGAATAGAAGATACCGACCAGGAAAGAAAGGTTGAGGGCGCTGTTGATATCATATACAACACCCTGGAAAAGGCCGGTCTAAAGCATGACGAGGGTCCCGATATCGGCGGCAGCTATGGACCGTATGTACAGAGCGAAAGAAAGGATATGTATATTCCCTATGCAGAAAAGCTTCTGGAAAGCGGAAACGCTTACCGCTGCTTCTGTACAAAGGAAAGACTGGACGGACTCCGTGCCAACAGTGACGATCCGGGCGCCGGCTATGACAGACACTGCCGCATTCTTTCCCAGCAGGAAATTCAGGAGCTTCTTGACAAGGGCACACCTTATGTTATCCGTCAGAAAATGCCTCTTGAAGGCACTACTACCTTTGAGGATTCTGTTTACGGCACTATTTCCGTTGACAATGCAGAGCTTCAGGATCAGATACTCATTAAGGCAGACGGCTATCCTACCTATAATTTCGCTAATGTCATTGACGACCATACAATGAATATTACTCATGTCGTAAGAGGCAGCGAGTATCTTTCATCAACCCCGAAATACAACCTTCTCTATGAAGCATTCGGCTGGGAAATACCCACCTATATTCATCTTCCGCTTATTATGGGCAAAAATGATGACGGCTCTATTTCAAAGCTTTCCAAGCGCCACGGCGCAACAAGCTTTGAGGATCTCGTAAAAGCAGGCTTCCTGCCCGAAGCTATCATCAACTATATCGCTCTCCTGGGCTGGGCGCCGAAGGATAACAGAGAAATGTTTACCCTCAGTGATCTGGTGGAGAATTTCTCAATTGACGGCATCAGCAAATCACCTGCCGTATTTGACTACGACAAGCTGGAATGGTTCAACGGCGAATATATAAAGGCAATGAATGTTGAGGAATTCGCAAAGGTTTCCGAGCCTTATTTCAGACAGGCTCTTGGTGATAAGGAGCTTGACTATATCAAGCTTGCTTCTATTCTGCAGCAGAGAACCACAAGACTCACCCAGATCCCCGAAAAAATCGCTTTCTTTGCAGAGCTTCCCGATTATGAAAAGGAGCTTTTTGTAAATAAAAAGAGCAAAACAAACCTTGATAACACCCCCGGCCTTCTTAAAGCAGGAATTGATGCTCTTGAAGCTCTTTCAGAGTGGAATCATGACAGCATCCACGACTGTCTTATCGGTCTTGCACAGAAGCTGGAGGTCAAAAACGGCACAGCTATGTGGCCGGTACGCATTGCCGCTTCCGGAATGACGGTTACCCCCGGCGGTGCAGTTGAGATACTGGATATCCTGGGCAGAGAAGAGTCTCTTTCAAGACTTCATAAAGGACTGGATAAACTTACCGGAAATAATTGAATTTAATCCCTGGGGCTGTTGTATCATATGGCATCTCAAAGGCTTTTATATGTCATATTGATGCAATGCCTTAGGATGAATAGTGCCCCGTAGTTTTCCTGTAGGTTCTTATTAACCGAAAAAACAGACACGGATAAAAAATCAAAAATATATTTCATTGGAGGAATCACAATGGCAGAAATAATAAAGGATGAATCCACTGCCGGTAATTTTATTGAAAATTTTATTACCGAGGATATAGCAGAAGGCGGAAAATATGAGGGTAAGAAAGTACACACCCGTTTTCCTCCAGAGCCTAACGGTTATCTGCATATAGGTCATGCAAAGGCAATTTGTATCGACTTCGGTATGGCTGAAAAATTCGGCGGTATCTGCAACCTGAGAATGGACGATACCAACCCCACAAAAGAAGATGTTGAATATATTGACGCTATCAAAGAGGATATCAAATGGCTGGGCTTTGACTGGGAAGACCGTTTCTACTTTGCTTCAGAGTATTTTGAGCAGATGTATGAATATGCAGTTGAGCTGATAAAAAAAGGTCTTGCCTATGTATGCCAGCTTACTCCCGAGGAAATGAGGGCCAACAGAGGCGATCTTACTACTCCGGCAACAAGCCCTTACCGTGACAGACCCATTGAGGAAAGCCTTGATCTTTTCCAGCGTATGAAAAACGGCGAATTTGACGAGGGTAAAATGACCCTGCGTGCAAAGATAGATCTGGCAAGCGGTAATTTCAGTATGCGTGATCCTGTTATCTATCGTATCAATAAGATATCTCACCACAGAACAGGTAACGACTGGTGCATATATCCCATGTACGATTTCGCTCATCCCATCGAGGACGCAATCGAGGGCATCACCCACTCTCTTTGCACCCTTGAATTTGAAGCTCACAGACCTCTTTACGACTGGGTAATTGCCAATATCACCGCTCCTGCAAAGCCCAGACAGATTGAATTCGCAAGACTTGGCATCAACAATACCGTAATGAGCAAAAGAAGGCTTCGTCAGCTTGTTGAGGACGGCTATGTAAACGGCTGGGACGATCCGAGAATGCCTACTCTCTGCGGTCTGAGAAGACGAGGATACACTCCTGCTTCTATCCGTAATTTCTGCGAAAGAATAGGCGTATCAAAGACAAACAGCGTTGTTGAATACAGCTTCCTGGAGCATTGCCTCAGGGATGATCTTAATATGAATGCTCAAAGAGTAATGTGTGTGCTTGATCCTGTAAAGCTTGTCATTACAAACTATCCGGAAGGCAAGACAGAAACCTTTGACGTAGAAAATAACCCCAACAAGGAAGAGGACGGAAGCAGAACCATAACATTCTCCCGTGAGCTTTATATAGAAGCCGGAGATTTCCTTGAAGAGAAGGTAAAGGGCTACAACCGTTTCTATCCGGGAAATGAGGTTCGTCTTAAATCAGCTTATATCGTTAAATGCACAGGCTGTAAAAAGGACGAAAACGGCAAAGTTGTAGAGGTCTATGCAGAGTACGATCCCGAAACAAGGGGAGGCGATACTCCCGACGGAAGAAAGGTAAGAGGTACTGTGCACTGGGTCGACGCAGAAAACTGTCTTGACGCAGAGGTAAGACTCTACGATAATCTCTTTACTGATCCGGAGCCGGATGTGGGAGATAAGAATTTTATTGACTTTATTAACCCGGACAGCCTTCAGATCCGCAAAAACTGCAAAATTGAAAAATCAGTTGAGGGCGCACAGGCTCCCATGCATTATCAGTTCATGCGTCTTGGATATTTCTGCATTGACAAGGACAGCACCCCGGATGCACTTATATTCAATCGCAGCGTATCTCTTAAGGACGGATTCAAAAAGAAGTAATAATATTTTCCCCGGGTCTTTTCTGCCCGGGGAAAGACTTTTTGTGCCGGCTGTCAAGTACAGCCTGTCAGCTATTATATACTCAGCTGAATACACTTCAGCACGGAGGAATTATTATGCGTCTGCCAAGACTTATATTGAATCAGAAGCTGTGCCTCATACTTTTTGCAGCAGGTGCGGCTGTCAGTGTCATTCTGGAGCTGCTGGGAATAAAAGCAATGACAACAGCAGACTTTATCCCTGCTGCCGCACATCTGCAGGTATCCCCCTACATTGCGCTGCCTGTTGTTTATGCAGTCGCCGCCGCAGCCGCAGGCTTTATGACAAAACGCAATGGCAATGCTCCCGTATACGGTGCCTGTCTGGGGCAGTTTCAGCTGCTTATGCCCATAATACTGCTGTTTATCCTGCGTGACGGCAGCGCATTTGATGCCATATGGCGTTCTTTGTGCGGACTTCCGCTGACAGCTTCAGTCGCGGGAGCAGCTTATTCAATAAAAAAACTGATCCTTCACCGTTAATTGCGGTGTGGGATCAGTTTTTTATTATCTGACTGTTGTACCCTCAGGAATGTCTGCATCCTCAAGATAAGCAGACGGACCGATTTCACAGAAAGAACCGATTTTTGTATTTCCCTTGATAACTGATGATGGAAGGATAGTTGTATTCGCAGCTATTGTAACATCTCTGCCTATCATAACTCCGTCAGTGCAGGGAATGTTCACTCCGTTTTTCTGATGCTCTCTGATTATTCTCATTCTGGCAATCTCATTGAGCTGTGCAAGCTGAGCGCAGTCATTTGCGCCAAGCACGGAATCCGCATTTTCAGCCTTATATGCCATTACAGCATTACCGCTGTCTTTGATTATCTCTATTGTATCTGTAAGATAATACTCCCCTGTTTTTTCACTTTTCTTAAGCTTACTGAGAGCATCGAGAAGGATATCTGTTTCAAACCAGTATGCGCCGGAATTCACTTCCCTGATCTTGCGTATTTCGTCAGTAGCTTCCTTTTCTTCTACAATTGCCTTGAGTGTACTGAGGTGGAAAAACTCCTCTGCATCTGTTTCGTAGACTATTCTGCCGTAGCCTGTAGGGTCCTGAACCTCAGCTGAAATAACAGTACATCCTCTATTTTCCGAAGGCTTTCTGGGCGCTTCCCAATCAAATACCTCTGGGTCAATTTCTCCTGTCATATTCTGTATTACAAAGGCATTGCGTATGGTATCAACAGCAATAAAAGGCGCATCTCCGTTAAGGATAAGCACATCACTGCCCCTATGCTTTTCAAGGAAAGGAATTGCCATCATTACAGCATGACCGGTTCCAAGTCTTTCAGGCTGGTATACTGTTTCTACCTCGAAGGGAAGTGTTTTCAGATAATCCTCTACGAATTCCCTTTTGCTGCCTGTTACAACGCAAATATCCTCTATGCCTGCTGCTTTTACGGCATCAATAACCCATTTGAGCATAGGCTGGAACATTACCTCACTAAGAACCTTAGGACGGTTTGATTTCATTCTTTTTCCTTCCCCTCCGGCAAGGATAATAGCACTTGCATTTTTCATAGCCTGAATTACCTCCATATTATGTATTATATATTTTAGCAAACACCAATTAATTACTTACGAATATTTCCTGCCATACTGCAATATCTGTCGCACCTCCCTGATTATACCACACTTTTCCCTCCAACACAACCTCCA
>ONDB01000205.1 GCA_900316485.1 uncultured Eubacteriales bacterium
AGTATCGTAATGACACAAACCCCTGCCTTATGGCGGATGGGAGGGAAGATAAATGGCAGAGATCAGAATCAAAGATAATGAATCTCTTGAGAGTGCGCTCAGAAGATTTAAGAAGTCCTGCGCAAGAGCCGGCGTTATCGCTGAGGTTCGCAAGAGAGAGGCATACGAGAAGCCTTCTGTAAAGAGGAAGAAGAAGTCCGAAGCTGCTCGTAAGCGTAAGTACAAATAATTAATATTGTACATTATCAGGGGGATATTTCTTCGCTGCGGCGTTTTGCCGCCGGAGGAATGTCCTCTTTTCACATATGTGAAGGTAAGAAAACAGCATATCGGAAATGAAGCTGAAATGTAAAATCAGCATTTCCGTAATAAACAGATTTAAGGTGATAATAATGAATGCATCTCTTGAATTGCTTGCTTCAATGCTGCCGGAGGGTGCTGACGCCGCATTGATTGCATCACAGACAAACCGCAGATATTTCACGGGGTTTTCTTCGGATCTGGGATATCTTCTACTGACAAGAAAAAAATCATATCTGCTTGTTGACAGCCGCTATTCCGAAGCTGCTCAGGCGGAAGCAAGAGGAGTGCAGGTGATAACATTCAAAAAGCTGTCTGAATCACTTCATGCACTGGTAGAAAAACATTCTCTTGGATGTATAGCCCTTGAAGGCTCCGGTTTCAATCTTAATGAAGCACGCAGTATGGAGACAATGCTTTCTCCTGCTGAGCTTATTGAAACTGCCGCAGTGGATGAAGCTATCGGAAAGCTGCGTATCGTAAAGACCTCCTATGAAGTGGAAAAAATCATGAAGGCGCAAAGAATAACCGAACAGGCACTTACAGAAACCCTGCCCCTTGTCAAGCCGGGAGTGATGGAGAGGGATATTGCTCTGGAGCTTGAATACAGGATAAAGAAGCTGGGTGCTCAGGATGTTTCATTTGACCTTATAGTAATCAGCGGAAGAAAGACATCAATGCCCCACGGCGTTCCCAGTGAAAATCTCATCAGAAGCGGTGATTTCATAACCTTCGATATAGGCGCGCTTTATGAGGGATATCACAGTGATATGACAAGGACATATGCTGTAGGTGAAATATCTGATAAGCAAAGAAGAATATATAGTGTTGTGAAGGATGCCCAGCGGCTCGGACTTGAGGCTGTTCGCAGCGGAGTTGCCGCCGGAGATGTGGACAAGGCAGCCAGGGAATATATTACACACGCCGGATTCGGAGAATATTTTGGTCATTCAACCGGACATGGTGTAGGACTTGATATCCACGAACTGCCGTCAGTATCGTCAGGAAATGACTCGGTTCTGCAGAGCGGATCAGTAATCACCGTAGAACCTGGAATATATCTGCCGGGGGAATTCGGAGTGAGAATTGAGGATACAGTAGTAGTTACTCCTGAAGGACATATAAACCTGTGCGCTTTGCCAAAGGATCTGATCAGTATAGGATAACTGTCCCCAAAAAAGAATTGTATCGCTGTGTTGCGAAACCGGGTTACACGCGGGTTGGTGTAAAAAAATTCTGGGTTTATTCAAAACCAGAATCAGCTAAGATAAAGCAAATCAAGCAATTATATCAGCACCGCGGGCAACAAAATAGTCAGGCTCATTAAGAGCGTAACGCAGTGAAGCGACACCACCGCGTTACGGGTCTAGCGTCACGCTGGCGGCTCGCCGGTTGACAATGGATGGTTTTTGTTATAAAATGAGAGATATAGTTTTGGTGATACGGGCTACGGTCTGATGACCGAAAAAATAATTGACAGGAGAATTAATATGATTACCTTTGAAGCAGAAATTAACAATAAGAAAGTAAAAGTCTATTCTAATGCGCCGCTTAAGAATGCGGCTACTGCACTGCTGCGCACACTTAACCAGCTGAGCCAGCAAACAAATATTTTCAATCCTAACTTTGCGCTCAATTATGGATGGGCAAGATATTATCTCAGCAAAAGAACAGAAGGCAATAATTCATTCTATGTTGTCCAGACCGCAGATTATCAGAATGATCCATCAAAGCTCAGAACCGATGACTGCACATCTGCGCTCATTGTTCAGAATATGCAGGTAGATACAAATATGAAAGCAAAGGTTGAAAAGCCTGAGCCTACACTGTACAGCGATACAATACTTGTTCTTAAGGAAGCTATCGGCGCAAAGGACGTTTATATGAACCGCTCAGAACCTTCAAAGAACGGTGACTCCGGTTGGTATTTCGGACTTCTCAATGATGAAAATGAGGGTAATCATTCAACTGAAGAGCTTGTGAATATGCCTTCGTCTGAGCTTATGAAATTCAGAGGCGAGGCTCTCAGAGTGCTCCAGATGCCTGTTGGTACTCTTGCAGTATTCCATGAAAATACAATGACAGCTCTGGTTGATAAGGATGATAATCCCCTTGAGTTTACAACAGCTGATGACAGAAAGCGTGCAATAGCTCAGAAGCAGGCAGCCCAGGCTGCTCAGGCTGAAAACGGTAAAGAGGAATAATATGTACACTCTTAAAAAGAAGCTGGGCAAGGCAAGACGCGGAGAGATAACTACTCCCCACGGAACAATACAGACCCCTGCCTTTATGAATGTTGCTACCTGCGGAGCGATAAAGGGTGCGGTTTCTGCACTGGATCTGAAGGAACTGAGATGTCAGGTTCAGCTTTGCAATACCTATCACCTGCATCTGCGCCCCGGTGATGATAAGGTCAGAAAGCTGGGAGGACTGCATGAATTCACCAGGTGGGACGGTCCCATCCTTACGGACAGCGGCGGATTTCAGGTGTTTTCACTTGCAGGACTTCGCAATATCAAAGAAGAGGGCGTTACCTTTGCTTCTCATATTGATGGCCACAGGATATTCATGGGTCCTGAAGAAAGTATGACTATCCAGTCTAACCTTGGATCTACTATTGCAATGGCTTTTGACGAATGTATAGAAAATCCTGCCGAATATGAATATACAAAGCGCTCCTGCGACAGAACCTACCGCTGGCTTTGCCGCTGCAAAGATAAAATGAAAGAGCTGAATTCTCTTGAGAATACGATAAATCCGGAACAGATGCTTTTCGGAATAAATCAGGGCTCAACATATGATGACTTGCGCATTGACCATATGAAGCGGATTCGTGAGCTTGATCTTGACGGCTATGCGGTGGGCGGACTTGCAGTAGGCGAAAGCGCAGAGGAAATGTACCACATTCTGGATATTGTAGAGGAACATATGCCTGAGGATAAACCAAGGTATCTGATGGGTGTAGGTACTCCTGTGAATATTCTTGAAGCTGTTCACCGGGGAATAGATATGTTCGACTGTGTAATGCCTACAAGAAATGCAAGACATGCAAATGTATTTACATGGAGCGGCAGAAGGAATATGATGAATGAGAAATATTCCCTCGATACTGAACCTATTGATACGGAATGTGACTGCCCTGTGTGCCGCAATTTCACCAGGGCGTACATCCGCCATCTTTTCAAAAGCGGAGAGATGCTTGCAATGAGACTATGCGTAATGCATAATGTATATTTCTACAATACGCTGCTTATGAGAATACGTGAAGCGCTTGAAAATGACAGCTTTGAGCAGTTCTATAATAAATACAGGGAAATACTCGACAAAAGAATATAAGAAAACAAACAGAGCCGGTGGATTAAATTATTTCACCGGTTTTTTGTTTTACCTGCTTTAATGTCCGTTACGCCGGCGTATTATTGTAAAAAAGACTTGATTGTTTGGTCTGTGCCTGTTATAATGATAATTGCTTTGGTCTGACCCGAGTGCGGCGGAAGGTTCTGCCGGAATAAAAAGATGTCAAGAAAGGAAGCAGGAAAGATGAATGGCTTTATATTTTTAAACAGTGCTGAGGCTGCACAGTCCAACCCATGGGGAACAGCAGCAATGTTTGGTTTCTGGATACTGATTTTTGCAGCAATGTATTTCATACTCATCCGTCCTCAGAGGAAAAAGCAGAAGGAAGAGGATGCTATGCGCAGCAGCATAGAGATCGGTGATGATGTTACAACAATCGGCGGTATTGTAGGCAAGGTTATTTCAATGCGTGAGGATGACGAAACCTTCGTTCTTGAAACAGGTACAGACAAAACAAGAATCCGCTTCAAGAAGTGGGCAGTAAGCTCAGTGGATACACCTGAGAAGCAGCCGAAAAAGGAAGAAACTGAAAAGAAGGGTCTTTTCGGAAGAAAGAAAAAGGCTGAGGATACAGAAGAAAAAGATGATCAGGGATAATGCAGTAACCTGCTGATCCAGTGAAAAAACAGCAAAGGAAGTGCAGAAATGGATGCAAAGATAACAAAGATCGTTATAACAGGCGGTCCCTGTGCCGGAAAATCAACCGCGCTCAGACGTATACAAAAGCATTTTACACAGCTGGGCTATAGTGTTGTCTTTGTGCCGGAAACTGCTACTGAGCTTATATCCAGCGGACTTGCACCCTGGACCTGCGCAACCAATTTCGATTATCAGAAATGTCAGATGCGTTTTCAGCTTGAAAAGGAAAAGATATTTCAGGCAGCTGCGGAAACTATACATGCCGAAAAGATACTTGTTGTATGTGACAGAGGTATTATCGACAATAAGGTTTATATGCAGCCGGAGGAATATGAACAGGTGCTGCAGTCTCTGGGAAAGCATGAGGTGGAGCTTCGTGACGGCTATGATGCGGTATTTCATCTGGTAACAGCTGCAAAGGGAGCTGAGGAGTTTTATACTACCTCAAATAACAATGCGAGAACAGAAACACCGGAAGAAGCTGCGATACTTGACGACAAGCTTATTGCAGCATGGACGGGGCATCCTCATCTGCGAGTGATAGACAACAGCGTTGATTTCGACGGAAAGATGAAAAGACTTATTGCTGAGATTTCGTTTTTCCTCGGAGAACCGGAGCCTCTTGAAATCGAAAGAAAATATCTTATTGAATATCCGGATATTGAACTTCTTACACAGTTTGAAAGCTGTAAAAGGGTAGAGATAATACAGACATATCTGAAAATGCCCGACGGCAGAGAACTGCGTGTTCGTCAGCGCGGGGAAAACGGTCATTATATTTATATACAGACAGAAAAGCGCAGAATAAACGATATGAAGCGCATTGAGATAGAAAAACGTCTGACTAAGGATGAATATCTGGAAATGCTTATGTATTCCGATATCAAGAGAAGACAGATACGCAAGGACAGATACTGCCTTATGTATCATAACAGATATTTTGAAATAGATGTATTTCCCTTCTGGAAGAATAAGGCACTTGCGGAGATAGAGCTGAAAAGCGAGGATGAGAAATATGAATTTCCGCCTTTTATCAGAATTATCAGAGAAGTGACAGGTGAAGCGGAGTACAGCAATTACGCTATTGCTACAAGGGTTCCAGAAACTGCTGAGGACTGAACCCAGGCATTAAATCCCGTATTGTTGCATATGCTCAATAAAAGGGGTTGATGGCTATGAAGGATAAAAAGGCAGCTGCCTTTTCGTTGTCAGCAGGCGTTATCGCCGGAAGTGCTGCCGGTCTGCTTGTTATGCTGATATTTGCTTTTGCTTCTGTAAAAATGCAGACGGTGCAAACCGCAGCATATGTGCCGGTAAGTACAGCGGCATTGTGTGCTGCTGCTTTTACAGGCGGACTGATATGTTCGGCGATAATGAAGCAGAACGGAATGATGTACGGCAGTATAAGTGCAGCTCTTGTTTTTTTTGTGTTTTTTCTTATATCAGCAGCGGCAGGTGCTCAGCCTGATGTAAGGATTCTTCTCCGTCTTGCTGCTATGCTGCCGTTAGGTGCGTTAGGCGGAGTAATAGGAGTTAACGCAAAAAAGAAAAGAAAAAGAAGAAAATAATTGAATTTAACAATGATATATGTTAAAATATAAGGAAAGCAGGATTAAGAAGGCTTTTTTCCTGCATAAATATTAACCGAAAGGGTGATCCGAATGGCAACAAAGCATATCAAAACTCTCAACAAGGCTAATCTTAAGGAGTCTGCTGTAAAGGGCGGCTGCGGCGAATGCCAGGCTTCCTGCCAGTCAGCTTGCAAGACTTCCTGCACAGTAGCTAACCAGAAGTGCGAGAAATAATAGTTTTGGATTTCAGAAGTACCTCAGAGGTATTTCGATTTCAAAGGGCGGCAGCGTTGCAGTGTCATCGGGTCGCCCTTTGTTTTGCTATATGGAAATAACGGAACTGGAGAGAATAATATGATACATAAATATAAGCTGGGCGGGTATAATATCTGCCTTGATGTTCACAGCGGCGCAGTACACGTTCTCGATGACGCTGCATATGATATACTTGATATACTCGAGAAAACAGAAACAATGGAAAAACAGCCTGATGAGCAGATATTTGTCTGTCTGGAGGATAAGTATGACAGGGAGGAAATAGCAGATACTTATGATGCTCTCTATGAGCTTTATGAAAACGGTCTGCTTTTTTCGCCAGATGATTACGAGCAGTTTGCAGGGATGATGACAAAGGCTCCTGTTAAATCAATGTGCATCAATATCTCCCATGACTGCAACCTGCGGTGTGAGTATTGCTTTGCTGCAAAGGGAGATTTTGGACAGGGACGCTGCCTTATGCCCCTTGAAACAGCAAAAAAGGCTATTGATTTCATAATTGCAAATTCCGGCACAAGAAAGAATCTGGAAGTTGATTTCTTCGGCGGCGAGCCTCTTATGAATTTTGACGTAGTAAAGCAGACTGTTGAATATGCAAGAAGCATCGAGAAAAAGCACAACAAGCATTTCCGCTTTACTATCACAACCAACGGACTTCTGCTTGACGATGAAAAGATAGAATATATAAACCGTGAAATGAATAATGCGGTTCTGTCCCTTGACGGCAGAAAAGAGGTCAACGACCGTCTGAGAGTAACTCCAAACGGAAAGGGCTGCTATGATACTATCGTTCCGAAATACCAGAAGCTGGTAGCAGGCAGAGGGGATAAGGATTATTATATCAGAGGTACCTTCACTAAGTATAATCTTGATTTTACAGAGGATGTGCTTCATTTCCGTGACCTGGGCTTCGAGCAGCTTTCAATAGAGCCTGTTGTATCAGATCCTAAACTTGATTACAGCATAAAATATGAGGATCTTCCCAGAGTATTTGAGGAATACGAGCGCCTGGCCCACACAATTATCAGTTCACGCAAAAAGGGCGATTACTATAATTTCTTCCACTTTATGATAGATCTCAATCAGGGACCGTGTGCAATAAAACGTCTTAGAGGCTGCGGCTGCGGCAATGAATATGTTGCTGTAACTCCTCAGGGTGATATTTATCCCTGCCACCAGTTTGTGGGTAATGAGGATTATAAGATGGGCAATCTTCATGACGGTACCTTCAATACCGCTATGAAGGAAGATTTTGCAAAGGCTAATGTATACAGCAAGGAAAACTGTAAGGACTGCTGGGCAAAATTCTATTGCTCCGGGGGCTGTAATGCTAATAATTACCAGTACGAGGGAGATATAAGAAAGTCTCATAAGACATCCTGTGAACTGGAGAAAAAGCGTCTTGAATGTGCTATAATGATAAAAGCTGCGCTGGCAGAGGACGGAGACGAGACTCCCTGTGACGGCGAGGACTGCTTTTCAGCCTGCTGCTGAGATGGGGAAAATATAAAAAATCACGCTTTGCCTCTTGACACAGAGGTAAAAGCGTGGTATAGTATTAAGGTAAAAACAAAGTAAGGCTTATGGGCTTTCACCTGTAGGGTTTTGTCTGCTGCGGGTCAATAGGATTTATTTCTGCCCAGGCAGAAGTGATAATGCTGTTGATGCACGGACGTACTGTATGCCCGTGCTTTATTTTGTTCCTGATATTGTTTTGGAGGTGCTTTAACATTAGCAAGCAGGTTATTCAGATTAATGAGGAAATTCGTGATAAGGAAGTCCGTGTTATCGGCTCGGACGGAGCTCAGCTCGGAATAATGTCTTCTTCCAAGGCACTTGATCTTGCAGAAGCAGCAGGTGTGGATCTCGTTAAGATCGCTCCTCAGGCGCAGCCGCCCGTATGTAAGATAATGGATTACGGCAAGTACCGCTTTGAGCAGTCAAAGAGAGAAAAGGAAGCAAGAAAGAATCAGAAGGTTGTAGACATCAAGGAAGTCAGACTTTCGCTCAATATCGACACCCATGATTTCAATACAAAGCTTAATCAGGCACAGCGCTTCATCAAAAACGGCGATAAGGTAAAGGTATCTATCCGTTTCAGAGGAAGAGAGATGGGTCATCCGGAGCTGGGTATGGAGATTATGAAAAAGTATGCCGATGCTTGTCAGGAATTTGCTGCTGTTGAAAAGCCGGCTAAGCTGGAGGGACGTAACATGATTATGTTCCTGGCACCGAAACCTAACAAATAAATAAGAGAAAACAAGGAGGATCTTAATTATGCCTAAAATTAAGACACACAGCGGAGCTAAAAAGCGTTTTAAGCTCTCAAAGAACGGAAAGGTTATTCGTGCACACGCTAATAAGTCACATATACTCAATAAGAAGACAACAAAGCGTAAAAGAGGACTCAGAAAGACTGTTGCTGCTGATAAGACAAATGTAGCAGCAGTAAAGAAGCTCATCCCCTATAAATAATAATTCCTGCTGTTTGTGCCTGGCTTGAAGGGATAATGCAGGCACCATTGATGATGGCGACAGACTCGACATATTATGGTAACGGCAGTATGCTGTTACAGAATTATTGGAGGTAAACGAAATGGCACGTGTAAAAGGTGCGTTGGCAACACGCAAAAGAAGAAAAAAGGTTTTAAAGCTGGCTAAGGGTTACTGGGGTGCAAAGAGCAAGCACTTTAAGATGGCTAAAGAGGCCGTTATGAAAAGCGGCAATTATGCATATATCGGCAGAAAGCAGAGAAAGCGTGATTTCAGAAGACTCTGGATCACTCGTATTTCCGCAGGCTGCAAGGCTAACGGCATAAACTATTCAACATTTATGAACGGCCTTAAGAAGGCAGGCATCACACTTAACAGAAAGATGCTCTCCGAAATTGCAATTGCTGATGCAGAGGCATTTACAGCACTTGTTGAAAAGGCAAAGGCTGCTCTTTGATAATGAAAACTGCGCTCGGGTGATCCCGGGCGTTTTGTTTGGTATGGAGGAATAATATGCTTTGCGAAGAACTTCCGAAGATAATGTGGTTTGAAAATGATAATGATTACACAGAGTGCAATTATCTTTTTCATTATATAATTATTCCCGATGTCAAGGAAGAAACAATGACAGTGAAGATATGGCACGGGGAATACTGCTATGATAAAAGTAAGGATGAGATCGTTTCAGAAAGAACTTTTCCTCTGACAGTAAGCGGAAGAGAGGAAATGATCGAATATATAAGACAAGAGGATTATGATTACAGGCAGTGATCTGTCTGTAAGATGCCGCAGGTTTGTAAATATGCATACGGTCAGCCGGAAAACCAGTAAATGAGCCATTGTATGTATACAGTCATATAAGGAGGAAAAAATGGATCAGGAGATAAAATCAGCTGTAAATGATATCATGCAGGCGTGTAAATCGCTGAATTCAATGATATTTCCGCAGGATGAAACAGGAACTAAACTTGCCAATGAAGTTATAGCAGACCTTTGCAGATATATAGTACACCTTACTCTGGCAGACGGTGTAATGACAGGTGATGAGCTTCAGGCTATAAATTATTATTTTGATACAAATTATACAGCCGGGGATATACAGGAATACTCCGAAGCAGAAGAAACAACAGCAGACGGTTCAGCTGTAAGCATTCCGCTTTCATTCAATTATTTTATCAGGATAGATAATATGTTTTTTGAAGAACAGGAGATGGTCACAGGCTACAGTAAGGGCCTGACTGAGCTTTACAAAAAGCTGGGAATGGATATTATCTGCTGCGACAGC
>ONDB01000203.1 GCA_900316485.1 uncultured Eubacteriales bacterium
AAAAAAAAATGGACAATATTCATTTATCTCTGCGGCACGGATCTTGAAAGCAGAATGGGCTCGGGCACACTTGATCTGAGCCAGATATGCGACACCAAAAACACCGACAATGTAAGATTCGTTATCCAGACAGGCGGCACTGCCCAGTGGCAGAATGAGATTATTTCAACTGACGAAACCCAGCGCTATGTGTATGAAAAAGGGGATCTCAGACTGGTTGATTCTGTTCCTGCTGCAAACATGGGCGAAGCTGATACCCTGAAGGATTTTCTTTCATGGGGCGTTTCAAATTATGCTTCTGAAAAAATGGGCGTTATTCTCTGGAATCACGGCTGCGGAAGCATCTACGGCGTTTGCGTGGATGAACTTAACGAAAAGGACAGTCTTGCTCTGTATGAGCTGAATCAGGCATTTTCGGCAGTTTATTCTGAAATGACAGACCAGTTTGAATTCATCGGCTGTGACGCCTGCGTTATGAGCAGCGCAGAAACAGCGAATATCTTCTCAACCTATGCAAGGTATATGTACTGCTCACAGGAATCTGAGCCAGGCACCGGATGGGATTACTCTGTCATCGGCAACTCTCTTGCAGACAACCCTGCACTGAACGGCGCAGAACTGGGAAAGATCGTTGCAGACAGCTTCCGGGATGAATGCAAAAAAAGTGACGACGAAAACATGTGTACTTTATCAATTATTGATCTGCATAAATTTGATGATTTCCTTGTAGAATTCAACGATTATTCCCGTGAGCTTTACAAGGCTTCACTTGACAGCACAAAGCTCAACAGTATCGCCAGAGCTGCAAATTCCGCCGATAATTTTGGCGGAAACAATAAAACAGAGGGCTATACCAATATGGTTGACATTGGCGGAATTATGAGGGGATGTTCTGATATTGCCGATGCCTCAAAGGCACAACAGGCTCTTAAAAACTGCATTGTCTACAATATAAACGGCCTTGACCATAAAAATGCGTCAGGTCTGTCTATCTACTATCCTCTTATGGTTGAAGGTTCAGATGAACTGGAAATCTTCTCGTCCATAGCAATAAACCCATACTACCTCTCTATCGTGGATATGATCGCAAACGGCTATTCCGCAGAACAGTATGATAACTCTGTATTTTTCAGCGACAACGGCAACTGGGTTAATGAAGACTGTGTGTGCAGGAATTTTGACACTTCATATTTTGAATATGCAGACGCTCAGCCAGAAGATGACAACAGCAAGCTTATTACCTTCAGCAGCGAGCCTGCTGTGGATGAAAACGGTGTCTACGGCTTTACCCTGGACGATAACGGTTATATGTATACATCAGCCGTAACTGCCTTCCTTTATTGTGATCTGGACGACAGCTCTGTTCTGCTGGGTGAAACCAATAATATCTACGCAGACTGGGAAAAAGGAGAATTTGCTGACGAATTCGACGGATACTGGCTTTCTTTGCCCAACGGTCAGCTTCTTTCCACATTCGTGGTTGATATTACAGACGACTATGTAATATACACCTCTCCGATTAATCTTAACGGTAAGCGCACCAATCTGAGAATAAGACAAAATGAAAAAGGTACATTCATTGACGGTGCATGGGACGGTGTCGGTGAAAACTCTGCCGTTTCAAGAGGCATTACAAAAATCAAAAAAGGCGACAAAATCGAGGTTGTCTACTCAACCGTTGACGATGTGGAAATTACTGCCGATCCTTACGAATGGAAGGACGGAGATGATCTGATCTACAGTTATCTTCCTGCTGCAGATTACTATTATTCATTCTGCATCGAAGACGTATACAGCAATTATTTCGTAACTGATTTTGTTACATTCAATATTGATGAAAAAGGTGACATCACCTTCATTAATGAATGAGTTATTTTGTTTTCTTCTTCGGCGGCGGAAGCTCATCTGCCATTGCAGTTATCAGCTCTTTCAGGAACTCCCTGTCATCAATGTTTTCAACAAGAAGCATTTCCTTTGCTCCCTCGTAGGGAAGCTCACGGGCAGCCTCAGGCATCATGGCAGCAGCGGTTTTGGTGGGTTTGACAAGAAATCTGTCGTCATATATTCCGCCGAATATCCTGCCTTTATAATAAAGGATATATTCTCCCATCATTGAACGGTATGAGATATCCTCAAGTTCTGATAACTGCTCCAGTACATATTCAAGATAATTTTTATCTGATGACATTTTGCATCCTCCTTATATCTTAAAAAGATTCAGTTTAATAAAAACAGACTCGTATATTAAACGGGTCTGTTTTTTGCATATTCATTTACTCTTATTATTTGATATCATTCATATCAGCTCTGATATTTTCAGTGCTGTGTAAAATTTTCCAAGTGAATGATTTGCATCGTGAAGTCCCCCGCTATCATAATCCTCGCCGTCAAGAATATCTCCTGTAACAAGAAAATCGTACAGTTCTATTCCGTAAAAACTGCATACTGCCTGAATACCCGCAAGCTCCATTTCAACAGCAATACAGCCTTCCTGCTGCCTTTTTGAAACAGCTGTCCTTGTTTCACGATACGGGGCATCGGTAGTCCATACTTTTCCGCAAACATACGGCAGTTCAAGCTTTTCAAATATTCCGGCAAGGGCACTGCCGTTTTCAATGTCAATGTAATCTGAAGGCTCACAGTAATGATAGGACATTCCCTCGTCACGATATGCCTGGGTGGGAATAACATATCTTCCTTTAGTCGATTCATTGTCAAGCGCACCAGCAGAACCAAATACTATAAGCTTTTTTATTCCTGTCTGCCACTGCATTTCTATTGTGTGATTTCCTGCCACACACGAGCCTATCCCAGACATATAGAATATAATCTGCCTGCCGTCAACATCAAGCATATATATAGGTCTGTTACCGTTTGCAGAGCCCATATTCCCCACCTCCTTATGAGAATATCTGTTTAACACTGCATTTAAAATCTCATAGGAAAATGTGGCTAATGCAATGTCACAGATATGATTTCTTTCCCCCAGAAAAGCTCCGGGCGAAAACAGGGATTCCCTTTCGCTGTGATATGAATTTGTTATCATTAATTATTCCTTCTTATTATTACAAAATGTAATCAATTTATACATTATACAGTATGTATTATATCTGTTCTGCTTCCTTTATCATCTGCAGAACTTTCAGCTCACGCTTTATCATTATTTCATTGAATAAATCGTCACTGTGATATTCCTGATTTGTTTTTATGGCTTCATCTATTTTTACGAATCTGAGTGTAAATTCCGCCTCTTTTTCATAGTCGTCAAGATTCTGACCGGTTATTTCATCTGAGGTTTTGCAGAAAAAATAATAATTTTCCTGTTCAAATACTGTATCGGGTGAATAATTGCCTTTCTGTCTGCGGATAACGCTGCCGAATTCCCTTATACTCCCGGGTATTACAATAAGCCCCACTTCCTCTTTTACCTCTCTGATAAGGGCCTCCTTCATATCCTCGCTGTCCTTTATTCCCCCTCCGGGAAATTTGTAGTACTTTTCCTTCTGGCTGTAAACAAGAGCTATTTTTTCATTCTTTATGATTATCCCTCGTGCTGAGGGTCTTCTGAACACTTTGCAGTTTTCCGTATAATCATGCAGATCTATTGCAAACAATTCCTTCATACAATCATACTTCACTCCTTATGATATACATATTTACCATTGCAGTTTTATTTTTTAATGGTAATGGTACTTCTTCTGTTTTCAACAGCTTTCCTCCGCACTTGGCTATTACCTTCTGTGAACCGGCATTTTCAGTCATTGCGTCAATTCTGACCTCTTTAAAACCGGATGAAAACAAATAATTGACAACACAACGACATGCCTCGGTCATGTAACCATTATTCCAGTGTTTTTTAGCCAGATTATAGCCTATAACAGGAATACCCTCTTCATAGCCGACAACATCTATTCCTCCGATAAGCTGACCGCTATCCTTAAGGCATATGGCAAAATTCAGCCTTTCAGGTTTTTCGTACTGTTCTTCCCAGAGATTCAGAACAAATTTTGTATCATCAATGCTCTGATGAGTAGGCCATGACAGATATTTCGTAACCTCGTGGTCGCTTGTCCAGCCGTAAAACATTGCCTCGGCATCATCAGCATTAAAAGGTCTTAATATTAGTCTTTCTGTTTCAAGTGTTAGCTTCATAGTTTTCTCTCTCTTTATTTTTAGCAGCACCACAATACACACATCAGCGTTTTCTTTTCATATACTGTAATACAAGGAAAATATAACATGAAAAGGATGATGATAAATGAATCCGTGTGAGCTTACTGCTTCGGTAACAGCAGCAGCAAATATAATTGCAGCACGTTTTGACGATAATGAGCTGGCTCTGGTAGCATCGGTACTGGTTCAGTTCGGGGACACTCTTGCAACCATTGCTGCACAAAGAGTCTTGCTGGCAGAAGAGCACTGCACAGGTCAAAAGTAAGATCTGTCAGTGCTTGTCATTATAATCATAAAACATCTTATCAAGCAGATCGTCAAGTTTGCGTTTATCCCCCAGAGCGGCTTTTATGAATGCATCCGTATTGCTTAACATAAGTCTGAAATAAAGCCAGTCCCCCAGATCGTCATATTTTCTGGTGGAATTTATCAGAAAATTTCTGTGCAGGGTTGTATATTGCTTTCCGCATGATTTTGCATATTTCTTCAGCTTTTTGGCAGTTGAAACATCCTCCATAGCTTTTATTTCAGAAAATCCGCCCACCGCCTCAAAGGTCTTTTTTTCTGCCCAGAATATACCGCAGTAAAGACCTGTAATCCTGAATCCGATACTGCAAAGAAGATCGTTACATCTCAGAGGAAAAGAATATCTCTCAAATCTGATCGGAGCACCTCCGCCAATATATTTCCCCGTTGAAAGCTTTGCAGCGATTTCCCTGAATGTACCCTTTGTCATTCGGTTATCCGAATCTATGGTTACAATAACATCACCGCTGGCTGCAGAAATGCCGGTATTCCTGACGCTTGCAATGCACCGTTTGTCATTGTAAAGCACTTTTGCTCCGCAATCACTGGCAATTTGTGCAGTGGAGTCTGTACAACGATTACACACCACAATGACTTCCGGCTCCGTTCCGTAATATTTTGCAGCAGTACGTACCGAATAAATACAACGGGCAATGTATTTTTCTTCATTATGAGCCGGAATAATAACTGAAAAAGTATACTTATTCATTTTTTCACCCCAAAGTATAAACGAAAGTCAATTCTGACCATAGCCTGCTGATAATTATTTCTATTATTGTAACAGACTTACCCACCAAAGGTCAACCCTTAACTCACCAACAACAATCAGCACCAGATAGGTGTAAAATAATTCTGGGTTTATTCAAAGCCAGAATCAGCTAAGATAAAATAACCCAAGCAATTACAGCAGCACCGCGGGCAGCCGGACAATCAGACACATTCAGAGCGTAACGTAGTGAAGCGACACCATCGCGTTTAGGATCCAGCGTCACGCTGGCGGCAAAAAAAGTATTGACAAACGTGGGAAAATATGATATCATTATATCTGTTCTGAGAAATGTATAATATATAGGGGTATAGCTCAGTTGGTAGAGCAGCGGTCTCCAAAACCGCGTGCCGAGGGTTCAAGTCCTTCTGCCCCTGCCAAATG
>ONDB01000202.1 GCA_900316485.1 uncultured Eubacteriales bacterium
ACCATTTAATTATATGATAATCCTCTCCTCATGTCAACCAAAATTTCCTCCTCCGCCGGCGAGTCGCCGGTGCCGCAACGCTGTGGTGTCGCTTCACTGCATTACCCTCTTAATGCACCTGACTATTCTGCTGCCCGCGGTGCTGATATAATTGCTTGATTTGCTTTATCTTAGCTGGTTCTGGTTTTGAATAAACCCAGAATTATTTTACACGTACTCCTCCAGCGTGACGCTGGACCTATACACACAGGCAGTATTGAATTTCCTGTGGGGAATGTGTTATTATATTGTCGGGAGGCGGTACTTATGGAGGTAAGAGGCAGAGAAAAAATGTCTGAAACATTTATTATCGGTGCTTTGCTTGCTGTTGTGGGCGGATATCTGGACGCTTATACATATATTGCACGAGGTCAGGTATTTGCTAATGCACAAACTGGTAATATTATGTTTCTGGCAATGAACCTTGCATCAGGGGATATTATGAAAGCACTTTTCTACATTCCCCCCATTGCTGCATTTGTCCTGGGAATAGTTATCGCCGAACAGATAAAGAAGAGAATGGACGGCGGAAGGCTGCATTGGCGACAGTATGTTCTGCTGCTGGAGCTTGCGGTGATTATTGCAGTAACATTCCTGCCTCACGGAAAAATAGGACCTGTGAAATATGATACCATTGCAAATTTACTAATCTCCTTTGTATGTTCACTGCAGGTACAGAGTTTCCGTAAAATAAGAGGTATCATGTGTGCCACAACAATGTGTACAGGAAACCTTCGCAGCGGCACCGAAGCATTTACATTGTTTTTCCTGTCGAAGGACAAAGAGGGACTGCGAAAAGCCGGCAAATTCTACGCTATAGTATTATTTTTCATGATTGGTGCCGCCGTAGGCACAATTGTTACAAACATTTTTTTAGAGAAAAGTGTTATCTTCTGTACCGCTATCCTTATGGCGGCTACTCTGCTCATGTTTATTCAGCCGGCACACAAGAAACAGGAAAAATAGCTTTTCTACTTCAAACAATTAAAGGAGTCGCTGCATTATAATAATGCATCAGCTCTGACATCAACGCACAAAAGCCGATGAATGTTTTTGGTTCATCGGCTTTTGTTGTTTATTTAGTTTATAAGGAAGTTTGCCGTTCCACTATGTGCTTTGCTGCCTTGCGTCAGCAGGACTATTTCTTAATGAACAAAGCTTTCTGACACAGCCTTTTTGTTTATTTGTTATCTTCCGATAGATAATCAGTCAAAGTTTTCCGGAGGAACACTTACGTCAACTATTATTCTTTCAAAGAAAGGCTGACTGTCATTGATTGCAGTACGTCCGATATCTGAGGCAGCCGGAATATATTCCACAGTTTCCTTTATTTCTATATCAGCAGCCTTCTGCCTTACTTCATCCAGAGCAGCATTGTAAGAATCTGCATCCATTTCTCCGCAGTCAACAATAACGAGAAGTTCATCCTTGTTCTGTTTTCTCAAGCCCTTAATATAGCCTGCTTTGATTCCGTCAATTCCGTCAAAAATAACATTCAGTCCGTCAATAAGCGGCTTAGGCACCTTTGCAGGAGTATAAATTACAGCACGCTCAGCCCTCGCATTTGCAGGAACTGCATTTATTGCGTTATGTACAGCATCTATTGTCTGCTTAGTCAGGGTGAAATTAAAACCTAAAGGATTAATAACTACTGTTTCTCCTGTATTGCACAGACTTTCAATCTGTGTATAATCAGCTCCGCCTACATTGAATTTACCCTTACTGTCAAATTTTCTGAATTCTCCGATATCTGTAAAGAAAGGCACAACCTTTAATCCGTCGTTGCGTTCAAGTCCGGGGATTGTTACCTCTCCGTTCTTTACCTCGCCCTGAACGGGAATAAGATACCTGGCATTATATGTTTCAACCAGCAGGTTTATCTCCTTATCAGGCGTTACCGTCTTATTTTCCATGCACTGAAACAGTCTGTCAGCGCTGCATACAAGATCCGGATTTATAACCGGTCTGTCCTTTTCCGGTACATCAGAATAATCCGGAATATTAATAAGATCCGTAAGCTCCATTATCAGATATTTCAGACCGTTATCAACAATTATGCATTCAAATCCGCTTCTATGATAATCCGCAAACATACTGAGTCGGTTATCCTTTGTACATTCAGCAGAACCCACAGTAAAGCCCTC
This sequence comes from uncultured Eubacteriales bacterium, assembly GCA_900316485.1. GTDB lineage: Bacteria > Bacillota > Clostridia > Oscillospirales > Acutalibacteraceae > UBA1213. The sequence continues at coordinate 2,184 of ONDB01000202.1, forward strand.
TTTTTTCATATGCTGACAGTATTTCTGGCAATATTCTTTTTCTGAAAAAAGGAATGCAGTAGGTCTGCCCTGTACGTAATCAACAAAATGGTTTTTTGTAATCGGAGAATATGCTGACCAGACGCTTTCGCAGGTCTGGATTTCTTTGACTATCTGTTCGTATATTTTTTTATCTTCTCCGGATTCATAATATGAAACAATAAGCTCCTGTATCTTGCTCATTATTTTCCCTCCCAAATCAGCCTTAAATAAACAGCTTTGCCCTACTTTAAAGAGCAAAGCACAAAATTATTATACAATATCTCCACTTTTTTGTCAACAATTCCAGTACCCCCAGCAAGCCGCCAGCGTGACGCTGCACCCGTAATAGTGAATCAATTGGTCGCTCCAAGCTATAAAAGTTTCGCTCAAGCCTTTTCATAGGCTTGCAGGTCGAGGGCAGAGCCCTCGTCGCACTCCGCAGAGTGTGAAATCTCATTGTTTCAATCCTTCGGCAAGGGGTGAATCCCAAAACAGTCCGGTGGACTGTTTTGGGAGAGGGGACGCCCTGGGAAAGAGGGCATCCCTTTGTCTGGTTCATGAAGAAATAGTCTTGCTGCCACAAGGCAGCATAGAAAAAAGCGGAACGACTGACTCCCTGACAAATAAAAAAAACTATGAACCAACATATTCATCGACTTTTTTGTGTTATTATAATGTGACAGCCCCATGGTGCTCCTCTTTTCCCTCGTGCCAAGAGGCACGCTTTGCATAAAACCTGCTCCCCGAATCATACTACAGGAACACAATAAAACCGGCGAGCAGGTTTACAAACAGGACGGAATATGTTATATTTAAAGAGAAGGCTGTGCATGGATTCTGTGCACGGAAAATACAATGTCCGGAGGTATCGTGATGGAAAATTACAAAAAGGAATTTATTGAGTTTATGGTGGATTGTCAGGTGCTGAAATTCGGAGATTTCGTTACCAAAAGCGGTAGAAAAACTCCATTTTTCGTAAATACAGGCTTCTACCGTACCGGCGCTCAGCTCAGAAGGCTTGGCGGCTATTATGCAGAGGCTATCAAGGAAAAATTCGGACTGGATTTTGATGTCCTCTTCGGTCCGGCATATAAGGGTATTCCCCTCAGCGTTGCTGCAACTATCGCAATAAGCGAAAAATATGACACTGATATCCGCTACTGCTCCAACCGTAAGGAAGTTAAGGATCACGGCGACAAAGGTATTCTTCTGGGCAGCCCGATCAATGACGGCGACAAGGTTGTTATCATCGAGGATGTTACTACTGCAGGTACATCTATTGAGGAAACTCTTCCTATAATCAAGGCTCAGGGTGATATTGCTCCTGTAGGTCTTGTTGTGTCTGTTGACAGAATGGAAAGAGGTCAGGGTACCAAGAGCGCACTTAAGGAGATCGAGGAAAAATATGGTCTTAAAACAACTGCAATTGTCACAATGGCTGAAGTTATCGAGCACCTCTACAACAAGGAATATAAGGGCAAGGTAATAATTGATGACAAGCTTAAGGCTGCAATTGACGCTTACTATGAGCAGTACGGTGCAGAACAGTAATAAATAAAATGTATAAAGATAATCCCCGTGAGATCTGTAAATGTTCTCTCGGGGATTTTTTTGTTTTCAGCTTTCGGCTGTTATTGTTATTATTTTAATTGCCCTTGTTCCCTTCTTATCTGATGCCACTATCTTCAGATTATAGGAGGTTTCGGCTGTTGGAGTGAATTTTGCATATGTAGATGAGCTGTTTCCAGGGGATATTGTGTTCCATTTACTGTTGGCGCTGCGTTTGAAATAATATTCATATTTCACAGGCTTTGTACCGCCAACCGACCTGCCGTAAATAGTTATAGTTGTATTCTTTTTTACCATTTCCGGCTTATTGATATATCCGGCATTTGTCAGTTCCATGCTGGTAAGAACCGTCACCTTAAATAGCTTTTCACCTACCGCACCATTACTGTCCTTAGCTATGACCTTAAGGTCATAATCCGCAGCAGCTGCAGGGTTAAGTGTGGCATGAGTTGCGGTGCCGAATTCTGTGCCGATCTTATTCCACCTGCTGTTAACTGACCGCTTGAAATAAAAAGCATATCTGTAGGAGCCGCTGCCGCCTTCTGCTGAAGCATCTATTCGCACATCGTCCCCTACCTGGGCTTTATCTGATATTATTTCAGAGGTATTTACAACAGGATCATTTTTTTCTGCAGTAATATTAAATATTTTTTCTGCGATTTCTCCGCTGCTGTCCTTTACTGCGACCCTGATATCATAATCCGCCGCAGATACCGGAGTAAAGGATGCACTTGAGGAAGTTCCGAATTCAGTGCCGATCTTATTCCATTTTGTGTTCACACTGCGCTTATAATAATATGCATATTTATATGGATCAGTACCGCCGGATGCAGCTGCATTTATTTCCACCTTTACGCCTTCAAAAAACTTATCTGAACCCAGGGTGCTTTCATTTTTCAGGATCGTATCAACATCAATGAAAACAATGTTATTATCTGCAGCATATTTTTCTGCAGCAGAGCCTTTTTTTCCTGAAATAGCAAAGCCCTCAACCGGAAGCCTATCGGTTGCAAACTGACCTTCTGTATATCCGAAAGCATATTCATCTATGGTTTCGACTGTAGGTGGAATGTATACGTTCTTCAGGGAATTACAATTATAAAATGCCATTTTTCCGATAGCTTTTATATTTTCCGGAATATTGATGTTTTCAAGAGAAGTACAGCCGTAAAATGTAAACGAAGGTATTTCAGACATTGATTTTGATATTTTTATGTTTTTCAGGGAAATACATCCTGTAAAAACATCCTCACCCATACTTTTTACACTGTCAGGTATAGTTACATTATCAAGCTTTTTGCAGTCCATAAATACGTGATTGCCTATCGACACAATATTTGAGCCAATATCCACGCTTTTCAGATTAAAACAATCAATAAAAGTCTGGTCCGGAAGCTCTGACAATCCGTAAGGAACGCTGATATATTCCAGACCTGAACAACACATAAACACATTGGTACCCATAGTTGTAACAGATGAGGGAATAGTAATGGTTTTCAGGCTTTCACAGCTTGCAAAGGCATCTCCGCCCAATTCCTTTACAGATGAAGGAATATACGCATATTCAAGGTTAACGCAGTTAGTAAAAGCATTTCTCCCGATACTTTCAATACTGGCATTAATCCTGATTCCTTTCAGATAATGAGCATGGCCAAAGGCAAATGCACCTAATTCTACCACACGTCTGTCACCTATATACTGGGGTACCAGAATGTAAGGATCTTCATCATAATATCCTATGATTGAAAACTTATCATCATCAATAGGATCGCATTTGAACATATCGCTTTTAGTAACATATTCTGAGGTTCCGGCAGTGGTTTCCTTATATGAAATATCAGCAGCCGAAACAACAGACGGCAGGCAGGAAAAAGCTGAGATTATAAATACTGAAGATAAAAACAGGGAAAAAGGCTTTTTTAATTTTTCAGACAGTTGAAGCATATTTTTCCTCCTCAATTATTATTTCGTACATCAATAACTTTAAATCATTTTTTAAAGAAATCCCGTGAGATAACATTCTATTGTCTCACGGGTGTTTGTTATATTACTTTACAGAATTAATTGTTACTATTTTCTGTGCTGTTGTTCCCTTGCTGTCAGTTGCAACAACCTTAAGGTCGTATGATGTTTCAGCAGTGGGAGTGAATTTTGCATAGCTTGCAGTGCTGTTTGCAGGAGT
>ONDB01000201.1 GCA_900316485.1 uncultured Eubacteriales bacterium
ACCGCTTTTTCTATATCTACTATTATACCATCCATTTATTTTCTTGTCAAAACCGGCGCGCCGGCGCCGGCGTGCCGCCGGTGTCAAGATCGCGTTGTATGTTATGACCATGCAAGTCCTTTTCCTCGCGATTGTAAGATTTTCTATGGCTGCATTTTTTGTCGGTCTGCGATAGTATTTCTGTTGCCAACCATAATTTTACACTAACCCGGTGCCGGGTAGTTCATAGTTTATAGCTTAAAGCTATTAGTTATTACCTGAATCCGTGAAACTCAATGGCGTAAATTAATATAACTACTGTGTTCATGCGCATTTTTATACAATATTCAGAATTATCAGATTCACCGAAAAGGTGCGTTTTCATATGAGCTTTAAACCCTCAAATGAAAAGCAGCAAATCTTAGCTGCTGAAGCCCGGCTATCCACAGGGGATAAGGAAAGGGGCTTTCACCTTTTGACCCACCAAAGCAGGAATACTAACGAAGCATGACTCAGGGCATTAAAGCAGAACAGCGGATTTTCTTTTTCTGCCCGAGCCAGAATGTCAGTTTCACGGATTCAGGTATTAGTTAAAGGCTAAGAGTTCAGAGTACGAAGTAGTAACTAACCACTAAATCAAAACGGACAGCTTTGAAAAACAAAGCCGTCCGTGATATTACTGGATATATTCAGCTGTTGATTACTGAGCGCGGGAAAGAATATAGCCGATGCCGTTATCCTTGTCCTCGTATGCATAGCAGCCTGTGTTAGGATCATACTCGAACTGTAATGTCTCGCCGTTCTCCTCGAATACAGCAGTTACGTTGCCGTTCTCATCGAATGTGTAAGCAGCGCCCTTTGCCTCGTTCTCAGGACCGAATGCGCACTTGCCGTCCTCCTTGAGTACGAAGTAGATGATCGGAGCAGCATCAAGACCATTTGCTGCAGCAAACTCATCAGGTGTAACAACCTGCTTTGTCTCAATGTTAACGAAAGCAGAAGATACATAACCGCCGATAAGAGCTGATGTATCAACAGCGCCTGCACCGCTCTCTTCGCCTTCAGCAGCACTCTCTTCGCCTTCAGCAGCACTCTCTTCGCCTTCAGCAGCACTCTCTTCGCCTTCAGCAGCGCTCTCTTCGCCTTCAGCAGCGCTCTCTTCGCCTTCAGCAGCGCTCTCTTCGCCCTCAGCAGCACTCTCTTCGCCCTCAGCTGCGCTCTCTTCGTCGCCGCCCTCTGTTGATTCCTCTGTAGAAGCAGCTACACTGCTCTCAGCAGAGCTCTCTGTTTTCTTGTCACCGCCGTTGTTACAGCCAACTAAAACGGTTGTTGCTAAAATACCAGCTAATAATAAAAGTGCGAGTTTTTTCATAATGATACCTCTTTCTTTAAGATTAATAATGTGATGAAACTCAAATCCTTGCTTCAAATTCTCACTGCGCTTATTATAACAGAATAAAAATATAAGTCAATAACCGTTCGTCCCAATATTTGACCGTTCGTCCCACCAACTTTTACCAATTGTTGGATTTTTACTACTTGCCGAATCTTTAAGATTTCTTTTTATTTATAATGCCAACGCAAAAAATCAGCCGCCCCTGCTGATCTCTGTATTTTACCCAGTAATAATCAGCAGATACAGCAAGAATATTTTTTCACATTCAGAAAAATATTATTAGCTTTTCAGTACGGATAGCGAGAAATAATCACGTCGTTGCTGTAAATTTTTCTGCGATTCTGATATTGCGGTATCACAACACCTCTGCCTCTCACCATAGCACCTTCAACTCTTTTATACTATAACCTGAATCCGTGAAACTTATATCTCCGTTGCAGGCGGATAAAATGAAATCGTTGTTCGCTTCAATGCCCTGAGCCATGCTTCATTGGTATTTCTGCTTTTTTCTTATCCCCTCCAGTAACCCAGACTTTACCGGTTAAGATTTGGTATTGTATCATTTGAGGGATTAAAGCTCAATCTGAATATTGTATAAAAATGCGTATGAAAACTGTAGTTATACTAATTTACGCCATTGAGTTTCACGAATTGAGTATAATGAAAAAGCCCCCGCCGCACTCCGGAAGATACGGAATGCGGCGGGGGTTAAGAGATTCATAAGATCAGTTGTCTGTAACATAAACATTGCCGGTTTTTACGACCTTGATGTTGAGGCTGTTGTCAACGGTGAAGCGTACAGGTGTGTTGTTCCACTTGCCGTCAGCTCTCTGAGCCTTGAGTGTTGCGTTGGTAACGCCGGGCTTTACAGCTGTGCCGATGAATTTGCAGGAGCTTTTGCTGTAGTCGAAATCGCAGGTGATCTTTACATTTGTATTGTCAGCCCTGTAATTCCAGTCACAGCCTGTCATTGTATATGAACAGCTTTTTGCTGATGTCTTTGAGGTGTTGCCTGTGTTTGTGTTTGAATTTGTGTTGGTATTAGTATTGGTATTGGTATTTCTGTTTTCAGCGGACTTTACGGGAGCGGGAACGGTTGTGTAGTAGATCATGCCGTTCTGTACGCCTGAAACGCTGAGGTTTTTGCTTACTGTGAAGCGAATGGGGAAGTTCTTCCATTTGCCTGTTCCGATCTGAACCTTGAGTACTGCATTTGTTACGCCGGGAGTAACGCCGGTTGCCTTGAACTTGCAGAGGTTGCGGCTGTAGTCGAATTCGCAGGTGATCTTAGCGCAGGTGCTGTCTGCTGAATAATTCCAGTCTGTGCCCCACAATGTCTGGTAGAAGGGCGTTGCTGCAGAAGTAGAAGCAGATGTATTGATGCTTGCTGCGTTTGCTGTAACTGCTGTAGCTGCTGCACAAGCGGAAACTGCGCAAACTGCTGCGAGGATAGCTGCCATAACCTTAGCTCTGAATGTCTTTTTCATAATGAATCTCTCCTTTGATTTTATGCCGTCTGTGCGGCTTTGTTTCTCTGTTGTGTCTATATAATATCACGGCTTGGTGAAAGTAACAATATTCAAAAAGCCCCCGCTTTGTAGCGTAAACTACAGATCATGGGCAGGGTGTAAATTAAGCTACAGAAAACTTGAAATTGTAAAATTATACCTGAATCTGTGAAACTGACATCTTCGCTGGGGTTGAAAAAGATAATCCGCTGTTCCGCTTTCATGCCCTGAGCCATACTTCATTAGTGTTTCTGCTTTGGTCAGTCAAAAGGTGGAAACCACAAGGGGTGTCCCCCTTGAGTTTTCCCCCTTTTGCAATCCCCTTTCCTTAACC
>ONDB01000096.1 GCA_900316485.1 uncultured Eubacteriales bacterium
GGTGAATCCAAAAACAGTTCAGTGGACTGTTTTTGAAGAGGTTGGGAAGCCCCGACAGGCATAATTATCATGTTTTATTATTTGACTAATAACAAACAATGAACTGGTAATTAAGGTAGCACAGGCTCTGTGCCGCCCTGATAAATAAAAAAGTCGATGAACCAAAAATTCATCGACTTTTTTGTGTTTTATGTGGTCTGAAAAATGCTTGTTGTCTGTTCTTGCTTCATCAGATGTCTGCGGCTTACTTGTTGATGAAAACAATATCGTAAACAAGGAATGAAAACAGCGAATAAATTGAGGTTACTGAAATAATAAACGCAGTAATGCAGGTTTTCAGCACCGTGAATTTGGCACTGTTCTTTTCGGATATGTTCTTGAGAAGCCATCCTGCGAAAAATGCTCCAATTACTATCAGCGGAACAGCATATCTGATATTCTCGGTGCATACCTGGGGGAACTTGATGCAGAAGATATAGTAGGATACAAGATATACTCCGTAGAATAAGCCCATAAATATCTTGTGCACTGCACTCATCTTTTTGTCGGCAATAAATGTGTATATCATTGCAGCAAAGCCTATAAGTCCAAGAACAACAGCCGACCAGAAAAGTATCTTGTTGATTCCTGCTATTTCCGGATAATAGGAAACAATGAATGTTTCGTCAAACATTGAGGTCTTGAACAGTCCCACAAGAGGATTGTATTCATTGTAGCCGCCTTCATACTGCTGGAACTGTGTTCCCACATCATTGAACAAAGACGGGTTGAAATCCAGCAGACGTTTTATCAGGGGAATATCTCCTACATACTGACCCGACCTTGGTGAAAGCTCCATAATATATGTTATGGGTACTTTATGGGTTATGTAATTCCTTATGCCCCACCATAATGCCAGCGGAGCGCATACAACAATAAATGATACAAACTGAACCAGGTATTTTTTCCAGTCCTTCAGGTTTTTAAAGAATACATAAAGGAAAATAAATGCAATAGCAGGTGCAACCATCCAGCCGGAAAGCTTTGCCATCATGGCAAAACCTACACAGGCAGATATACACACGATCCTGCCGAAGCTCCTGCTATTATACCAGTAAAGTGTATTGAGTATCGCACTGAGACTAAGGGTAAGGCAGAGAATATCATTGTTTATGCTGCCGCTCAAAATGTAGAAGGTGGGGCAGAAGGCAACAATAGCAAATGCTGCAGCAAGTCCTTTTCCCTTTAATTTAAGCTGACGGAATATCTTGTAGGATATTATCATGCAGCAGCAGGAGTAAAACATTGTGAGCACCTGTATGTTTTCCCATACGTTTTTGTTGCTGATTCCGATAAAATTCTGGAATTTTACCCAGAGAGCTGCAATAATATGATGCAGCGGCGGATGATAGTACTGATAAACGGTACGCACATCTATGTCAGGCAGCTTGCCGTTGAATACCAGATAACCGATATATCCCAGATGACCGTCCATTTCTTCCAGGCTGCCTGCGTCGTGCTGCTTGGTTGAAATGCTTATTGACATGATATAAGAAAGTCTTATAATGAATGCTGCTATGAATATCAGTATAATAAGCTTTCTGGTATTCAGCTTTTTCAGAGCCAGAAAATATACCGCAGCTGATATTACCAGCGGTACGCCCATATTCAGTACCACAATGCCCGGTTTATTGCTTGTTGTAAGCATGATTCCGAACATCAGGGATAAAAAAACAGATATTCCCGACATTGTAAAAAACAAAGACCGGAAGCTTTTGTCAGGAAGATCAAGAGATGCATATGCGCTGAACCCGATACAGCACAGACACATTACAACAGCTGAACACAATGCCCCGATAGAGGATATTTCCGCACCGGTTATTATGGTGCAGAAAAAACATGCAATAGCTGTTGTCAGAAATGGATGCGCTGACATCATTTCGATAATCAGCGCCAGAGTTGAACGGATCTTACTTTTTGTCATTTTGATATCACCACAGTCACTTGATCAGAGTAAAACCGCATACCCTGATCATGATTTTGTTTCATGGTATTCCTTTTCGGTATTGACATTCCAGATATCATGCTTATCTGTTTTGCCTTCCTTAATTGCCTCGGCAGCTCTTATAGCGGTAAGCATGGAGTGGTCCATATTATTGTAACGATGCTGACCGTTTCTGCCTACACAGAAGAGATTCTCGTATCCGTCCAGACATTTGATAAGCTCATCCATTCTTGCATATGTATCAAAATATGCAGGATAAGCCTTCTTTATTTTTTCACGGTGGCTGTCAAGAATATCGCTCTTCTTTATTACTCCCATGCTTTCCAGCTCATCTGATGCAAGCTTAATGCATTCCTCGTCGCTGAGATTCCAGAAATCATCACCCTCAGCACAGAAGTATTCAAGTCCTATCCATACAGTGTTTTCTGCATCCTTCACCATATAGGGAGACCAGTTGTTGAAGATCTGTATACGGCCAAGCTTTACCCCGGTATCCTGTACATAGATCCAGCAGTCCGGCACAATGTTTCCGAGGGTTTTAATATTTGTTTCGTTCTTGAGATTCAGCTTGTTGACAAGAAGTCCTACTGTAACGAAATCACGGTAGGGCAGTCCCTTAGCAACGCTTACCATATCATCGTCCGGCTTGTCGCCTGTCATTCCGCAGACAAGATCCTTTACCGGCATTGATGAGATGAATATATCTCCCTCGATAACCTTATCGCCGTCGGCAGTAGAGCAGACAACAGATTTTATCTTTCCGTTTTCGCATCTGATTTCCCTGACATCATAGCCCTTGAGGAGCACAGCCCCCTTTTCTGCAGCAATATCAGCGGCAGTCTCCCAAAGCTGACCCGGACCGTATTTCGGATACCAGAACTGCTCGATAAGTGAGGTTTCTACTTCCTTGTTTTTCTTTTTTCCGCCGAAGGTCTTTGAGAACATATCCTTAAGAACAGCCCTGATGGAAAGACCCTTTACACGCTGTGAACCCCAGTCTGCAGAAATTTCCCTTGGATGTCTGCCCCAGAGCTTTTCGGTATAACCCTCAAAGAACATACTGTACAGCTTTTTGCCGAAACGGTTTATATAAAAGTTTTCAAGGGACGTTTCTTCCTTTTTGAACATTGCGGATTTCATATAGCTGAAGCCCGAAGCCATTGTTGTGGCAAAGCCCATGTTCTTTATAGTTGAGGCTGACATTTTGACAGGATAGTCAAAGAATTTCTTTTTATAATAAATTCTTGACACTCTTGTACGAAGCAGCATTACCCTGTCCTCTTTTTCAGGGTCGGGTCCGCCCGGCTCAAGGGGCTTTTCCCTGCCGAGCTTTTCATCGTCAAAGGAGGGCTTTCCCTGAATGGGCATAAGGTCGCTCCACCAGTTCATTACCTCGTCGCTTTTTGAGAAAAAGCGGTGTCCGCCGATATCCATTCGGTTGCCGTTGTATCTCACGGTCTGAGAGATACCGCCGATAACCTGAGAGCCTTCCAGGATAGTTACTTCATAGTCGCCCCCGTCCTTAAGAAGCTCAATTGCAGCTGTAAGACCTGCAGGACCTGCTCCGATAATTACAATCCTCTTCAATGTCATTTCCTCTTTCCTTATATAATGTAAAGTATTCTTCCGTTAAATGAAGCGCCGGTGTATTTTTTCTCCGCTTAATTATCATCAGCCATCAGCAGACTTTGCTTTTTTTTCGCTCTTGTTATACAGCAGGAATTTTCTCGCAAAGAAGTTCCACATATATACCAGAACAACCGCAAGCATTTTTCCTATGATATAATACTTATCCACAGGCAAAAGAGAGCCAAAAACCCCGTGGGCAACAAGTATACCCTGACCGAACATACCTTTCATAGCAAAAGGTTCAATTATCAGCTGAGTAAGTCCCAGACCGATAACGCCTATGATTCCGAAGGCTATGAAATCAACTGCGCGGTTTTTCACCTTTGCCTTTGCAAAGACCCAGTAAGTTGAAATGATATAATTCACCGCAAGACCTGCGATAAATCCGAATACAGCGGCAATGGATTCAGGTATTCTGAAAACCTCTCTCAGAAATATAAGAACAGCCATATCGACTATTGTAGCAATACCGCCCACAAAAAGACTTCTGAAAAACTGGATAAATGTATTGTCGGTATCTCCCACAAACAAATTTTTTATTTTCATTATTACCTCCGAATCTGTATCCGCTGCCGGGAAATAAATATGCAGCAGAACTGCCGAATTACAGGTTTTTGTCTGAATGCAGCATGAATCATACAATGCCGCAACTTACATTCTAATACAAATAGACTTTTGTGTCAATGCTGAATCCGGTTAAATCTGACTTATATTGGCATATAACGGCATTTTATATAACAACAATGTGAAAAAAGAGCAATAAGCCGACAAAAAAGCGATCCCGCAAATCCGGATTATTCCAATGGGAAAAAACAAGCCGTAACATATGGTTTTATACCGGGCGGAGAAATATGTATATTTCTGCTCAGATCA
>ONDB01000094.1 GCA_900316485.1 uncultured Eubacteriales bacterium
AGGGTTGCAATTATAAATAAAATGTTGTATAATAGTGGTATACTTTTAGGTGTTTTTTTAGATGAAGAATAACGATTGTTTTCTTCTTCTGACCTATGCAATCAGATTTTTGCAAAAAATCATAAAGAATGGAGTGTGTAAAATGAAAAACCAACAATTGTTCAGAAAAGGCGCAGCTTTTGTTCTGAGTGCATCAATGATTGCCTCTATGTCGCTGACAATACCTTTTTCCGCTTCAGCAGCGATAATCGACAATCAGGGCGAGTATACCATTTTATTTTACAACAGTTATCACAATGGAACAATTGACGGAAAAACCGAAAGCAAATCTGTAAGCTTTAACTTTGAAAATGACAATGAAGTCGTTCAGCTTTCTGATCTTGTAGGAAATGATGTTAAATATAGCTATTATGCTTTTGATGGCTGGAGAATAATAGAATCACCTGATAACTTGATTAATACTGTAACAAAAGCAGACTTCAACGATAATAATTATCTTGAATTGTATGCTCATTTCTCATCTGATTATATTAAAGACAGCGATACTTATTATGTAAATCTAAGCTATGAATCAGGTTCATCGGATGAATATGAGCTGGATGATCTGAATAATGATTATCTTTTCACCTTCCCTAAAAGGGATTTTGAGAAATTTGTACTCCCTACTCCCGTTACATATGATGGACTGGAATTTGTAGGCTGGATGCAGAACAGCTATTATCGTATTGAAAGCAAAAAAACGCCAGAAATTTACACTGAGCTTACTCCTGATGACTGGTCAGATATAACCAGTGATGTAATAAGTCTGTGTGCTGTATATAAAAAGGCAGCTACTGAAAATGATACTACCAGGGTAATTACACTTGACGCCAACGGCGGAACTATTGACGGTAAAGAAAAAGCAAGCTATGTAAACGCATCTTACAGTGATAGAAGTCCTCAGATGATCTCTGTATTTGTTCCCGAAATCAATGACAGCAAGCTGCATTTTGACGGATGGAATACCAAGGCTGACGGTACCGGATACAGAATCGGTCATACAGGCTTTTCCCATTTTGAGATTGAAGATGACGGTTCTCCTGGATGGGGCGATATATTCAAGTATTACGGCGATGAAAATGAGAATATCACCCTTTATGCCAAGTGGATAAAGGATCCTGTCCGTGCTGAAACGGACAGCGAGATAGATCAGCTTATCGCTCAGACTGCAATTCAGGAACTTGATAAATATGCAAATAATGAGTATTGCAGATTTACCAATCATTCAGAAGATGCTGATCTTATCCTTAATGCTGCAAAAGAGGACAAGGATGTTACAATAGGCTTCCATATGGAAAAGGATACCTCAGAAAAAGCAGCAAGCTATCTGGAAAAAATGAAAAATAACTGGAGAGTAAATAAAACGACAGATGTAGTATCTAATGATGTATATTCAATCTATATATCTGTAAAGGCTGACGGAAAAGAAATCGGCAGACTCACGTGTATGGGAGAAGTTCTTGACTACATTGAGGTGCCTGTTCCCGATTATTTATTTAAACCCAACAGCCCTGATGTGAAATCAGCAATTCTCTACGGAATAGAAAATGATCCGAATCACCTTTCCACATTTAGCTTTGAGGGTGATATCAAGGACAATGTATTTTATGCTAAACTAAATACATGGATCGAAACGGATTATGAAGATTTTATTCTTGTGGGAAAATCTCTTTTGGATATTAAACCCGCAACCGATTCAGAGAATGACAAGAAGGTTGCTGAATCTGTACAAAGACTTGCAACTGAGTACAAAGGCGATCCTGATAACTACGACAATGCTGATAAGAATGAAAACGAGTTAATTTTAAATGCATACAACAGCGGAAAAACAATAACAGCAAGCTTTTCACTGGAAAAAATCACTCCGGACGCTCCGACAAAGCAGGAACTTGACAGCATTGTGTCAGAGAATGAAAATCCGGGCTTTACACCTTTGGCTTATTATACAATTAAACAGAATGTTTTTGCAGACGGCAAATTCCTTACAACATACTCACATTCATACAACAGCATCGGTCTGTCTCTCGATGTTCCCGAAATTAATAATCTGCCCGAGATGGACAGCAGGTACACCAGAGGATATGTTCTTGGCAGAAAATATACAGATGATAATGGAAACATTGAATCCAGCATAATTCAAATGTACAATGATAATGGTACTATACTGAGAGGTTATTTCCACGCAGGTCATTCATCAAACTATGTTCTTGGCTACTACAAGGATGGAAATACTCAACTTAATCTTGAATTATCTTCCCCCAAGTACAAACTAAACGGTCAGCAGGCTGCGTCATACTACAATGTTAATTTCAATTTCCTTTCAGATGATGAAGAAATTCCGCTAAGTAACTTTTTCGATGGTCAAATTTCAGATGGTATGGCACCCTATCAGAAATTCCTTGGCTGGCAGATAAGATCATGGAATCAAGAAAAAGAAGATTATGATTATACAGATGTAGATACACTGAAAGCAGAATCTTTTAAAAATAATAACTATGTTACACTTGTTCCGAAATTTGATGAATTCATTCCCAAAAACAGCGGAAAATATTATATCAGGCTGTATACTATGAACGGTAAGATCTCAGATCTTCCCGATCTCGGCGGAAAAATAAAATGGGAAAACTTTAGCAGTAATGATTCCTATTTCTACGATACCAGTGCAAATATGTACATCGGAATTATTAACAGCAGCGATCTGAGCAGCATCACAATCCCTGATCCTGCAGTAACTGATTATTATCCTGAGATCGAAGATAAAACCAGGGAATTCCTGGGCTGGAACTGCGAATTTGATCCGGACAGCGGAACATTGAATACTCACAGCAGCACAATAACAGCATCAGATTTTTCACAGAGCGATGTAATAGACCTTAATGCAGTTTATAAATATCCGGCTGTCAAATCTGAAAATTATATAGCAATCCTTAATGCAAACGGCGGACTTATTGACGGCAAAGAAACAGCAAAATATCACTCCGGTGCATTCAATTCTATGCAGTCATATAATTTAAACTTCCTGGTTCCCGTTCGTCCCGGCTTCAAATTCATCGGCTGGAATACAAAACAGGACGGCACCGGTATTACCGTTAGTGAAACCGGTATTGGTTCAATGACTATTTTCTCCCCATACCATGAGCCAGTTATCTGTGATGAAAACAATAATGTAACACTGTTTGCTCAGTGGGAAGAAACCGGAACACCTGTAAACAGCGTTACACTCAGCAAGACAAACGCTTCACTGGAGATAGGCAAATCCCTTACACTTACAGCAATAGTCAAGCCTGATGACGCTGTAAACAAGACACTCACCTGGACAAGCTCAAACGAAAATGTTGCAACAGTTGACAACGGCAAAGTAACTGCTGTGGGCAACGGTACTGCAGTAATCACAGCCAAGGCATCCAGCGGAGTGAAGGCAGAATGTACTGTCACAGTAAATACACTGATCAATACATCATCCTTCAGCAGCGATAACATAGAGCTTAAACAGAACATTAAAATCACAGGCGCCGGTGAAGGCGGCACAAAGCCATATACCTTCGCTTATTACTACAGAAAGGTCGGCAATGCAGGCTGGAAGACAATTTCTGATTTCACATCTTCAACAACAGCAACCTTCAAGCCTCCTGTAGATGCTCAGTTTGACCTTAAAGTAATCGTAAAGGACAGCACCGGAAAAACTGCTGAACTTATTAAGAGAGTTACAGTTTGTAAACAGGCAGAACTTGAAAACGTTTCAACAGTAAAATCAGATAAAATCAATCTTGGTGAAAGCATTGAAATAACTGGTGCAGCTCAGGGCGGAAAACCTGACTACACATATGCTTATTATTACAAGAGAAGCACTAATACAAAATGGAACAAGATCGGTACTGAATTCACTTCATCCACATCAGCAGCCTTTAAGCCGGTAGACCCAGTAAGCTTTGATATAAAAGTAAGCGTAAAAGACAGCGATGGTACTGTGGTTGATAAGATCATGACGGTTGCAGTTGAAAACGCTGCTCTTGCAAACAACTCTACTATCAGCGGAATAAAGGCATCTGTGGGCGAAACTATTACTCTTAATGGTTCAGCAAGCGGCGGAGCTTCACCCTATACTTATGCATTCTATTACAAGAGATCCGTAAATACAAAGTGGAATAAGATCGGTACAGAATTCGGTACAGCTACAACTGCTTCATTCAAAGTTCCTTCAGTTGCAGATTTCGATTTCAGAGTAATTGCAAAGGACAGCACAGGCGCAACAGCTGAAAAAATCTTTACGGTAAACGTAGATGATTCAGTTGTAAACGAAAGCTTTATCCTTACTGACAAGGCTCAGATCGGTGACGATGTGAAGATCTCAGGTGCAGCTTCAGGCGGCAAAGGTCCTTATGTATATGCATTCTACTTCAAACGCAGCGTTAACAAGAAGTGGAACAAAATCGGTACAGAATTTGGAAAGGCTACCCATGCTACACTCGTTCCCACAGCAGCTGCTGAGTACGATGTGAAGGTAATCGCTAAGGATTCAACCGGTGCAACATCAGAAAAAACCTTTAAGGTTACTGCAGTTGAAAGCATGGAGCTTACAAACGTTTCCTACATCAACGCAGGTTCAGAAGTTGCAGTAAACAAAACTATCACTATTTACGGCAGAGCAGTAGGCGGAACAAAGCCTGCAACATATGAATACTTCTTCAAAAGAAGCACTAATTCAAAGTGGAATTCCATAAGCAAGGCTAATGAATCCGGAAGCTATGCAAAATTCACTCCTACAGCTGCTGCAAGCTATGACATCAAGGTAAAGGCAACAGATAAGGACGGAAAGGTTGCAGAAAAGATATTCACTGTTAAATCAGTCGGATAATCTGACCTGCAGATACAGGATAATATTGTTTCGAACTGTTCCTTTATATCAAAGGATAGGACCAGATATTAACGCAAAAAGGAGCTTGTCGCTTTCTCTTTTCAAAAGGCAGCATGACGCTGCGCCCTTATACAGCGGTTAAATTCACTGCCCCGAGGCAAAAAACAAAAAGCGGAACGACTAACTCCTTTAAAAACAAAATAAAAAAGTCGATGAACCAAAAAATTCATCGACTTTTTTGTTATTTCATGAGAACCGTCTTATAAGACAGCAGACAGCTCTCTTTTGTATTATATCAGTCTTTTTCAAGCTTTTTAAGCTTCTCGATTTCAGAGCGTTCAAGTTTGATCTGAGCATCCTTTATAACTCTTACATCAGATACATTGTAAGTATGAGGAGCAGCATCCGGTGATTTATTCAGTGAAACGGTAAGTACACCTGTAATAATATTCACGTCAATAACATTTCCCTTACCGTCGGGGGTATCTACGATAGCACCGATTTTCGGCGTGGTCTTTAGCAGCTTTGAATAAACATCCTGCTCATATTTCAGACAGCACATCAGTCTTCCGCAGGTGCCTGAAATTTTTACAGGATTAAGTGACATACCCTGCTCTTTTGCCATTTTTATTGAAACCGGCTGGAACTCACCCAGGAAGGTTTTGCAGCAAAAGGGTCTTCCGCATATTCCAAGTCCGCCAAGCATTTTTGCTTCATCTCTTACACCAATCTGTCTTAGCTCGATCCTTGTTCTGAAAACATACGCCAGGTCTTTTACAAGTTCTCTGAAATCCACTCTGCCGTCAGCAGTAAAATAGAAAAGTATCTTATTATTATCGAAGGTATACTCGACATTTACAAGCTTCATCTGCAGCTTATGCTGGGCAATTTTCTGCTCACATATTGCAAAGGCCTTCTTTTCCTTCTCTTTGTTTTCTTCAACAATCTTCATATCTTCTTCAGTTGCTTTTCTTATAAGCTTTTTAAGCGGTGCTGTTACCTTGTCATCGCTCAGTTCCCTGTTGGCAAGTGCAACCTTTCCGCATTCCACTCCCCTGCTTGTTTCAACTATCACATTATCTCCCACATTAAGCTCGATACCGTTGGGATCAAAATAATAGACTTTTCCTACATCCTTGAATCTGACACCTATTACACAAGTCATTTTTATCCTCCGTTCATTAATTGCACATACTATTATTTATTAAAAACACATTTCAGATTATTCTGTAGTTCAGCTCATCAGCAAAGAACAAAGCCATGTGCCGAAAAAATTAAGATTGACATTCGATTTCAATACATTTGCTGCCTTTTCTATATTTTCAGAAATCTTATAGATCTTTTTTGGCGAAAGCTTTTCTGCTGCCTTTACTGCTATATCTGATGTGCCTTCTATTCCCACAGAAGCGCGTATACACTCTCCGGATATTTCCAGCAGATCTCTCAGCACAGCCGAGGCAAATTCACGGCTTGATGACAGTCTGCTTGTCAGAATCAGCAGTTCATACTCTTTCCTTCTGATTACTGCATCCATCATATCCTGAGCTAAAAGCATTGTTTCCTCGCTGCCATTTTCAAATGCTCTGATTACTTCACCTATATTTCCGTCTGAAAGCTTTGCAGCAGAAAGAAGCTCATCAAAGCTTTTTTCAGGAAATTTATCCTGAAGATAATCTGCGCATTGTTCCGGCAAAGGCGGATACAGCGTATATATCCTTGTTCTGGAGCGCACAGTCTGCAGCAGAATATTGGCTGAGCTAACAGTTATTACAAAAACAACATTTGCCGGCGGCTCTTCTAGTATTTTCAGAAGTGCATTCTGTGCTGCAGGGAGCATCTTGTCACAGTCCAGAATCAGATATGCCTTTTTGGGAGCTTCATTTGGCTTAATAAATGCATCCGAGCGTATTTTTCTTACAGCTTCAATACTCAGCGCTCCCGGCTTTGTACCGTCTGTGATATCAATATCCGGATGACTGTTATGGATAGCCTTGAGGCATCCTGCACACTTACCGCACGGCTTCTCACCATCAGAAAGGCATACACAGAACTGTGCAATTATTCCAGCAAGTGTTTTCTTTCCTGTGCCGCGGGCACCGTCAATTATCAGCGCATGCGGAAATGCGTCGCTTTGCATTGCCCTGGAAAGTTCATATTTTACTGTTTCGTTAGCAACAAATTCTTCAAGCTTCATTTTTATTATCCTTAATTAATTGATCTGCTTATCAAATATCCCTGATTGTTATTATAAACTATTTTCCCTCATTAATCAACCCCACCCACCGCCAGCGTGACGCCCGGCGAGCCGCCGGTGCCGCAACACGCCAGCGTGACGCTGGACCCGTAACGAGCCGCCGGTGCCGCAACGCGGTGGTGTCGCTTCACTACGTTACGCTCTAATTAAGCCTGACTGATTGGCTGCCCGCGGTGCTGCTGTAATTGCTTGGTTCGCTTAAATTTACGCTGCGAGTCTGAATAGGAAGTCAGCAACTATCCCACAAACACAAACTACAATTAACGTTCAGAACCAGAGGAAAGCGTTCAGCACCTGTCCCACGAACACAGACCACAATTGACGTTCAGCATCAGAAAAAAGAGTTCAGCACCTGCCCCACAAAAACAACTTACATTTGACGTTCAGAACCAGTGAAAGGCGTTTATTTGGGCTGACTCATTAAAAAAGTTTCGCCCGCCTTTTCAAAGACGGTGGAGTCCATGGGGCAAAGCCCCTGGTCGCACTCCGCAGAGTGCGAAATCTCTTTGCTTCAATCCCTCGGCATGGAATGAATCCGATTCATTAAGAAATAGACAAACAACCGACTCCTTGACAAATAAAAAAAAGCCGATGAACCAAAATATTCATCGACTTTTTTGTTACTGTAATATATGGGAAATATTTTTATGAGACAGAGTCTTTTTATTCATTATCAGTTTGCAGGTATTATCGGAAGCTCGTCACTGCCGGATGATTTTACATTTACAGTAAATACTTTTTCTGCTGTCTTTCCTGTATTATCTCTTACAATGACCTTGAATTCATATACCGACACTGATGATGGTTCCATTGTTTCCGTTGTTCTGCTGTCAAATTCAACTCCGATCGCTGTCCATGTGGTATTATCTGATCTCTTATAATAATACGCATATTTGTATTCGCCTATTCCGCCTACAGCTGATGCAGTCATCCTTATCATCTCGCCCTTCTTGATTGTAAGAGCATTTATTTCGGAAGTATTCTGAAGCTGCTCATTTACCTTGACAGTAAATGTTTTTTCCGAAACAAGTCCGCAGCCGTCAGTTATCTTTGCGGTAAGCTCATACTCGCCTGCATTTTCGGGTGTGAATACAAACCTGGAATTTTCTGTATTTTCTTCTCCCATAAGAACTGGCTCCTTATCGTTCTGAGATTTGCAGTAGTATGAATATCTGCAGTCCCCAAGACCTCCCGAAAGCTTTGCACTTATGGTGGCAGACGATCCGATAAGTATTGTTTCAGAACTGATTAAGGATTCATTAACAAGCTCATACGCAGAGGAAGTGAAAGTCTTTATAGTTTCCTTTCCGGCTGCATCCTTTACTATGACTCTCAGATCATACTGTGCTGCTGAAACTGGAGTAAGTGTTGCACTTGTGGATGATGTATCAGCTTTTCCGATATTCTTCCATGAAGTATTGATACTTCTCTTGAACTGATAGGTATACTTATACGGTGAAACGCCGCCGCTTGCTGCACCACTGAGTCTGATAGAATTACCCAGATTTACAGCCTCAGCACTTACAGTTGAATTATTTTTCAGCTCATCAGGAATTGTGGAACTGATCCTGAATGTCTTTGAAAGCACTGTGCCGTCCTGATCCTTAATGCTGATCATTACGTCATAATCAGTAACTGCCGTTGTGGTCAGTGTTACACTTGTCTGTGTACCGAAAACAGTACCCAGGCTGTTCCATTTTTTATTAACGGCACGCTTGAAATAATAAGCATATTTATAGCTGCCGCTGCCGCCTACTGCCATACCTCTGAGCTTTATAGGAGTATTTTCCTGTGAAATAAAGTCTGTGCTTATTGTGGAAATATTTTCAAATTTTCCGTTTGATGCCGAAAGAACAAGTGTCTTTGATGCAAACTGACCTGCTGAATCCCTGATATCAACTTTAATTTCATAAATAGCAACTCCGGCAGGCTTAAAGGATGCAACTGATGCTGTGCCGAACTCTGTACCGATAGTATTCCATTTGGCATTTCCTCTGCGTCTGAAATAGAATGCATATTTATATGCAGCCTTACCGCCGGATGCCTTTGCATTTATCTTTATTGTTTCCCCTACCTTAACCGACGATGCAGAAAGCTTTGAATAATTCTTCAGCACTGTTACCTCGGAAACTGTAAGTGTATATTTCTTATTGCTGTAATTGTTTTCGCTGTCTCTGCTCTTGATGTAAATATCATAATCTCCTGAATCCTTTGGAGTAAAGGTAACCTGTTTTGTATCTGAAAAGGCCTTCAGCTTTGTCCAGGTATTTTTTGATGAAGGCTTATACTGATATTCAAATTCATAGTCACCGCTGCCGCCCTTAGCTACTCCGTAAAGGTTAACAGATTCACCCAGGAATATCTTGTTCTTATCAATATAGGACTTATTTGCAATTCCGCCCTTTACATTCACATCAAAATACTTTTCCTGAGTTTTGCCTTCTTCATTCTTTGCGGTAATTCTTATTATGTATTTACCAGCAGTTTTGACAACGAAATCTGCTGTATCACTGCCGTCAAATTTTGTTCCGATCGGTGTGAAAGCATCCTCATCATCTGTCTTATATTCAAATGCATAGGTATATGAATCATCTGCTCCTTTTGCATAGCCGTAAAGCCTGACTGCCTGATTTGTATATACCTGGGTCTTATCAATATATGATGCGTTTACAAACCATGAGGATGAATATCCGGAATAATTGCATCCGCTTCTGAGTGCAAAACGCCTTGCTTCCTCATTATCATCACCGTAAACAGTTATACCATTCATACCTCTGAGCTCTGTAAGATCAATGGTTTTTGTTGAGCTGTGAATAAAAAGATCTCTGAGTGAAGTACATCCGGAAATAATCTCTCCCTCGGCAGATTCAAGATTTCTGCCCAGATCAAGTATTTCGAGGAATTTATTATTCTTGAAAACACAGGAATTAATTACTCTTACACTATCAGGTACTGTGAATTCCTTACGGTTCATTCCTTCAGGATAACAAAGAAGCTCGCTTCCGTCTGCGGAATAAAGCACACCGTTATCAGAAATAATATTTCTGCCTGAGCTTGACACATATTCAAGCTTTTCACAGCCTGAAAATACATCCATTCCAAGCTGCTCAAGGGAATCCGGCAAAGCAAACTGCTCAAGAGATATGCAGTCACTGAACGCCTTGCTTGATATGAATTCTACAGAAGAACCAAATGCAACATTTTTAAGCGCTGTACACGAACTGAATGCACCATATTCAATAAAGGAAACATTTACACCGGCATTGACAAAATTAAGATAGCCATTCCCTGCAAATGCTTCTGTACCTATTCTTGATACTCCCTCAGGCACAGTAAAGGATGTGTCTGTCTTTGTCATTGGATAGAATACCAATACGTCACCGGCAGCGCCAGTAATACCGTCTGTGAGATTTGTACGGGAGTAAAGAACATTGTCCATTACAAAGAAGGTTTCATTGCCTGTTGTACGAATCTGAGAAAGTGATATACATCCTGCAAAAGGATTAACCGGCATAGACTGCAGTGCTGAGCCGATATCTACAGATTCAAGGGATGTGCAGTTTTTGAATGCATCGCTGCATACTGTATTGACATTTTCAGCAATAGAAACGGCGCGCAGATTCGTATTATTCATAAATGCTGACGAACCTATCTGAGTAACTCCCTCCGGAACCGAATATGCCTCATTTGTTTTTCCTGCAGGATAGCTTACCAATGTGCGGACACCGTCTTCATTCTCAGAGAAAAGAACTCCATCAGCAGATGTGAAGGCTGCGCTGCTGCCTCCCTCTACCGTAATACTCTGAAGATATTTATTTAAAGCCAGACTCTCAGCATTAACGGTTTTTACAGAACCAGGAAGAACAAAACTGGTCTGCTGCCTACCGCTGGGATAACAAAGAAGATCTTCTCCCGAGGCTGAGTAAAGAACACCATCAACAGAGGTATAATACGGGTTTGAAGAATCCACAGATATTGACTCAAGAGAAGGAACATCAAATACCGGCAAATAATCGCCGACTGACATTGATGAAGACAGATATATATGCCTGAGATTATCGGCACCGTTGAAAGCTGCCGGATTAAGCTCGTTCAGCGAATTGCAGTCTACAAACAACACCTGGGCTGTATTTTTCATATTACGGAAAGCATACTCTGAAACATTCTGCACAGATGAAGGAGCACGATAATAGTCTGCAGTTCTTGCAGCAGGATAGCAGATAAGCTTACTCATCGAATCATCATAAAGTATTCCGCCGCTTACTCTGACACCCATAAGGGAGTCTGCTTCGTTTACAAAACTCTGAAGAGAAGTACAGTCTACAAAAGCATCATCCTCTGTAGTAAGACTCTGTGCTCCCTTTGGAATAACAATTGAAACAAGCTTATCACAGCCATCAAAAGCACCAGATGAAATATGAAGCTGAGAAACAGCAGGAAGGGTTATCTTTGTACAATCTGAAAAGGCACCCCTGCCAAGTGATACTACTTCGATCCCGCCAAGTTTATCAGGGACAACTGCTTCTGCATCGCCGCTGTACTTGTAAATTACTGCTCCGCCGTCACTATTCACATAATATGTATAATCACCGTCAGTCTGTAATGAACCTGCAGCTGTATATCCGGCTGCCATTACAGAAGCTGACATTCCGGCTATCTCTGAAGCTACCGGTAGTATTGCAGAAGTAATCAGTGCCGCTGCAATCATTACTGCAGCAGTCTTTTTTGCAAATATTCTTTTTCGTCTTGATTTGTACATTATGACGCATCTCCTTTCGCCGGGAAAATATTCCGGCATGAATATGTTGTCAATTTTCATTTCACATAAATCTGAATCAGTTATTCCGATTGCCAGATATGATAATCAAAAACACCTATACACTTTAATTATAGTACATACAATAGCTGAATGTAAATATAATTCTTGTATTTTTACAAATTCAATAATAGCTTATTCTTGGTTTTGTGTAAATTTACAACATTAACTTTTATTTCTGAAGGACTCGTAACAAAATATTTTAAATGCTAACGGATTATTATTTTTTATAATAATTCATATTTTCTTTGTTTTTCATGTAACTATTTTCTCCTGTGCAGATTATTAGTACAAAAGGAGGCGTTAGCCATGAAAAAGAATATCAGACTTATCAGCGCAATGACAGCACTTATTATTGCATTATCAGCAGCCGGCTGTTCAGCACATTCCGGCAGCACGGCAAAGGATGCACCAACAAATTCAATTACCGAAAAGGGAGATTCAACAGCAGCTGTTCCAGGCTCAACAGCGGATTCATACTATGCAACCAAGGGAGCAGATGATACAGCAGCAGGAAGAAAATCAGATACCTCCCCCACACTGAATGCCAAAGAGAGCATTACGGCAATTGATGATGTAGCTGCAGAAGGCGAAATGTACGCTGCGGATAAAACTGCTCCGACTGAGGATATAATAGCAGACAGAGAGCCTGCAGCAGATGACGGATATGACGGCGATATCAACCAGGTCACACCGGCAGGACTTCTTACCGCAGGCGAATGGAATGACAATGACAACTGGGGCTTTTTTTCAAATCTTGTGAATTCGGATAAAATATCTTTCCCAAGCTTTAATATCGACCCCAGATTCCGCACGGCTGTTACAGTAAAAAGCAGCGACGGCAGCCCTGTTATCAATGCAGCTGCAAGACTTATTGATAAGGACGGCAATGTTATCTGGGAAGGCGTTACAGATAAAAAAGGAATTGTTTATCTGTTCGGTGAAAACGGAACTCAGGTAGAAATCGAAAGCATGGGCAGCAAGCAGAGCTATGAAATCAAACAGACCGGAACAGACACACAAATGGTCAGGAAATGCACTGACACTTCTCTTGAAGTTACCTTTGAAGGCGGAAGCGAGGCTTACAAGCAGAATGACATTATGTTTATTCTTGATACAACCGGTTCTATGGGTGATGAAATGCTCTTCCTGCAGAGTGAATTTACTGCTATTACAAATGAAATCGGTACAGAAAACACAAGGTATTCTGTAAACTTCTATCGTGATACAGAAGACGAATATGTAACTAAATGCAATGATTTTACCGATGATATCAAAGTTCTACAGCAGAAGCTTAATGCCGAGAGTGCTACAGGCGGCGGAGATGAGCCCGAAGCTGTTGCAGAAGCTCTGACTGAATGCATAGGCAAGAGCAGCTGGGGCGACAAATCTGTTAAGCTTGCATTCCTCATATTTGATGCACCTCCCCATAATGAAAAAGCATCAGAGGTTGAAGCCGCTGTTAAGGAAGCGGCAAAAAAGGGTATCAGACTTATCCCCATCGTTTCATCCAATTCTGAAAGAAATACCGAGCTTTTCGGAAGAGCCGGCGCAATTGTTACAGGAGGTACATACGTATTCCTCACCGATGATTCCAATATAGGCGATTCCCACCTTGAGCCGATTATCGGCGAATACAAGGTTGAAAAGCTCTATGATATTATTATCAGAGTTATTAACGAATACAGACAGTAAGTATTTGCATATGCAGCTATTATCACCTGATCACCAGTCAAACTGTTATTTCCTGTTATCGAGTACAGTTCATACAAATGTGAGATAATAATAAAATGCTTGAGAAATGATATTTACGCAAAAAAGGCTGCGTGACGCTGCCCCATATACAGCGAACAAATTCACCGCCCCGAGGCAAAAAAGCAAAAAGTCGATGAACCAAAGTATTCATCGACTTTTTTGTGTTATTATCAGGATTGATGCGTTATTATAATTTGACAACCCCTTTTTGTTTTTATGAGGTTTGATTTGTAATTAAATTACCACAGCCCATTTCATTATTCAGAACTGATTATTCCGAAAGGCTTTTACTTCGCAGTTATTTTAAATGTCTTTTGTGCTATTGTTCCTTCAGAATCAATTGCTACTACTCTCAGATCATAGTCTGTAGCCGCTGTTGCTGTGAACTTAGCGAAGGAGCCTATCTTGTTTCCGTAGCTTACCTTATTCCATTTTGAATTGACGCTCCTCTTGAAGAAGAACTGGAAGGTAACGGGCTTTTTGCCGCCTATCGTTCTGCCTGACATTGTGATTGTCGTATTTACAGGAACGGTTGAAGGTCTGTTGATAAAGGAAATGTTTGTAAGTGCAAGCTCTTCTACTACTGTTGCCTTGAATGTAGTAGTTGCTGTCTTTCCTTTGCTGTCCTTTACTACTACCTTAAGATCGTAATCTGCCGCTGCCTTTGGAACCAGTGTGCCGTGGTCTGCCGTACCGAATTCTGTACCGATCTTATTCCACTTGGAATTGACAGATCTCTTGAAATAATATGCATATTTATAGGGTGCTGTTCCTCCCTGGGCACCGCCTGTTACACGAATATCATCTCCGATCTGAGCTATCTCAGTATTGATATATGATGTGTTTATCAGTGTGTTACTGTTAATAACTGTAACTTCAAATTCCTTGGTGTCTTCTCTGAGGCTGGAATCGCAGGCAATTACCTGAACGAGATATGTACCTGCTTCAGTGGGAGTGAAGGATGCCTTTGTGGATGAAGTATTCTTTGAACCAATTACAGTAAAGGATGAGTCCCCTTGCTTCTTGTACTGATATGTGAATTTATAGGGATCGATACCGTCTAATGCTGAACCGTTAATGGTAACAGTCTGACCTGCTTCAACCGTTGTTTTGTCGATAGTTGAAGTATTACAGATTCTGGACATGGGTCTTGACAGATATACAACCTCTGTTGTTCCCTTTGTATAAAGACCGGTTGTGTTTGAAGGAACAATGATTTCGGTGCCTGAGGGAAGCTCCGGATTTACTGTGTATGTGTTCACACCATCAGCCATTCCCCTGAGTGTCTGGAGAAGAACTCTGTCTCCCTGGCTGCTTTCAAGATATACCTTTACTATACCTGTGGGGTATACATTGCCGTTCTTTACCCAGCATTCACCGTTTACGCTGTAACCCTGGACATTATATCCGGCAGGATCCTGAGAACCATTCTGAGCTACATTATTATTTGCTATGAAATATGCTGAATCAACATCAGAAACAGTTCCTACATACCAGTTGTCGCCTTCAGCTGTCATCAGTGTTCCAGGCCATATGCCCGTATGCTGTGTAGCAGTTGAGCCTGAGCCGTTATACACATACATTGCAACCTGTGACCAGCCGTTTGAATTATAGTAATGAACGGTTGTTCCTGTTCCTATAAGCGAATCATAGTACATTGTCACAACCGGTGAACCACCGCTTGCAAATACATCTGACGGTGCAGAGCTTGTCATTCTTGTATACTCGTATCCGCTGATTGTCTTAGGAGTGATATTTGTTGGTGTGCCGATAAGTCCAGTAATAACATCATCTTCTGCAATCTTTGTTCCGTCCTCAGCATTACGGTATTTGATGATTACAGAACCGTACCTGGATGTATCTACTTTATAATAGTAGTTTACAGAAGCACCTGATTTTGAGAATGTACCGCTTGTTTCTCCTGAGGTATAGTCTACTATATAACCTGAGTTCAGAAGTGAGCTGTCAGCTGATGTTGAATAGGATGCTTCCTCGTCGCCCTTGAGAGTTTCTGTCTTGAGAATGCTTCCGTCTGATGAAAGAATATGATTGACTGTAACCGAACACTTTGATGTAAGGTCAGTTTTGTCGTAGCTTTCCTTATCAATAAGAACCACGGTTGATCGTGCAGGTACTGTAATGCTTGAACCTGATACTGTGCCCAGTGATTCAGTGCCTGCTGTTGTGCCGTCTGCTACCTTAACCCACTGTGTAGGAAGTGTTACTCCATCATATGTCATAAGCTTTACAGTCTTGGATGAAGTATTTGAATTATGGATTACTGCGGCAAAATTCCACTGGCTGCCTGTATAGTTCTTGTTATACATTGTGAAAGCAACCACGTTTGACGGACAACTATCGCCCCATGAGAAATAGATAGTATTATTGCTGACATTTGTAGGATCTCTGAAGGGTTCATAAGCCTTTCTTATGCTGATAAGACCCTTATAATATCCGACTATATCTGAAAAAGTAACTGTATTTGACCATTTGAGCTGGTTTACACTTGTAGATGAATTATAGCTGTTTTCGTCACCGTATTTTGATCTTGCAAATTCTTCGCCTGCCTGGAAGAAGGATATTCCCTGTGATGTCAGAATAATACCTCCGGCAAGCTTATTCATTGCAGCAAGATCATCATATCTGTTGCCGTAGCCGCTGCCGCCCTTGCAGGTTTTTACAAGCTTATCATAAAGTGTATAGTTATCATGGGAAGAGGTATAGGTAACGGTCTGTGACGGCGCCTTTGACCATTTGCCGTCGCCTGCCATACTTGTGGAGTTTGCCTGGATTCCGCCCTTGAGAGCGGTTTCAAATCCGACTGCTCCCTGAATAAATCCGGGACTGGTTGCATTGAAGCAGCTGCCCTTTATTGCATCTCTTACCATATCATTGAAAGCAGCTATTTCATCTGAAACAAGGGACATATTCCCCTGTACTGCAGTAGCCTTCGGGCAGGTGGTAGTGTCTGCTGTCCACGGCTCACCGTAGATAAGTATATCTGGGCTGATCTTATCAAGCTCCTGACGGATCTTATTCATTGTATCTACATCATGAACACCCATAAGGTCAAAACGGAAACCATCAAGGTGATATTCTGTTGCCCAGTATTTCAGAGAATCTATCATGAATTTCTGATACATCTCACGGTCACTGGCTGTTTCATTTCCGCAGCCTGATGCGTTTGAATATCCGCCCTTCGCATCCTGACGGTAATAATAATTGGGCACTGTATAATCGAACCAGTCATTTTTCCCTGATCCGCCTGAGTATGTATGGTTGTATACAACATCCATTACAACGCCTATACCCTTTTTATGAAGTGACTGTACCATCTGCTTGAATTCCTTTACCCTGACACTGCCGTCATAGGGGTTTGTGGAATAGGAGCCTTCTGGTGTATTGTAGTTCATCGGGTCATAGCCCCAGTTGAACTGGTCTGTGTCCAGCTTTGTCTCATCAACGCTTGCATAATCATAAACAGGCAGAAGATGAACATGCGTTACTCCCAGATCTTCAAGATAGTCGATACCGGTTGGATGCTGGCCGTCATTGTTAACAGTAGTGCCTGTTTCTGTAAAGGCAAGATACTTGCCCTTGTTTTTCATGCCGGAATCACTTGATGACGAGAAATCCCTGACATGAGCCTCCCAAATAATTGCATCTGTCTGATTCTTGCATGGGATTCTTGTGTCATTGTCCCATCCGGCAGGATCCGTGCTGTCAAGATCAACTACCATGCCTCTCAGACCGTTTACACCTGTTGATTTCGCATAGATATCAACGGTTTCCTTTGTTGAGCCGTTATTTGTTACAAGGTAGGTATAATATGTTCCTGCTATATCGCCGGAAACGGTAACACTCCATATTCCCTGTCCCTGTTTTGTCATTGCCTTTGTTTCGATAACACCTGCACCGCTTTCGGAATCGCTGCCTGTTTTGTAGCGTTTCAGCTGAACATTTGATGCAGTAGGCGCCCACACCTTGAAGGTTGTGGAGCTTTTTGAATACACTGCGCCAAGATCATTTCCGCTGTATGCATACTGATCCAGTGCAGACATATCACTATAGCTGACTGCCGATGCATCAACTGCAGGTAGTATCGCAAAAGCAGAGCCTGCCATCACCGATGCCATAAGAACGGATATCATTCTTCTGCCACTGCGGTTATGTTTTCCCATAATATTACCCTCTTTCTGTGATTTTTCGGATCTTAGCCTGCAGCTCTGATATTCCCCTTCAGGAGCATTTTATCTTATCAATTGATACGAAAAACAGGCACAATACCCGATTATTTTATTTATATTCTAATACATATTTCTGCTATTTTATTTCTCAATCAGAATTATAGCTTTTATCCTGCAGATTAATTTCTTTATTTGAAAAAATAAGTTTTATTCACAATCAGATCAGTTGTTTCTTGATTTTTCTATTTTTAAAACTCATATTTATAAGAATACATCTTAATATACATTTTATCCATTATTAATTTTAATTCTTTGTAATTATTCACAATTTTTATTAAATGATTGTTTTTTTTTCTGAAACGGACAAATTTTCTGATATAATATAATCAGCGGTAGAAATTGCCGTAAAAAACAAATAAGGAGTGATCACATATGTTTTGTCCTATTTGCGGTAACAAAATAGATCCCGAACAGAAGTTCTGTGAAAGCTGTGGTTCGCCTTTAAATCAGCCTGCTGCTGAGGAAAGCACAGCTCCGGTTCAGAACGATTTTTCTCAGGCTCCTGCCCATTCACCGTCATATGGCGATATGCCCCCCCAGCAGATGCCTGAAAATCCCGCTTTTAACACTCAGTCTCAGAATGGGTTCATGAACAATCAGCCTGCAGATATGCCTTCTACGCAGGGCTTTACTCCTCCGGCTGCTGACGTTCATCCCCAGCCCGTGCAGAACTACCAGATGCCCGATCAGCCCAGGTCAGTAAGCTACAGCGGAACAATGCCAATTACCAACAGCGCTCCCGTTGGCGGTTATACAAGCAATTACCCGACACCGGCTAAAAAATCCGGTTCAATGAAAAAATTCATAATAATCGCTGTTGTAATAATTCTTCTTGTTGCAATAGGTATTGCCGCTTTCTTCTTTATCCGCAGAAAAATCGAAAGAGATTTTATCGTTTCTAACCCCACAAAGAGCACACTTTCTTCTTATCAGAAATACTTTGATGCAAACGAAGCTGATGACCCCTTCTACACAATGCTCAAATCTCTTGCAGACAGCGGCACTGTCAAAGCTACTGTATCCGGTGAATACGGAAGCGACTCCAGCTCCGTTCCGATCAACGCTGTACTCAATTTCGGATATGACAGAAAACAGGCTAATTTCTACCTAAAAGCAGATGCTTCTGAAACATACAAGAAGCTTGCTGCAATGAACAATTCAAACGATGCAAGCAATGGCAATCTTATCTATGAATACAATCTGAATCCTGATTTCATGTATGTCAATTATGATATTGCCGGTAAGAGCGGCAAGTACTATATTGACAACAAAACCTTCAGAGATGATATTACTTCATCAGTCTTTTCACCTGATAAGAATAATCTTTTCGGATTTGCTGACAAAGAAGCATTCAACAATTTTGTTGACTCATATGAAAAAATGATGAAGGAGCTTGAAGCTTCTACAAAAGAAAACAACGATGACAGTGATGTTCAGAAGACTCTCGAAAACATTGTAAAATCCCTTGAGAAAAACGGAAACGTTACTGTTGAGGACGGAACTGCCGTTCTTACCCACAGTACTGACAACAAATCAGTTTCCGCAGATGTAATTACATATACATTCGATAAAAAGGGCTTAAAGGCCGTTGTTAATGATCTCAGAGAAAACCTGAATGAGTACTTCGGAAAGATCATTGAGAACAAGGATCAGCGTGAACAGATGACAAAATCTTTGAACGATTCATTTGATTCACTTACCAAGTCATTTGATGAATTAAATGATTCAGCAAAACTTGTTATCAAAATTTATCTTGACAGAAATGATCATTCTGTTCTCCAGAATACAATTGAGTTATCAGGGGCAACTGATAATGCCGAAGACAAGCTTTTTGTTGATCTTCAGTTCATTAACTCTCCCGACAGAGTTATCGCTCTTGATGCTACTGTAAATTCAAACGGTTCAACCAATTCCGTAAATGCTACCCTCAAAAAGACTGATGACGGCACAAAAATCACCTACCGTCTGGATGCAAAGTCATCAGCAGATAATTCCTCCATATTTGCTTCTGTTGAATATAACAGAAGCAGCAAGGAATTCAAGATTTCAGCCGGCACATCAGATCAGTCTGAACCGTTCTCATACACCGGTAAGGCTGATTTCTCAGGCAATAAGCTTACTTTTAATCTTCCCGGAATCGTAAAGAACGATACCATTAATCTTTCACTTGATCTTGAAATATCAAATGAAGCTCCGGCAAAGGCTGATATCAGCAATGCAAAGAATTTCCTGAAAATAACTGCTGATGAAGTAAAACAGGAATTTGGTTCTTTCGGTAATGCATTATCCTCACTCGGTATTGGCAGCGGTCAGAACACAGGCAACG
Organism: uncultured Eubacteriales bacterium; assembly: GCA_900316485.1. GTDB lineage: Bacteria > Bacillota > Clostridia > Oscillospirales > Acutalibacteraceae > UBA1213. The sequence goes on from ONDB01000094.1 coordinate 20,293, forward strand.
ATTATCCCTACGATGATGATGACAATGGATATGATTATAATGACGATGAAAACTCTCAGTTCTCATTCAGCTCTTCTTCAGCTTCAATAGCTGATGCAACTGCCATTGATTCATGTGCAAAGTCATATTATGCCGGGGTTATTGCAGGTACGATTACAAGCTCTGACGATCCGGCAAACACAAAGCTTCCTTCAAGGAACGCAACCACTGCTCAGAGAAGAGCTGCTGCTGATTCCTGCACTTTGCATGATGCAATGAAGTGGAACAACCTGGAATCTCTTGAAGAAAAGCTTACAGAGATGGCTGCCAATAAAGAAGGCACAATTTATTCCATTTATGACAGCGATCATACCAGCGATGTTGTATTTATAATCTTCCCCACAACTACATTCTCTGAGCTTTACGCTCAAAACCAATCACAATAATTTAATATCAGATCATAAAAAGCCGTCCGCAGATGTTATTCGTCTGCGGACGGCTTTTCTTTGATACAGGAAAGTTCTTTTCCGTCATATGTTATTATTACTGTACCGTCAATGTCTGTTCTGAGTATATCACTTCCGCTTTGCTTTATCCTATCAATACAGTTCCGGTTCGGCAGGGCATTGTTCTCCTCGCCTGCTGAGATTACCGTAACTGACGGGGAAACCGCTTTCAGAAATTCTGCAGTAGTTGAACCGTTACTTCCGTGATGTCCTGCTTTCAATATATCGCTTCTGATATTTCCGGAGTCTTTGACAAGCTTATTCTCGATCTTTTTTCCTGCATCCCCGGTAAAGAGGAATGATACATCCCCGTACACCAGACGAAGTACCAGGGAATTGTCATTATCCTCCTCAGATGGTTCAGTCGGCGACAACACCTCAATAGAAAAACTGCCAAAATCATATATTCCAGTTTCCGGAGATAACAGTTTTATTTTCCTGTTCTTTATTTCTGTGTAGAATATCTTTTCATCTTCGCTTTGCTTTTCCTCAGGCTTTTTACAGAAATCAGAAAGCCAGATCTTATCTATCCTGAAGGCTCCGGCTACTGATGAAAAATCACCGATATGGTCGCTGTCCGTATGTGTGGCAACAAAAAGATCAATATGATCTGCACCTGTTTTTTTAAGATACTGTGCTGTCCTGCCGTCAAGAGAATACTTTCCTGTATCAATAAGTATGTTTTTTCCCTCTGCGCTTATAAATATACTGTCGCCGCAGCCCACATCAATAAAATGAACTGAAAGCGGATATTTCATAGCACCAAGCATAAAGGGTTCGTTTCCGGTTATCCTGTTAAGATAATCGCCGAGCGGATCTGCTGCTCCGCTCAGCGATAATAAACTCATTATAACACAGAACAAGACCACAACAATACAGGCTATAAATGCAGCCGAAAGCCTTATTCTGTTTCTTTTGTTAATACTCTTTCGTTTAAGCTTTGACATCTTCTTTTTCTTTTTCAAAAACTACATGTATATTATTTATTCTCTGATCCTCTACACTTTTTACGGTAACGCTCATTTCCTTATACTTGAAGGTAAGCCCGTTTTCAGGTATATCGCCTATCTGTTCTATTACCCAGCCACCAACGGATTTACTGTCGGAATGAAGATATTTTTCATCAAGTTCAAAAAGCTCAAGCATGTCATCAATATTCATATCTCCGCTGATATCATAGCTGTTTTCACCGGTCTTTTTGAATTTATGCTCTATTTCTTCGTCCTCATCCCATATATCTCCTACAATCTGCTCCAGAAGATCTTCCATTGTAACGATTCCCAGTGTTCCGCCGTAATCATCTGTTACAACTGCAAGGTGAAGCTTTTTATATTTGAAATCTGCAAGCAAAGCAGAAAGCTTTTTGCTTCTGTAAATAAAAAATGCAGGCTGGATAAGACTTTTTATCTCCGGCTTTTTATCTGTCAGCAAGGCTTCAAGAAAATCTCTTGAATACAGCACACCGATTATATTATCAATATTGTTTTCATATACAGGTATTCTTGAATATCTCTCCCTGAAAATAAGCTCCCTCACTTCTTCGATGTCATCATTGACCTCCAGCGCTACCATATCAACTCTTGGAGTCAGGATATCATAGGCTGTCTTTTCATCAAATTCCAGTGCAGACTGGACAAGCTCACTTTCCTGTTCTTCAAGCACACCCTCCTCTTCGATGCTTTCTACTATGTATTTAAGTTCATCCTCAGTTACCGTAGGACTCTTTTCCTTGTTCCTGCTTGAAAGCTTTTTAACCGCATCTGTCAGCTTCAGAAGAAGGAATGTTATAGGAGTGAATATTATCATGAAAAATCTGAGCACTCCTGCAAAGGCAAGACACAACTTTTCATTATTTTCTATAGCAAAATTCTTTGGAATAACCTCTCCGCAAATAAGTACAACCACCGTCAGTACAACTGTGCTGACAATGGTACCGGTTGCATCTCCCAGAAAGGATACAAACAGCAGGGTTGCAAGTGCGGAGCTTGCGATATTAACAATGTTGTTTCCTACAAGAATGGCGGATAATGCATTATCGTAATGCTCAACGATATAAAGCGCTTTGGCAGCTTTTTTATCTCCGTTTTCAGCTTTGTTTTTCAGCCTTATCTTACTTACCGATGAAAAAGCCGTTTCAGTTGATGAGAAAAATGCTGAAAACAAAACAAGCAGTGCAATTACGGCTATCATAAGCCACGAATCCAAAAAAATCACTCCATTATCAATAAATCTGTTTATAAAATAAAACTAATTGTTTGCTGACATAATAACAATATATCTTATTCATCAGCTTTCACTTAATTATATTATTATCTGCATAAAATATAATTCTCGCTGAGAAATAATCTTCATATTTCTATGTAAACAGATATTGACACAGTACTTTTCAGAATTATTACGCCATGGTTAAAAAGCCGATGGATACAAGATCCACCAGCTTCATAAATCAACAATTCATTATTATCCGAGCATCTGCTGAACGTTGTCGATAACGTCCTCGATTTTTCCCACAGCCTTGTCTACAAACTTCCTTCCCTTGTTCTTATTTGACATCAGCGCAGTTCCTGCCACACCTGCTGCTATACCTACCGCAAGTCCCGCACCCATACCTTTGAGAAGACTTTCTGTTTTTCTTGTCATGATGTATAACCTCCATAAATTATCAAGCGTGTTTACGCTCATAATGATTCCCCCCTTCAGGGATTTCAGGTCTTTGCGCCTGTGCAGTTATTATTCACTGAATGAGTAGATAATATACAGAAGAAACAGTAATAATCTGCATAAATACAAGCTTTGAAACCTATTCTGTCTTACCTTGTAAATATGGTCACACTTACTAAATATTCCCAGAAGATAAAGCCTTCATTTGGATAAGTAACTGTATTTTCCTATTTCAGAATAATTTTTATCCCGAATTGTTTGACAAACAGCTGAATTATGTTTATAATTTTTATTAAAGTACATATACAGTGTACTAAAAGACTATTATTTTTGAAAGAGGGAAATTTATCATGGCCAAGAAAGCAACTACTAAGGAAACAAAAACAACCGTTGCCGAGAAGGCTGCTGTAAAGGCTGATTCTCAGGCAGAAGTAAAGGAAACAAAGGCTGCTGCTCCCGCTGCTAAGGCTACAAAGACAACAAGAACTGTTAAGGAAACAGTTTCAGTTGAGTTTCAGTTCGGCGGCAAGAACACAACAGTTGATTCAATTGTTGATGCTATCAAGGAAGCTTACAAGGCTGAAGGCAACAAAGCTGCCATCAAGACTCTTGAGGTTTATGTTCAGCCCGAGAACAATGTTGCTTACTATGTGATCAACGGCGTTGAGGAAGGCAAGAGCGTTAGTTTCTGATTTGATATATTGACTATTTTTAAGTCGGCACTTTATGTGCCGGCTTTCTTTTTTTGTCATTTCCCCCACACAGTTTTCTATCAGATTATTATTAACCAGAACTGTCAGAACCGAATGATTTCCAGAAAGCAACTGCAAAAAACACTGATAAAGTATCATTTTTGCTAATTAATAATAATAATTATCATTTAATAATGATAGTTTTTCTCCCTTTATCCTAATATTTGTAAAAAAATTTTGTAAAAAATAATAAATTCTTATTGATTATATCAAACAACTGTGATAAAATTAATATAAATCTAAGTATAAAATATGCATTATTGTATATTTTTACAAATCATAGCAGATTGTAAATCGGCTGAAAAACCGGGTTTGTCGACTCTGATTTCTGCCGTATTATCCGGAAGCAATTATTCATTTTTACCGGTGTTGCAATAAGCTATAAAATTAATATAGGAGGAGAATAAATGGTTAAGCATATTGTTCTTTGGAAAATCCGTGATGATGACCAAAAGCAACAGAATATTGACAAAATGATCGATATGCTGACCTCACTGGTCGGAAAAATCGAAGGTCTTGTCAGTATGGAAATGGGCTACAATTTCAACACAGCTTCTGAATATGACGTCGTTTTATATTCAACATTCAAGAATGCTGCTGCTCTGAAATATTATCAGAATCATCCGGAGCATCTGAAATGCAAGGATTTCGTAAGAAGCGTTAGCGTTGGCAGAACCTGTGCGGATTATTTCTATGAGGAAGGCGTTGAATCTTCAAGGCCCTTTGACGAGGTACCTGACGCTCCCGTTATTACCGAAGAACCCACTCCAGCTCCATCATTTGAACCAGCTGCTCCGGCTCCGTCATTTGAACCGGCTGCTCCGGCTCCGTCATTTAAATCGGCTGCTCCTGTGGATCCTGTAATACCTGATCCTGTTCCGGTAGCACCACCACCTCCGCCGCCCCCCCCGGCACCAAAAAAGGAAGAAAGATCTACTTTCTTCTCTAGGAACAAGCATAATAATGAACCAGAACCCGTTAC
>ONDB01000088.1 GCA_900316485.1 uncultured Eubacteriales bacterium
AGGTGCCTGCCCTGAATACACCGCCGGCACAGTTTCTTATTATGGAAATAATGCCCATGCTTGCATGAATGGGAATGATAACCCCCTGATAGCTTTCAGAGTAGTGGAATGTTCCGGTATCATATACATTGAGGCTTGCGGTAACAAGATCGGAATTATAAAGGTTTTCGGTGGCGGTAGTATCGTACAGATCGGTATATATGCTGTTTATATCCTGGTGATTCTTTCTGGACTGCTGTCTTACGGCGCCGCCTGCGCTGCCGTAGATCTTGCCGTCAAAGCCTGTGCGGATATCAAGCAGTTCGGTATTTTCGGAGGTGGAATCGTCCGAGGCGATAATATTGTCAATGCGTGAAGTAAGATGATCAATCTGCTCAGCAATACCGAATTCAGCAATATCAATATTAGTAATCCGGTTGTTGATATCCTCAACCGACTGATCTATCCTGTCATCCACTCGTTTTATTTCTTCTTTCAGCCGGGTATTTGTTCTGACATAGGCATCACCCGGCGCTGTTCCCAGAGGAATATCTCTGTGTATTTTTCCGTTATCATCACGATAATAATTTTCATAATTGTTATATGACATTTTTATTAATCTCCTTTACAATAGCTCTGGCTGCCGCATAGCAGCCTTTTTCATTAAAATGTGTTTCGTCCAGCAGTATGCATTCCGGATAATGATGGATGAAAGCATTACGGATATCATCAGCGGAGGCTTTTTGCCTTAGCAGATCAATCGCGATGCTTGAAATGATCATTTTTGAATGTTCGGAATAAACAGGCGTTTTAAGTATTTCCTCCACATCAATAAATCTGCTGCCGAAGGCGTTTTTCAGTGCTTTTTTGTAATGCAGCTCAGCCGGATCTGCGCTGCTGTGGAAAAAGCCTGCAATAAATGGAGCTTTGGCATTATAGTATTCTATCATATCACTTATCTGTGCGGTCAGCTGAGAGGATGTGACCTGATCTGTATCAAAGCTGCTGCCTGTCATGATAATATCTGCTTTTCCGATATGACGGATACATACTGCCGGCTCTTTTTTGTCGTCCTGCATTTCTTCAATCAGTTCCATAACCTCATTGACCATAGGTTCGTAGCCGTATTCTGACATAACCCTGGGTACAAGTCCGTATATCAAGTTCTTGTTTTCAGAATATACAATATCACCGTGAGGCACAGATGCATGAAGCAGTGAATGAGGAACGATCTGATAATAATCACCGTCAGCAAACCGGAGGTATGCACAATAGTAATAATCTCCGCAAAGGGCATTTGTCTGATCCGGATTCAGCTTGAAAGGATATTCTCCGTTTATTTCATCATCGCTTGTTATGGTAATCATTAATGATTCTTCGGTGGTGATACCGTTGGTACCCTTGATTATTTTCTTGACAGAGAAAAAAATCTGATCCTCCCGGGAGATAAAAAACGGCTTGTCGTGGATATCTCTCAAAGCAATACATCCGTCAAATGTTGATCCGCTGTATACAAACAGCTCCCTTGTAAATGGATTACAATGAAACAATTCAACAACTCCTTTTCCTTTTATAATCAGCCTATCGCATACAGTGTTCTTTATTTACTCAAAAGAACAGCCGGCAGGCGACAGGCTTATTTTGAAATAAAAGGGTCCGGAACGGGGATTCAGGATTGATGTTTATTTCTGCTGTACAAACGGTGTACCTCCGGAAGAATCTGCCGTTTCAAAACCCCTTTCACCAATCCTCACGAAATCCGAAAAAATGAGCCTTGAAAGGTTCACTTCTTAAAAAATAATGTATCTGACCAGAAATAAACGCAAAAGTTTCGCCAGTCTTTTCAAAGGGCAGCAAAGCAAAAAGCGGAACGACTGACTCCCTGATAAATAAAAAAAGCCGATGAACCAAAATATTCATCGACCTTTTTGTTTTGTTATGAGGTATTATGCATTGTAATAATGCAACAGCCCTTTGTTACTTTTATTTTTTTAGGAGTGAGTTTTTATGCTTTAATGCCATGGGTGAGGCGTAACGCTGCCTTATTTTATTTTTTTCAGTGCTGTTAATTGCCTGCCGGTTTTTTTCCGGCTGACGGTAAGGGCTTTGCCGATTCTGTAAAAAAACAGTAGGGGCAGAAGAATTTTGTGCTTGTAATAAAAGGGATAAAACAGCTTTACTTCCTCCAGGGGAATGAAAAGCTTTTTCATAATATATGCCATTTTACTCTTTTTTATATTGCCGTATTTTCCGGCATTGTTTTTTATTGTGTTCTGAAGTGTTCCGAATGTTCCTGAAAGGCTGATGTATTCCAGCGTTTCACGTTCTGTTTCTGTCAGCTGACCGTCTCCGAATAAATGCAGTGCAAGAGAACGGTTATTCTGCTCAAAATCGCTGATGCCCATTTTATCTGTTTCAGCTTTTATGTAGTCAATATCAAGAGAATCACCAAGCTTCTGCAGAAAAACATATGTATCCAGTACAGAGCGAATACCTGTTCCGCCGTTGGTATAATGCTTGTATTCATGGGCTGTCAGATAAACATACAGATCTTCATTGCTGAAATGATAGCCGTACTGATTATTATCGTCCTTGATAAGATGAGAGCTTATGTCACGGTAATAATTGTAAATGCCTTCCTTGTGTCTTTTTCTGAATAAAGCTTTGTGAATCTCAAAATTGCTCACCGGCTGTTTGAAATAAACATCATGTGCCTCGTCTTCATAATATTCACAGGTAAAGCCCAGTTTCAGCATTATATCATGCACTTTGCCGGAATAATTCTTATCTGTCAGGATATCAAAATCAGACATCTGGCGCAGTCCGAAGGAGGGATACAGATCCTTGATCACCGTACCTTTAAGGGGCATATACCATATTTTTTCTTTTTCCAGCTCCTGAAAAAGCATAACCTTGTCGATATCCATAACAGTGAGCTTATGAACGGACTTTGCCCATTCCTGGTGGAAACTATCGTTAAAAATACCTGCAGATTTCAAGCCCAGGTATACTATTGCCGACAGCATATGGCATTCTGATACCTGAAACAGATGATCCATATTCATATTTTCTGTTCTTTCGTGATCAGGTGTTTTATTGTTAACGACACAGCCTGCAAGGTAGATCATGTCACTGCAGGCAATATGAAATTCTTCATTTGTCATTACTTTCACACCCTTTCTACGGAATATCCTTTTTATAATCTACCATTTTATCACCGTTCTGTCAATGGTCCCCAGCCCACCGCAGCCAGCGTGACGCTTTTGATTCGCCTGACTGTCTGGCTGCCCGCGGTGCTGTTGTAATTGCTTGGTTTGCATTCATTTACGCTGTACACCAGTGGAACGCACTTTTACAGGTGAAATAAATGGAAAAAATGTATGTAAGTGATTGAAGTTATATGATGATTAGGATATAATTAATATATTGACATAGAAAAGGCTGGTGAAATATATCAGCAGTCTGTGTGTTTCGGGAGGTAATTAATATGCAGAACAAAATCGTAATGAATCTTGACGGCAAAAAAGTGTTTTTTTACTGCGATAATGATAAGAACATTATCAACACTTTCTGTTTGACTATAAAGGGTCAGGAAACAGAAAATCATATTGTGGAAGACGGAAAAAGCATTTTTATCGGCTGGGGATATTATGTTTTCAAGGAAATTGATGATGAATACCAGATACTTGCAGCAGATTATACTAAGGATCCTTCAAGGGATCTTACCGAGGATCTGACCCTTTCGCTGAATATCCTGAAGGATCATCTGGAAATATCAAGACGTACCGGACTTTCGTCCGATGAGCTTATTACATTTCAGGATACATTTGTTGCAAAGAAAATTGCATTAAGCTCTGATGCAGTATATCTTGAAAAACAGCAGGCTGTTGAAAACGGAGATTCCGGTTGGTATATGGGTGACGCCAACGACGTTGAACAATCCGATGATCCTGACGATTATATCACTCTGCCCTTATACAAATTATTATCCTATTGTCCCAAAGCGGTATCTGTGCTCAGTCTGCCTGTGGGCACGATTGCTATTATCAAAGACGGAGAAATAACAAATATATGTGATGAGGACAACAACGAGGTTTATGCAAAATAATGTGCCAATACATATGATGATACAGGGTGCATTTCCGGAGCAGCAAAAATACTCATCAAGCGATAAACGGATGAGGATCACAAAGGGGCTGTTCCGTTAAAATAACTCATAATAACACAAAAAAGTCGATGAATATTCTGGTTCATCGACTTTTGTTTGTCAGGGAATTAGTTATTCTGTTTTTTACAATGTTATTGCTTCCAGGGATTTTTGATATATCTACGGGGATTATCATAGTTAAGCACCCGGGCATAATTCCCGGCGGCGGTAGCATTATCGGGAATATCCTTTGTAACGACGCTTCCGGCGCCTATTGTAACATTGTTTCCGATGGTTACATTTTCAACTATGCATACATTTGGCCCAATATAGACATTATCACCTATTTTGGCAGAATTGTCATGATTGGAGCCTATGGTTGTAAACTGGGACAGATTACAATTGTTTCCGATAACCGCTGTGGCATTGACAACAACAGGTCCTCCGTGACCGATATACAAGCCGAGCCCGATTCTGGTTTTTCTGGGAATCATTATTCTTGATTTGCTGCCGTTTATTATCCAGAGCAGGTGTCCTAAAAATCGGCTTATTCCGTGTGCATTGCTCAGGCGAAAAGCAACGTGCCATCTGAATACGCTGCTTTTCAGATACAGTCGGACACAACCTGCTGTATCCGATCTGCCAATATAGCGATAACAATCACTTTTTATATATTCACCCGCATTATAACCGGCTCTCATTTTTATCATTCCTTATTCTGATATATTACAAGTATACCATTTTTAACTGATTAATACAACCGTCAGCGTGACGCTGCACCCGTAATAGCGAATTAATCAGTCGCGCCAAGACACAAAAGTTTCGCCCGCCTTTTCAAAGGGCAGCGTGA
>ONDB01000147.1 GCA_900316485.1 uncultured Eubacteriales bacterium
TCATTTTTTCCATAAGCATAACGGCTGACTCCCTGACAACCAAAACCCGATGAACCAAAATATTCATCGGGTTTTTTCGTTATTATTCTGAACAGCCATATAAAACATCTTATTCATCCTGAACATCAAAGAAAACCGGCAGGGCATTATACAAGTATTCCTGCACAGCATTCAGGTCATGCAGACCGCCCTCCTTCTGATAGAACACATAATGCCCGGGTGTAAAGATATCCCTTGACAGCAAATCATTTGCCATATCTATAGACTGACTTTTCATACCATCCTCTGTACCAACAGCATGATAGATGAAATACCCTTTTTCATCAAGCTTTTTGTCCTTAACAAGCTGCTCAATATAATCATCATTCTTTTTCAGCTGAATATCATTAAAATCGCCATAATACCAACATGAAGCACTCATAGGCAGATAACAGCGTATGTAATCGTAATCATAACAAAGCTCCAGCCATGTTGTTACAGAACCCAGAGAAAAACCTCCGAAAATTCTGTGGTCACGGGCAGCCTTAAGTCCTTCTGGTGTTATATCCTTTGCATAAGTATGATATCTGCTTTCAACTGTGGGCATAAGGTTATCTTCAAAGTCCTTATGAAACTGTTTTACTTCTGAGGTTGAGCTGGTAAAATCCCTTTCACTTTTTTCGTTATAGAAAGTTGCCGAAACAATAATCACCGGCGGAATATCTCCGTTTGCAATAAGATTATCGAATACATTTTTTGTTCCGGGATAATCAAAATATTCTCCTGCATGTCCACCCAGACCGTGCATAAGATATACAATATCATATCTTTTTTCTTTGTCAGCTTCATCATAACCATAAGGAAGATAGACAAAAGCAGTTTTTGTAATAGCTGAGCCGTCACGGACATAATCAAGTGAATTATAGTCCAGCTGCTGAACAGTTCCTTTGTGCTCCGCCTCTGCCAAGTAAGACTGAGGCACTGCTTTTGTAAAGCCCGTCTGGGGTATTTCCTTTGTATTTTCCCTGTCACGGGAACTTTCTTCACTGATATCTGTTTCAGATTCCTCTGACTGCTGTCTGATCGACTGTTCTTCCGATGACTGATCTGTTGTGCTCACATCATTTGCCGGTATTTCGCTTATGCCTGATGATTCCGGTTTATCCTGACCGGTACAGCCGCCTAGAATCAAAAGTACAGATAAAAGGACAGAAATATACAGTCCCATAGATTTTGACATATGATTCACCTCATCAATTCATTACGGTTATTAATTGACAAACACCGTCATATCCGGACTGGTCAGGTGTTTTCTCTGATCTGCTGTCTTTCCTGACATCTGAACCAATTCTCTGTCCCTGATGTTTTCTTTTCATCAATCATTATCAGCACATATCTGATTCTCTGTTTTTGGTATACAGATATCAAATACAAAAAGCCCTGTATTGATACTTTATAACTGTTTTTTGTATTCCATGCAAAGCATAGTCAGATCGTCAAACTGCTCCGCATTCTTTACAAAATCATCAACAGAACTTCTGACAGATTTCAGTATCTCCTGCGGAGAAGATTCCGGGTTTTTATTCAGGGCAGCTACCATTCTCTCCGTACCGAAAAGCTGGTCCTCGCTGTCTGTTGCCTCGGGTACACCGTCGGTGTACAAAAAGATCTTTGCACCCGGTTTCATATTAATAGAATATTCCTTATATTTCAGACCTTCCATGCCTCCGATTACGAATCCATGCTTATCCTTATATAATTCAAAGTTGCCGTCCGGCTGCCTGAGTACCGGATATTCATGCCCTGCGTTAGCAGCTGTCAGTTTGCCTGTGGACAGTTCCAGTATTCCAAGCCATACCGTAACAAACATATCCTCTCGGTTGCTGGAACAGATTGATGCGTTGGCAGATGTTAGTATTTCAGCCGGGCTCTTGCCCATTTTTGCATAATTTGCAAGTATTATCTTTGCCGCCATCATAAACAATGCCGCGGGAACGCCTTTACCGGAAACATCAGCCATAACCAGACAAAGGTGATCTTCATCTATAAGAAAAAAGTCATAGAAATCTCCGCCGACTTCCTTGGCAGGGTCAATAGAAGCATAGATATCAAATTCGGGACGATCCGGGAATGCGGGAAAAATGTTAGGAAGCATATTTGCCTGTATTCGTGTTGCAAGAGTAAGCTCTGTTTTAATTTTTGATCTTTCCAGCTGCTGTTTCTCATATTTCTCATTCTGAACCTTAATGATAACAGAAAACATAAAAACAGCTGCTCCCACTGTTGCAAATATAATAAACTGGATACCAAAGAAAATACTTTGTACCAGAATTGCCGCAACTGGTGCAATCAGATAGATCCAGAATGCCATTTTAACACGTTTATCAATCTTTTTGCGGCATATTATCAGCAGAACCATATCAATTACCAGCATTACGAAGGGGCTGAAATTGGAAAGAATATATCCCGTTCCCCGATGATAAACATTGCCTGTGTCAAATAAATAAATAAAATCAAATATGCTTCCTATAATCAGAATCAAAGCATGAATACAAAACAGTACAAGCAGAACTACATTAAGAACCTTCGTATTTTTCTGAACTTTTGAAACCGCCACAACCAGCATTGACATCATATATGCCATAAAGCCGGCTGTAATCATTTCGATAAAGGTGACTGTGTACAAAGTAGTACGGATACCATCTCCCGGTATTCCACTCAACACCTGTCTGGCCAGGTGTGTGGTAATGTAAACCAGAATAAGTGTAAAAAACAACTGAAAATAGCTGCGTATCTCTTTACGCAGGTGGATAGATGATGTAATCTGCAAAAAACAAAGACCACATATGCCTATACCTGCAGCTATAAACAAAATATTTATTAAATCAACCACTGAAACGCTGAATACCATATTGACATTCTCCATTCTATATTTTTATTGAACCCTGATCATCATATTAAGCCTGCTGCCATTATTCCTAAATACCTAATACTGCTTTTGTATATTATCTTTACAAATCTTTCCACAATATGCCCTGGATTATCTCCTGCCCTGATGAATTTTCTGACAGGTAACTGTCAACTGCGAACATATTAATGCTCTCATATGCACTTTCTTATATTCTTAATCTACTTATTCAGCTCATTATTGTACGTCCGATTCACTAATTTCACCCTTTCACTATTTAATCTGCTTCTGCTTAGAAAGCATTTTATACGGGTCAACAATATAGTAATTCTGTACAAAAATATTATATCACACATACTCATTATACTTCAATTTGACTTTTTATACAAAATATCAAAGCATTATTCTACATATTAACAGAAAAGATTTACACCCTTTCTCAAAAGGTGCTGTCACATTATAATAACACAAAAAACCGGGTACTCGCTCAAAATGAACAAGTACCCGACTGTTATTATTCAACAGTTTCACTTATGATACGTTTTTTCAGATAATCTGCAATGATCAATTTTTCATGGTATCAGATCAGTCTCTCAGTGTATTAATAATTATTTGAAAGATAACCGTTTCTATCATCATAGTTATCATTAAGATCCATGCAGCTACTATTGCAGGATGAGTTTTCCTTTCAGAATTCAGTGCGGCAATATATTCCCTGATAATAGCATTTATCCAGAAATACCTTATACCTGAATGAAGCTCGGGACAAAAAGAATAATTATTTTTTTTACAAAGTATATGCTGCAGATAACGCAGAAGTCTTTTCAGTTCAACAACCTGGGCGGAACGCTGGTCGGCGTTTATTATCCCGACTTTATGGACGGTATCAATGCAGCAGGCTGGCATATCCACTTTGTTTCCGATGACAGGCAGAAGGGCGGTCATGTATTCGAACTGAAAATGAAATGCGGTCAGGCGAGGCTTGACAAGATCAGCACAATAGAAATTCAGCTCCCGACCGATCCTGTTTTTGATACATATTCGCTCAAAGAAGCAAA
>ONDB01000079.1 GCA_900316485.1 uncultured Eubacteriales bacterium
GACCGGAAGTAATTGACATAACAGATTGTTTGTGTTAGCATTAAAATGTATAGGTGTATCTTGCCGGAAAAACTACTAATGATACGAAGCTGTCCACGGTTCGGTTTGCTATGGAGGTACGGCCTCTGGTAAATGACAGAAAAACCTGCGAGGCATTTATAAGGACCAAAAAACAGGCTGTGCATAAGATAACTGATTCGGTCTGTTTTAATGTATATCTTTCGACGGAAAACTGGTTCTATATTCCGGATTTTGTGATTCCTGACAATTATGAAATTGAAAAGCGAGCGTGGTATACTGGTGCATTGCTCAATCAGGGAGAACCCTTCGTTACAGACCCGTATTTGGATGCAATGACCGGCGATATCTGCTTTTCAGTTTCTGTATTGCTTCCTGACGGAAAATCCATCGCCTGTATGGACTATACAATGGACAATATTCAGAACCATATAACCAAAATGAATGTGGAGGCAATCAGAAATCTGTAATTGTTACGGATGACGGCATTATTGCAGGCTGTTCGGATGAAAAACTGATCGGAAAAAAGCTGATACAAGCTATTCCTGATTATGCAGGTATATACTCTCTTGTGCAAAACAGTGATAAGTCCGTATCCATCAATCAGAGAGGAGAAAACCTTTTTGCAACACCGTCTGATTTTGGCTGGTATCTGATTGTAAGTGAAAATAACTGGACGCTGTATAAGGATTTCTATATCGGAATGTTGATCATGCTTGTGATTTCGCTGTCCATTTTTGCGGTTGTACTTATCATGTATATTATTGCTGACAAAAATGAAAAAAAGGAGCGGGATACTCTTTTTGAGAACCAGAAATACTTAAAGGATATTTCTTCAGAGCTGCGGGAACAGACAGAACGTATACGCAGCGGAGCAAGCGAAGAAAACCTGAAGCATTCAATGGATTATGAACAGGAATTTGTCAGCATCCGTGAATCGGGAGAAAGATTGTCGGAGATTATTGCAAAGCTCAGGTCCTATTCTGTGCTTATGCTGAACGAAGAGCATATACAATCACAGAAAAAAGAGAGAGCCAGGTATAGGGACGTAAAGGTCAGTAAACGATTCCGTGCAATAATTCTGTCAGCCCTGATGCTGATTACAGTAATCTGTATGTATATCAATTTTACAGCAACCTTCAACTATGGTACAGATCAGATGCAGAAGTCTGCGCTGGATTATGAATATCAGCTTTCAGAGTGGATGAATACACAGAAAAGCATTCTTGATATGTTCTGCAGCAACATTTCGACAGATCCTGAAATGCTTGAAGATTATGAAGGCATGGTTTCATATCTTGACCGGATAACCAAACAGTACCCTGAAATCTCGGTCAGCTACATGACAAATCCGGATATGGAACATACAGTAATAATGAATAACGGCTGGGAGCCTGATGATGATTGGCACGTAGAGGAACGTGACTGGTACCGTGATCTTATTAGCTCAGAGCAGAACTGGATTATATCCTCACCATACTATGATGAACAGACCGGACTTTACTGTGTTACCTTTGCAGAAAAGGTCTACAATGACCGTACCGGCGAATTCCTGGGAAATTTCGGTATAGATTTCTATATGGACAAGCTGGTGGATATTCTGGGAAACAGCTATGGTAACGGCAGATATGCATTTCTGTCTGATGCCAGGGGAGAGATTATTAACCATCCCTACGGAAAATACCAGATGTCAGAAAACAGTTCTGTAAATATCATAAGCCTTCCTTATAATTCCGCACCTACAGACGGGAGGAATGTGGCATTTATAAAGGATTATGACGACAGGTACAAGGTGATTATTGCTACAAGAAATGAAGCCTCCGGTTTTGTTGTTTATGTAGTAGACGGTGTATTTGCTATTTAGCGGGATGTTATTATCTATGGTGCTATCTGTCTGATAATACTGATCGGATGCGAAATACTGATATACAGGCTTATTTCAAATGTTATCAAGCTCCAGGACAGGGCAAATGAAAAGCTGCGCGAATCAGCTGAAGCAGCAATTGCGGCAGATAAGGCAAAGAGCAATTTCCTTGCCCATATGTCTCATGAAATACGAACGCCTATCAATGCGGTGTTGGGTATGAATGAAATGATTCTTCACAAAAGCAACGATATTAATATCAGGGAATATGCTTCAAATATACAGAACTCGGGAAGAACCCTGCTTTCACTTATCAACAGTATTCTTGATTTCTCAAAGATAGAAGACAATAAAATGAAGATTATTCCTGTGGAATACCATACAGCGGTATTGATAAACGACCTGGTGAATTCAGTTGCAGCAAGAGCGGCTGAGAATGAACTTAAGCTGATTGTGGAAGCTGATGAATTGCTTCCGTCGGTGCTTCTGGGTGATGAAGTCAGGATAAAGCAGATAATACTCAATCTTCTGACAAATGCGGTAAATATACGGAAAAAGGTTCTGTTACTTTGCTGATAAAAGAGGAAGTCAGAAAAGGCAATTATTCTGAGCTTTATGTTGAAGTCAGAGATACAGGAATAGGTATCCGTGAAGAAGATATAGATGGGATGTTTGAATCATTCAGAAGGCTTGACGAAAAACGCAACCGAAATATTGAAGGTACAGGACTGGGAATGTCCATAGTCACAAAACTGCTTGAAATGATGGGAAGCAAGCTGGAGCTACAAAGCGTATACGGTGAAGGTTCTTCATTCTATTTCAGGCTGAATCAGGAAATTGTAAGCACTGAACCTATGGGAAAATTTGAAAGCAGCATGGAGCTGGAATTGAAAGGCAATTACAGCGGAAGGCATCTGTATTCACCAATGGCAAATGTGCTTGTTGTGGACGGTAATACCATGAATCTTAAGGTAGCAGAAAATTTCCTGCGTTTATTCGGAATCAGGGCAGATGTTGCAGATTCAAGTGAAAAATGTCTTGCCATTGTCAGGAAGAAGGTTTACGATGTTATTCTGCTTGATCTGCACATGGAGGGAATGGATGGTTTTGAAATACTAAGCCGGCTGAAAAACAACAGCAAAAGCAGGGAAATCCCCGTTATTTTCCTGACTGCTGATGATGACAGTGAAACAGAAACAAAGGCCCTTTCTGCCGGAGCAATGGATTTTGTCAAAAAGCCTTTTTATTCCTTCTGTACTTCTCATGAGGGTCAGGAATACAATAGAGTTTATGCGCCTGCAGACCGATCTCAAAAAGGAAGTTCAGCGAATGACAAAACAGATTATATCTGAGCATAAGAGAAATGAAAGACTATCACTGCAGATTGTGCAGACCCTGGCAGGAACCATGGATGCAAAGGACAGTTATACAAAGGGACATTCCAATCGTGTGGCTCTTTTTACAAAGGAAATAGCAAAGAGAGCCGGCTATTCAGAAAAAGCCCAGGAGGAAATCTATATGATGGGACTTTTGCATGATGTAGGAAAGATTGGTGTGCCGGATGAGGTTCTCACAAAGGTTACACGGCTTACAGATGAAGAATATGCACAGATAAAAACACATCCTATGGTAGGATTTGAAATACTTAAAAATATCACTGAAATGCCCAAGCTGGCAATCGGAGCAAGATGGCACCATGAAAGATACGACGGCAGGGGCTATCCAGATAATCTCAGCGGTAAGGATATTCCGGAGGAGGCACGTATTATTGCTGTTGCTGATGCCTATGATGCCATGTCCTCACGCAGAAGCTACCACGAAATCTTCTCTCAGGAGTATATTGTCAGTGAGCTTGTAAATGGAAAGGGTACACAGTTTGATCCTGCCTTTGCGGATATTATGCTTGCTGTCATCAGCGAAGACAGTGAATATTTATTAAAAGAAAACACAGAAATAAAGCAGAACCGTGAAAAACAGGATTACTCTTTAGAAAATAGCGATAAAGAGCGTGTTTTTCTCACTATGCTGGAGGCATGGGGATTCAATCCTGCCTTTGGTATGAGGTACTGCATGAACGATATAGGTTTTTATGCAGAGATGCTTGAGGAATTTGTTTCTGATGCAGACGAGCGCATAGAGAAAATGAATAGATCCCTGGCTGATGAGGACATCAATAATTACCGTATAGTAGTCAATTCCCTGAAAAGCAGTTCAAGAAGTATTGGCTGTGAAGACCTTTCTGTTAATGCAAAAGAATCAGAAGAGGCTGCAAAACGGGATGACGGTGAATATATCAAAGAAAACCATGAAAAACTGGTTGATATGCTGCGCAACACTGTCAGGGGTATCAATACGACCCTTGGCTTTTTCAGAAGCTGATATATAATAATTGAAAGGAGAAATAATAGTGAAAAAATCAATTTGTATGTTAACTATTCTCGGTATGATGATCAGTCTTGCTGCCTGCGCTGCTAAACCTGAAAACAATGCAGAGGAAAGAAGTTCCGGAATTACAGCGGAAAGCAGCATAAAGACTTCGGAGGAAAGCAGCGAACAGTCCAAGACCGAAAGCAGTGCAGAAGTATCGGAAGAGAGCAGTATTCAGACCAAAACAGAAAGCAGTGCAGAAGCATCGGAAGAAAGCAGCGGTCAGACATCAGGTGAAAGCAGCCCCCAGGCTGTGACAGAAATGGCTGTACCTCATAGAGAAGGATATACTCTTGAACAGGTGTTAGTGCTTAGCAGACATAATATTCGTTCCCCTCTGAGCGTAAACGGTTCTCTGCTGGATTCTGTTACACCGTATAAATGGTATGACTGGTCATCAAATCCCAGCGAATTATCCCTCAGAGGAGGAATACTGGAAACTGAAACAGGACAGTATTTCCGCAAGTGGCTTGAATCGGAAAATCTTTTTCCTGAAAACTATCATCCTGAGGAGGGGGCTGTGCGGATATATGCAAATTCCCTGCAGCGTACCACGGCAACAGCTAACTTTTTCAAAGCAGGATTACTTCCAACAGCTGATACTCAGGTTGAAACGCATATGAACTATGATGAAATGGATCCTGTTTTTGAACCCCGGCTTACCTTTGCTACGCCCCGGTACAAAGCAGATGCTGAGGCACAGATCAGAGAAATGTATACGGATACAGTAAATGATCTGGCAGACAATTATGTGCTGATAACAGATGTTATTGACATGAAGAATTCTGAGGCATGGAAGGACGGTACTGCAACAGAGCTGACTACTGACGATATGGAATTCTATCTGCAGGAAAATAAGGAGCCGGGGGTAAAGGGTTCCATGAAAATAGCCTGTTCTGCAAGTGATGCACTCATACTGCAGTATTATGAAGAAGCGGATAAGAAGAAGGCAGCCTTTGGTCATGATCTGACCGACGAGCAGTGGGCTCAGATTGCAGAGATCAAGGATGTATACGGAGATGTGCTGTTTTCTGCGCCGCTGGTGGCTGCAAATGTTGCACATCCGCTGCTTCAGGAGATAGAAAAGGAGCTTAATACCAACGGACGGAAGTTTACATTCCTGTGCGGGCACGATTCCAATATCTGCAGTGTTCTGGCTGCCCTTAATGCAGAAGCCTATGAGCTGCCTGGATCTATTGAAAGAAAAACGCCTATCGGATCAAAGGTGGTATTTTGCCGCTGGAAGGCTCCGGACGGAAGCAAGTATTGCACTGCGGATCTTGTTTATCAGTCAGCGAATCAGTTAAGGAATTTGCAGGTGATGGATCTGAGCAATCATCCTGCAGTTTTTCCTATACGCTTTTCAGGAATCAACAGCAATGCAGACGGTCTGTATTCTGAGAAGGACTTTATGAATCTGCTGCGTAAGGGTATACAGGAATATGATAATATCAAAAAAGAATATTCGCTTTCGGCTGCTGCATAATAATGTACTGCAGAAGACGAAGATATTAAGTACAGCTATCCTGATAACTTATATACTGTTCTGGAATAATATAAAGTAAGGTTTTTGCAAAGGAGGCAGCTATGGCTAATTTTTGTACTGAATGCGGAACTGCAGTAACTAAAACTTCGAGATTTTGTCCGAAATGCGGAGCAGCAGTGCCGGGAAGCACTGCCGAAGAAAAACATCCGGCACATAAAAAACGTAAACCCACTGCCAAAAACATGATACAGCAGGGGAGTCGGGTAACAAAAAATATCTATTTGTGTGAGGATGGCAAATATCGCTGGATCTATGAAATGCCTATACTTAAAAATCCTACCATATTCATATTGGTATGGAAGATTCTGTTTTTTATTATTCTTGGTATTTTTGTTTTCATTAACATTTTGGATGCAATAGAGTGGGGCAGTGACTTTGCTGGAAGACTTCCGGGGAATCTACTGTTTTTTGCCTGCTTTGTGGCAGGCATGACGGTTATCCTGGTGATTAGTATGCTGATATATGCAGCAATTATGGGCGGGAAATATGTTGTGATGTTTGAAATGGATGAAAAAGGAGTAGAACATAAGCAGCTGCCAAAGCAGGTGAAAAAAGCCCAGGCAATAGCGCTTGTCACTGCCCTGGCAGGTATTGCTACTCATAATGTAGACCGTGCAAAAACTCGCAAAATCCGTTAAAATATGGTATAATATAGATATCAAAGCAAGCGGAGGAACGGAAGAATGGAATATAAGGAAGAAATGAGCCGAGATCAGATAATAATGATGGATTGGGAAAGTATGATACCCGAAGATAGTGAATGCAGAGTAATAGATTTATTCTGCGAGTCACTTGATATGGCAAAATTGGGGTTCAAGTATTCCGAACTCAAATCAACGGCTGTCCTCCGTATTCTCCGAAGGCATTGCTGAAACTATATCTGTATGGTTTGCTGAACCGTATATGTTCATCAGGTAAGCTTGCGATAGAGGCTAAAAGAAATATTGAAGTAATATGGCTGATAAACGGTTTGCAGCCCAGCAAAAGAACACTTTGCTATTTCAAAGAAAATAACAAAGAAGCTCTTAGAAATGTTTTTGTAGAATTTAATGTCTTCTACAAAAAGATTGGTCTTTTTGGCAGAAAGATGACTGCTTTGGATAGCGTAAAGGTAAAAGCAAATAATTCCAAGAAAAGGAATCATAACAAAAAGACAGTTGAAAAGACGATCAAAAAGACCGAAGAAAGAATCAATGAATACATGACTGCTCTCGATGAAGCCGATAAAAACGAAGGCTTCAACGAAGAAAGAGCACTTACAAGTGAGCAGATCAAGGAAATTCTGACAAAGCTTAATGCTAAAAAAGAGAAATTTGAAGATTTGCAAAAACAGCTCGAGGAAAGCGGAGAAACACAAATATCCGAAACAGACCCTGATGCAAGATGTATGAAACAGGGCAGCGGTAAGGGAATGGATATAAGCTACAACACTCAGGTAGTTACCGAAGCAGAGTCAAAAATGATCGTTGGTTTTGAGACAACCAACAATGGCTCTGACAAGGGTCAGCTAACCGAAATGGGAACAAGGGCAAAAGAATTTCTTGAAGCAGAAACACTCGTTATGACAGCAGACACAGGATATCACGATGGGAAAGATATGCTTGAAGCCGAAGAAAATGGCATCACTTATCTCGTTCCAAAAGGCAAGCCCGGAAATCAGCCCGGCGAAGAAGGCTATAAAAAAGACAAGTTCACCTATGATGAAGAAAAAGA
>ONDB01000003.1 GCA_900316485.1 uncultured Eubacteriales bacterium
AGGCCACTATGCAGTAGGTCAGTTCAACATCAACAATCTTGAGTGGACAAAGGCTATCCTTCTTACAGCTCAGGAGCTTAACTCTCCCGTTATCCTCGGCGTATCTGAGGGTGCAGGAAAGTATATGACAGGTTTCGGCACAGTTGCAGCTATGGTTAAGGCTATGGACGAATCTCTCGGTATCACAGTACCGGTAGCTCTTCACCTCGACCACGGTACATATGAAGGCTGCTACAAGTGTGTAAAGGCTGGCTTCACTTCCATCATGTTTGACGGTTCACATTATCCCTTCGAGGAGAACCTTGCTAAGTCACAGGAGCTTGTTAACGTTGCTCATAATCTCGGTCTTTCAATCGAGTGTGAGGTTGGCTCTATCGGCGGCGAAGAAGACGGCGTTGTAGGTATGGGTGAATGTGCAGATCCTGACGAGTGCAAGACAATTGCTGATCTGGGCGTTGATATGCTTGCAGCTGGTATCGGTAATATCCACGGTAAATATCCTGAAAACTGGCAGGGTCTTTCTTTCGAGACTCTTGACGCTATCCAGGCTAAGACAGGCGAAATGCCCCTCGTTCTCCACGGCGGCACAGGCATTCCAGCTGACATGATCAAGAAAGCTATCTCTCTCGGCGTTTCAAAGATCAACGTTAATACAGAGTGCCAGCTTTCATTCCAGGAAGCTACAAGAAAGTACATCGAAGAAGGCAAGGATCTTCAAGGCAAAGGCTTTGACCCGAGAAAGCTTCTCGCTCCCGGCTTCGAGGCTATCAAGGCTACTGTCAAGGAAAAGATGGAGCTCTTCGGATCAGTAGGTAAGGCTTGATTTAATGCATTATTTGCGGTGCATATTTCATAATGCCTGATTTATAACTCAGCAATAAAACTCCCGATTTGTATTACTACAGATCGGGAGTCTTTTTACATTATTCTGTTTTTCTGTGCAGCGACAGGCTTTCAGTATTACCTCTGACTCAGCTTTCTTTATAGCTGTCAAGCTGAGTGTAAATATTATTCCACATGCTTGTTCTGTCCATTCCGAACATTCTGCTGATACTGTCAATGAAGCTGAGATTTGTGGTTTTATCTGTTTCAACTACGGCGCCGTTGGGAAGCAGTGAGAAAGCAGTTACACAATTATCATCCACTCTGTATTTGCCGTCTGCTGTTCCGTCTTTTTCATCCTCGGTGAAAAGCATTTCCTGAGTACCTACATTATCTGTCATAAGAAGCCATTTTTCTCCATCAATTTCCTTGAATTCAGCAACAGGAGATTTGTCGATATCTTTGTAAAGGTTGAGTGTAGGATTGGGGTCAGTAGATGCAAGGAAATAATCATCATGGTCAACCAGATAAAGAATCTCGTTCTCCTTGTCAAAATCGCCGTAGGTCCATACTGTATATGCTGTATCGTTTGCCTCACATTCCCACAAACGTGTACCTGTACCGAAATCCACATATCTTGCCATCTTTTCTTCGCCGTTTAAAATCACCTTATCATATTCGATTCTTGATGCCGAAACCATAACCGTACCTGCGAAAACAAGGACAACTGCTGCTGCCAGTGCGCATACAACCTTTGTAATTCTGCCCTTTTTTTTCTTTCCTGCAGACCTGGAGATAACCTTCTCCTTGAATTCATCGCTTGCATTTGCATTTCCGTAAAGTTCCTTATAAAGCTTTCCGATTTTTTTATCCTGATTTGTCATAATTATTCCTCCCCTATCAAAACTTTCATCTTATCTCTCGCCCTTTTCAGCCGTACCTGTACATTTGATTCTGAAATACCAACTATCATTGATATCTCTTTTACGCTGTACCCTTCATAATAATACAGATGTATTACCGTTCTGTAATTCTGAGGAAGCTTATCCAGAATCTCAAGAAGCTCATGATGTGTTTCATCCTGATATAACGGGTCTGTTTCGAGAACCTCAAAGGAAACCTTGTTCCTGTTCCAGAAGGATTTCCACATATTCTTGCATTCATTGAGTGCCACTCTGATGAGCCAGCGTTTTATGTGACCTTCATCCCTGAATTGGTTTTCCTTCACCTTGAGCAGCTTCAAAAAAGCGTTCTGTACCGCGTCCTCAGCGTTCTCTTTATTTTTACAGCAGGCAAGCACCGTGCGGTAAACATCGTCAAGATATGTTTCAACTATTCGCTGATATTCAGTCTCATCCACTATTTTTTCCTCCTTTATCATAACTTCTTTATTATAATTCATTTCTCGTATACATAACAACTGAGCGGGCTGAAATATTACACTTGATTTTTAAAAATTTTTGCGGATATTGTTTTTTCAGTATCCGTATTTTCTTTTAAAAAACCTTTCATATAGTAAACAACTGAGCAGGCTGAAATATTACACATGTTTATAAAATATTTTCCGGAAATTATGTTTTTACTCTGTAAAAGATCTTTCATATATTAAACAATTCAAATGAATGAAGTATTACAGTAAATAGAAAATAATTTTCTGTTGACACTGGTAAAAATATAATATATAATGTGTATAATGTATATATACAATTTCTTGGGGGGTTACGGGATGGATATAATAATCAGCAATTCTGCCGGAAAGCCTATCTACGAGCAGATATCCTCACAGATCAAGGAAATGATAATGAACGGTACTCTCAGTGAGGGTGATGCGCTGCCATCTATGAGATACCTTGCCCAGCAGCTCAGAATAAGCATTATCACAACTAAACGTGCTTATGAGGAGCTTGAACGTGACGGCTTTATTCAGTCTTTCACCGGTAAGGGCAGTTTTGTCAGTGTCAGGGATCAGGAATTTGTCCGTGAGGAAGGGCTGAGGCAAATTGAAAGCAATCTGATGCTTGCAATTGAAAAGGCTAAACAATGCGGTGTTGAGCTTGATGAAATTCAGGAGCTTCTTACCATGCTTTACAAAGGAGAATGAATAATGATGGATATTAAAAATGCAATTGAAATCAGGGATCTTACAAAGAAATATGACGGATTCACACTGGATAATATCAGCTTCGATGTTCCCAGAGGCAGCATTATGGGCTTTATCGGTCAGAACGGCGCAGGCAAAACAACTACATTAAAACTAATGCTTAATCTTATCAGAAAGGACAGCGGCAGTATAAAAGTCCTGGGACTTGATAGTGTTGATGATGAAAGAAAGGTCAAATCCCAGATATCAGCTGTATTTGATGAACTGCCTTTCCATGACCAGATAAATGCAAATCAGCTGTCTGTGATCCTTTCAGATGTTTTTGACAGCTGGGATAATAAAGTATACTATAATTATATTGATCGTTTCGCTCTGCCGAGAAAAAAACGTTTCGGGGAATTCTCAAAGGGCATGAAAATGAAGCTCCAGATAGCTGCTGCACTGTCCCACGGTGCTAAGCTTCTTATAATGGACGAGGCGACCACGGGACTTGATCCTGTTGTAAGAAATGAGATACTGGATATATTCCTTGAATACCTTCAGGATGAGGAAAACAGTATTCTTCTTTCCTCTCATATTACAACTGATCTTGAAAAAATTGCCGACTGTGTAACCTTTATTGACAAAGGCAAAATTCTTCTCAGCGGCGGAAAAGATGAAACTGTGGAATCCCACGGAATTATCAAGTGCAGAAAAAATGAGTATAAGGATATTGATAAGGAAGATATTATCAGCGCAAGGCTTACGGATTTTGGCGCAGAGGTCATGGTAAGCAACAGGGTGAAAGCAGCAGCAAAATACAGCGGTCTTACCATAGATAATACGACACTTGAAGAAATAATGCTCTTTTATGTACGCCGTGAAAAAGGAGAGTGGAAATAATGAAGGGGCTTATTTATAAAGATATTCTTCTGACCCGAAAGCCGCTGGTTATGGCATTTGTTTACAGTATTCTTGCTGCGGTATTGTTTTTCCTGGTAAGACTAAGCATGATATGCGGCAATCTTGCCAACAGTGAATCTCTGCCCAGTCTTGAAAGAAATATGTATATATTTCATTATGTACCCTGTATCATATTCCTTTGTGCCCTTGCGGGAAACAGCGGGGATATGTATTCTGACGATAAAACAGGCTGGACGAAATATATCCGTACCACGGTCATTACACCCCGGCAGATAGTTCTGTCAAAAATGCTCTCAAAGACAATAATACTGACAGTGGCTTATGTATTGAGTCTTATATACATTGTAATACTGTGTCTGGCTTCGGGAGACAGCCTTACTGTGAATATCATCGGAAATATTACTGCACTGTTTTTTGCAGCCATAGCAGTAACTTTTTTCAGTGTCATGATTGCCTTTATTTTCCGGAAAAAACAAACCACTGAAATTATAATAATGGGAATATTGGGCGGTATTGGATTTGCATGGACTGTATCACTGCTGATAAAGCTTGACTCAATAACAAATGTCAGCGAGGATTTTGACCTGCTTGATTTTTTTAGCACAGAATATGGCGGAATAGGTCAGTATTTGTTGATAATCACATTGCTGCTTGCTGCAGCAGCGACAGTAAGCTGTTATTTTGCATCAGTCAAGGTTATTAAGGGGAGGGAATTATAATGTTCGGCTTGCTTTACAAGGAGCTTATCATACATAAAAAACAGCTTCTGATGATATCTCCCGTACTGGTTTTTTTCAGCATATGGTGCATAGTTCCGCCTTTAACTTCTCCGGATCTGAGTGAATGGGAACTGATACTGGTTCTTACCCTTTGCAGCATAATTACTATACTGACGCTTGCTATGTTTGAAATGGGCATTTTTGAAGCAGATGAGATGAAAAAATGGCAGGCTTTTATAGTTTCAACTCCCGATGGCATAAAAAATCAGATAGGCGCTAAATACATTTTCAATGCCGCTCTCTCATGTTCAGTAGTAACGGTGCTTCTTATTATTTATCAGTCCGCAGGAGCACTAAACGGAACGGATGTAACCATTGGTATTATTATTCTTATGCAGCTTTTATGGTTTCAGCTTTTCTTACGTGCATTGGAAACGCCATTCATAATACGCTTCGGAAGCAAGCAGGGAAATCTTATACGAATGATAATCATAGGCGTAATAGCATTCGGGTTTGTAGTATACGGTCTTTTCGGAGACCTTTCGATATTCGGTTCATTGAAGGATTTTCTTGAATGGGCAAATGATTTTCTTACAAAGAGCAATAACTATTTCCTCATGCTCACTCCTGGGGCAACATTGGTATTATATTACATTTCCTATCGTATTTCCTGCAGACTTTACCTTAAAGGAGGAGAGTATTATGACAAATAAAAAACAGATATTTATTCGTCTTGGAATATTTCTTCTTCTGTCCTTCGGTATGACCTTTGCAATGTTTTTTATCTATATATTAACTTCTGGCTGGACTATTAATTCGAGCTGGTATGGAGTAATTAGTTCTGCTGCAATGTTTTGTCCTGCAATAGCAAATATCCTCACAAGACTGATTACAAAAGAGGGCTTTTCCGGAAGTCTTTTTGTAATGAAATTCAAGGGGAATATCCGTTATATTGCATTTGCTCTTATTTTTTCTGTAGTATGCTCAATAATTACGGCTTTATGCACCTGCATTTTTCTTCTGCCGTCCGGGAGTCTGGAGAAAATGACAAGAAATATCGACATACCCGTTTTTCTGAGTACAATTCTTTATGTAACCGCTTTATCAATTATTTCAATGCTGCCTGGTTTTGGTGAAGAATTTGGATGGCGCGGTTATCTTACTCCGAAGCTAGAAAAGCTTATGCCCTTCCCTGCTGCTATAGTTATCAGCGGAATAATATGGGGACTCTGGCACGCTCCCATTGTAGCCTGCGGACATAATTTCGGAACAAACTATGCCGGCTTTCCGTGGCTGGGAATTATACTGATGTGCATTTCCTGCATCGGCTTTGGTCTTTATCTTACTGCACTGACTAGGATAACCGGCTCTGTACTTACTGCTTCAATCGCACATATTTCAATCAACAATATAATAGGAGCAACCTCCGGAGCTATGCTAATGTCTGTTGACGGTTACGAAAGCATATCAGAAAAACTCAGTTCGGGCATTGAATATCCTCTTTTAACAATGATTGTATTATTCGTAATGTCAATTACGGCAGGAATGGTTTTATTAATTATCAAAAAGAGAAAAACGAAAAATACTGTATCTGATAACAGCAAGGTAAAAGAATAACTAATGACAAAAAAGTCGATGAATATCTGATTCATCGACTTTTTGTATTATTATTAAGTTCCTGTGCACCGTCTTGATACAACGATACATTTATTGTAATAATGCAGATTATTTCCCCTGGGTAAACAATATCAGTTAAAAAGATCAGTTGAGAGATAACGCTCGCCTGTGTCCGGGAGAATAACAACGATCTTCTTGCCCTTGTTTGCAGGATCTTTTGCAAGTACAGTTGCAGCATGAAGTGCAGCACCGCTGGAAATACCTACAAGCACACCCTCTGTATGTGAGAATTTGCGTGAAGCTTCAAAAGCATCCTCGTTTGCAACAGGAATTACCTGGTCGTAAATACCTGTATCCAGTGTATCCGGAACAAAACCTGCGCCTATGCCCTGAATCTTATGAGGACCAGCCTTACCCTCTGAAAGTACAGGAGATGTCTTTGGCTCAACTGCTACTACCTTTACATCAGGATTCTTCTCTTTAAGGAATCTGCCTGTACCAGTAAGTGTACCGCCTGTACCTACACCGGCAATGAATATATCAACCTGACCGTCTGTGTCTTCCCAGATCTCAGGACCGGTTGTTTCATAATGAATCTGCGGATTTGCAGGATTCACAAACTGACCAAGGATAACTGCTCCGTCGATCTCTTTCTGAAGCTCCTCAGCCTTTGCAATAGCACCCTTCATGCCCTTTGTTCCCTCTGTAAGCACGATCTCCGCACCATATGCCTTAAGAAGATTTCTGCGTTCAACGCTCATGGTTTCGGGCATTGTAAGAATTGCCTTATATCCCTTTGCAGCAGCTGCAGATGCAAGACCAATACCTGTGTTGCCGCTTGTAGGCTCGATAATTGTTGAACCAGCCTTCAGCAGACCCTTCTTCTCTGCATCTTCGATCATATTCTTTGCAATTCTGTCCTTTACAGATCCTGCCGGATTGAAATACTCAAGCTTTGCAAGTATTTCTGCCTCTGCTTTTGTTGCATCAGAAAAGTTATTTGCTCTCAGAAGCGGTGTTTTTCCGATAAGCTCTGTAATACTGTTGTAAATTTTTGCCATAATAAATGCACTCCTTTTTTCCTTGTGCGCCTCAACGGCCGCATTTTAATTTATATTTTTGACTACTGATATTATTCCAGATAAGTTCAGAAGAATTAATACTTACTAAACATATAGGAATTACTATGTTTAATATAATATCACCCTTTTCCCCTATTGTCAAGTAGGTTTTTAAAAATATTTTAATAAATTCATAAGCACTTGCAAAAAACTGTGACATAATTATCAGGTATCATAACTAATAATACAAGAGTGGCTGTTGCATTCAAATACTGTATTAAGCCGGATAATAAAACAAAAAAGCCGATGAAATTATGTTTCATCGACTTTTGTTTATATTATGTTTGTCCAGAAGTCAGTCATACAGCTTTGATGCCTTGCGGCAGCTGTATATGATCATTCTGCTCTGTCAGTCCTTTTCTTTCTGATCACATAAGCTGCACCGGCAAAGGCGCAAAGAACCATTACTATTGAAATGACAATATGCGTTTTGATTCCCGTAGGCAGCATACCGTTCTTTTCATTTGTAACATACAGCTCTGTATCTCCGCTGAGACTGAAGGTCTTGCTGTTTGTTATTTCCGAAGCTCCGCTGCCAAGCCTGAAAATAGTTTCATAGCTGCCATTTGCCTCTGTTATCGTTATATTCTTATCCTTTGGCAGGGATATCTTTA
The DNA here is from genome assembly GCA_900316485.1 of uncultured Eubacteriales bacterium. Taxonomy (GTDB): domain Bacteria; phylum Bacillota; class Clostridia; order Oscillospirales; family Acutalibacteraceae; genus UBA1213. The sequence goes on from ONDB01000003.1 coordinate 7,898, forward strand.
CACTTTCACCATGCTTCAGAGTAAATGTTCCTCCGGAAAGCAGGGCTGCGGGCTGCGTAACATTATTTTTTGACCATCTGTACTGATCTGATGCGGATGCGCCGTCCACTGTCAGTGTAAATGTGAAATCCTCAGCTTTATTGCCAAGTACACCCTGAACTGTTTTTGTTACGGTGAGAACAGCTTCTTCTTCAGTTTCAAGGGAATTTGGTATTTCGATAGAATAAGCGATTTCATCATCACCAGTTGTTTTCAGGTATGTGCCGTGACCGGTGCTTACTATTGAAACACTGCCGCGGTCTGTAATAACGAATACTATATCGGTATCAAGCTTTGTATAGCCTGAGGGCGCTGTTGTTTCAGACAGATAATACGTTCCGGGAGCAAGGTTATTATTTATTTCCGGAATAAGACCGTTTGCATCTGAAATCAGATCCTCATAGCCCGACATAGGGGAATAGTCCTTTATAATGCAGTTATTTACATTATCCGTAACCCCCCTGTACAGTGCAAAATGAGCATCCGAAAGCATTTTTCTGTCAAAGCTGTCGTATTTATATGCGCTGAGTGCAAACTGCTTATTATACAGGTCTATATAAGCTATAAGCTTATCTCCTGCATTTTTCGGCTTATACCATGTCTGCCACTGTGCCTCATTGCCGCTGAGAGTGAGATTATCGTCACTGCTTATCTTGAAGGTAACGGAATTCGGCAGGCCGATATATTTTTCCGGTGCAGCTGTTTCTATCAAATCGTATTCAACATTACGGTCAAATTCATACATAACAGTTATTCTGCCGTTTGAATCTGAAACAAATGTACCAAGGCTTGTGCTTCCATTATACAGAGTAAATACTCCGCCGGAAAGGGGAAGCTTCGTTTTCATGTCATAAAGAGTAATCTTTATTCCGCCGCATCTGGTGTTTGTTATCTTATCTGAGCGCACATTATCAGCAACTCCATAAACAGCTCCCTGCTGGTAGTAAACATCATATGAACAGGGCTTTGAAACAGCTGAACCATTCGGAGTAGTATAAATAGTAGTAGGATCACCGTTTCCAAGCCTTTTTATGGTTCCATAGGATACAACATTTCCCCTGCCGTCTGCAACGATCGGATCTGTCAGCTCCACCTCGCAAACGGAATAATCTGACAATGTACATCCCACAGCAAGATTATCAAGAAAATATCTAACATTTGTATTGGGATATGTCATTTTCTTGATTGTACCGGGAACAAGCTGATCTTTTGCATAAACTGCTGTATAGATAGAAGCGTGATCTGAGGTAAAATCCCTGTCGCTCCATATTTTGTCTGCAGAAAGGCCCCAGCCTCTTTTGTTTTTAATTGTCATCGACGGGGATTCGTTTTTTCTGACATAACCTGCATTTACCGCTGTACCGTCCGGATAGCATGTACCATCCTGGATTGTATAGCTGAGAAATTTATAACCCAGAGGAACTTCATTTTCACTTTCTTCAACCTTGAAGTGGGTACCTACCGGAAGATTAGGAACCTCGACTGTGTACCCTGCCGGAATTTTTGAAATTGAACCATTCATTGAGGTTTCAAATGTAATGGATTTCTTTTCCTCTGAGGTAAAGCTGCCCAGATTCTTTTTCCCGGTTGATACAAATTTCTGTGCGTTATGATCCCAGCTGCAATAATTTCCGGACGGATCCACCACGTAGTATTTACTCATATTTGCAAGGTTCAGATTATCCTCAACACCGTTTGACAGATACAGCCTGAAGCTGAAGGTAGTATAATCCTGCTGAGCAGTCAGAAGATTGTTATCTGCATCATAAAGCTGTTTTGTGAAAGCAAGCGTTCTCAGTCCAGATGGATTGACATGGTTATTGAAAACGATATTTGGTCTGTCGGAGACAGCAACCCATCCGGAATCATATTTCTGATGGATATTATCTCCGGCATTGCCCCTGCTGATTTCCTGACCGTTTACATATACATGATCGTAAACCTCAGTATTGATACCGCATTCAATTATTCTATACTCAATTGTATTATCCGGGAAATAAACCTCTGCACTCTGTGAGGGGTTGAGGAAATATACATTATTATATACCTCGGTCGTTCCGGGAGGAGTGTAGGTTGACTTGAATTCTACCTTTCTTGAAGAATTCTGATAGGTAACACTGAAATTACCGTCTTCATTCTTAAGTGTTTCTCCACTGTCTGTGGTATTGAGTCTGTACCATATCTGATAGGGATACTGTACTAATTCCAGATCCAGGTCGTCTGTTCCGGTAACATTCTTTGTAAGCATTACATTACCGGGTGTTACATAGCTAAGGTTAAAACGCATATGAAGATTGGATGCGCCCTTGCCTCTTTCCATATAAAATATTTTCATGGAATGGGGTGAGTAATCCTTGAAAACCTTTTCACATTCATTTGCAGCAGGATCCCAGGCAAAGAATTTTTCAAGTCTTGCATTTATCTCAGCCTCAGAAGCTCCGGCATTCCGGCTTTTGTAGTTCGCTTTGAATATATCTCTCAGATTGGTTATTTTACCGTTTACATTTACCTCGCCGGTTGCAAAGTTTACATTTCCGGGTAGTGCTGAGTGTATACCACCAAGATCTATTACAAGTTCACCGTCAACATAAAGCCAGAAGTCATCGTCACCTGTGAATTCAAAGATCATATCATGACCCCAGGCATCGCGTCCGCTGGGAGTCTGTACAAAGCTTGCTTCCAGCTCCATGCCGAAGTTATAGTCCGGATCATTTCCGACTGTATACAGCTTTTCGTATTTTCTCGGGTCAGATTCATGCAGCGAATTGGCTGAACTGTCATAGAGATTCTGGGGATTCCTTGCTGAGAAAACTCCGGCGGTAATATTGTCATAAGGGAAAAACTGTCCATGTCTGAGTGTAGGCTTGCTGTCCCTTTCAGTGGTTCCCAGTTGTTCATAAACTATAAAGTCTGTGTCAAAGGAATTGTCAGCCCTTTTCAGCGTTGCAAAATTCTGACAGCAGTCATATTCAAAATATCCGCTGGCTTTATATGTGCTCTGCAGGAACAGATGATTCACAGTAGTAAGCCTTTCAGATTTATACAGCTCAGACATAGATCTTTTCTGTGAAGCTTCATTTTCAGCTGATGTCAGAGGATATCCGTTTGCTTTCAGGTCTGTGGACAGTATGCCCTCTTTTGCAGTGGTTTTATGTTCTTCCCATTTTGTATGATCTCCCAGAATATCATCCTGTTCGCTGGTTGTATCGCTGAAGTCAATCATCTTCATTTTGATACCGAACTGATTATTATCTATGGTTTCCACCGTTGTCAGTGAATCATTGGATGGGGTAACTACCGCAAAATAAAAGGTTTCAGCCTTAGATCTGGGACATGATACTATTTTTCCGGCGGCTGCATTGGATTTGATTCCGGAATATGCATAATAGGTATCATCCCAGGCAATAATGTCGGAATAGTATTCTCCGTTCCTTCTGCCGGGCATATTGATTCCCAGCTTACTGACGGAAAGGATCTGTCCGTTCTTTATCTGAGGAGCAAGGTATTTTTTTGAATACGGGTTATAAAGCTCATAATAATTATTCGGAGTAGTTGTTCCCTGCCAGTAATACTCGGTGAAATTCCACAGAAGTGTATTCACCTTGCTGCCCAGCCACATGATATCATCGCCGCGCTCATAAACACTGATCAGACTGCCGTTATGGTCTATTGCGTAAAAATCATACCTTTTGTTTGTATCATTCCAGATACGTGTATAGACTATTACGCTCTGTCCGTTATTTGCTTCAGAAACACTTATTTTTTCTGCACTATATATGTTGTAATCCTCACGGGACAGATTTGAGGGGATTACAAAATCAAGCCACAGCTTTCTGTTGGTGTCATTATTGCTTGCTCCCTTGAAGCCGTTTGTTCCTTCAAATGAAACAGCGTAATTCTCGCAGCTCAGCTTTATCCTGCCCAGATTGTCCCCGCTTCCGGGGACTGCCCTGATCTGGGAAGCATTTTCTGCATCTGTAAGAGTAAGCTTTGCCCCCTGCAGTTTCAGGTATTTTACACCTTGATCCGTTTCCGTAGAGATTGTGTAAATATCCTTCTCAACCGAATGAAAGGTCCACATAGAAATATCATTATCCAGGGAAATAAAGTTTACACCGCTGTGTGTAATGGGATTTACCTTCGTCAGGGTTTCAAGCACAGAAAGTGCACTGCTGCCCTTTGCAGAAGACATCATTGCATTTCCGAATACATCCCTGTCATAAAACATCAGACCATAGGTCTTTCCGTCTAATTTATAATGGTCTTTCTGTATTATTGCTTTGTCGGCATAATAAGCCATTATACTTGTATTGACAGGTGAATTTTTATCTGTATAATATCTTATTCCGCCGCCGTCTCTGGAGTGCTGAATCCACTTATCAGTCGTATCATTATGCTTTTTAAGAGTAAAACAATTGTAGGTTACATTATCAAGCTTTATCGTTGATTCATCTATTTCAAAAATATCGGCATCGGTTTCGCTTAGTTCTACAAGATTGCCTGACTTATTATGAATGTATTTCTTTGTTTTATTAATGATTGTATATATCTTATAAAATACATCATTACCCTCTTTGACGGTTTCAAAATACCATACAGCTGCCTCGGAAAGATTGGTTGTTTCCTTGAAGCAGCTATTGCTGTTTGTTGAGTTTTCAAAGTAAATACTGTTTCGGTAAAAAAGATAGAAGCCGGAATCAGATCTGCTGCCGGTAAGTTTATCTTTCGACTCAACCAGCTCATTTATGGGAGAAAAAGGCTCAGGCGCATCAACTATTGCATAAACGCTGAAGCCGGTCGCATAAAAGCTGATCATTCCGTCCCCGGCTGTAAAATCCGTAATCTGTTCACGCTCACCGTTATCCTTGATATGCCACAATTCGGAAGCATTATCTGCAGTAATGCCGGGATCAGTTATTTCCACAAGTATAGGCCTTTCCTCATCAGGCTGGTATTCTGTTTCACCGTCAAGAATTGATATATTATAGGCTGCAACAACATCTGTAGCCTGTTCACTGATACTGCTGTCCTGGCTGCTCAGCTCAGGGCTGTCCTGCTGTGAATAATCCTCTGTAACATCAACAGCCACGCCGGAAGCACCCTCAGGCATCAGTCCCTGCAGAGTAATTGTTTTTTCGCTGCCTTCTCCCTCAGGAAAAAGCTCCAGGCTCTGATGGTAAAGCTCTTGTTCTGTGTTGCTGGTTTCATCCGGACATTCAGCTGCCGGAACAACCGCTTCTTCAACGGATTCAGACCCGACTTCCGCTGCTTTTGCATAGGTTCCGGAAAAAGGTAAAACAGCCGCTGACAGCATTATTGTGAATGCACAGCCGATACTTAGCATTCTTTTTCTGAAATTATTTTTCATCCTTATCCTCCTCCCCGGTTTTTTTCCGTTTGAAAAGGAATACAGAAACAGCCAGAGCCGAAACAGCAACAGTCACCAGAACAAGCATGGTCACAGGGAAAGCTTCACCTGTCAGGAATACGTCAATAACTCCGCCTGACATACGCTCACCTATATTGATGGTATGGAATATTTCCGGTTCCCCGGAAGGCTGTGGCTGAGGCTCAGGCACCGGTTCAGGCTCAGGATCAGGGTCCGGCTCCGGCACCTTCTCAGGATTGGATTCCGGCTGAGATGAATCCTTGACCACATCAGCAAAACTGATAACATCAGGCTTTGTATCTCTGCCCGATGAATGTGCAACAACACTGTAGGTCAATCCGTCACCTGCTGCATTTTCAACATATACAACTACATCATAGATATTGTTGTCATAAACAAATTCAGGGTCGCTTCCGGGTATTTCAAATATTCTGTATCTGAAGGTCCCCGGCTCATTAATATTTATTTCAAACCTTCCCATACCGTTCTCAGATACCTCCAGGAGATCCGAATTTGGCGCAGGAGAGTCATTGTTTTCAGCTTTAATTCCGATCTTATACACATGAGTGTTATCATCGGTGATTTTTTTACAATTCACGGGTATTTCAGCACCGATAGTCACATAAGCCCGGACCTTTGTAACACCCAATGAAAAGATAAAAACAAAGGAGAGCAGCCATAAAGCTGCCGCAGATATTTTTCTTTGCAGCATTTTCATAACAGTGCCCTCCTTTCATTGTTATTTATCATTTTATATTATTAAAGAATATCGTGATCCGTGAATTCCGGAATCAGCTTTCCTTAAGATAACAAAATACCACTATCCTGTCTGCCGAATCAGCTTCGGCACAGGTTGACAGAGCAAGTACAGGATACCTGTCCTCCCGAGTCAGTACCGCGGCATTTTCATGTATGAACTGCCTTATATCAGATTCACTGATATCAAACACTATCTTTTCTGCTGCATTTACCTTCATTGAGGCAAATACTTCAAGATCATATATTTTTTCTGCATTTCTGCCTGCCATAAGCTTACCTGTCGTATGAGCCTTAAGATAATCTTCCTTCAGAAAATCATCAAGCGCACCAAACATTACTCCATAATCCATATGGTGGCCGTAAACAATTGAATAATCATCTTTGAAATCCGGGCTGCATCTACTGTCAAGAAAAATACTGCCCGAAAGTGAATAGTTTCCGTAGGGATCCTTGTTCAGAAAGGCTGAATTGTCTTTTCCCTGCATAACAGGGTAATCAATTCCTGTATTGTCAACAGTCAGCCAGCCTACCATTTCCCCGGTTATCGGAGAATCCGCTGCGGCAGCAGGATCAGTCGGGTCAGGCTTAAAACGAAGTATGCTGTCGTCAAGAGCATGGTCAAATATATAATAGTTATCATACATCTGCCATGCTCCTATCAGCATGATTAAGCCGAATACTGCAATAATGATCCAGCCGTAGATCTCATTCATTGTCTTCCAGAATTTCAGCAATTATTATTCTTCCTCAGTTCTCTTCTTCTTTACATAGATGATACCAACAACAACACCTGCAATACCAAGTACGATAATTGCTGCGGAACCTGCTACCGTTGAAAGTACACCTGTGGGGATAACGCCTGAACGGTCATTTGTAAAGTCAGCTGTAACAGCAGAAGCAATTGTACCTGAGGTAGCATTATTTGTAAGTGTAACATCTGTACCATTTACCTTGGCTGTTGCTGTATAGTCCTCGGGATTCTCTGATACTGTATAAGCTGTATCTTTTGCAAGGCCTCTGATTACAATTTTCTGGCCGTGCTGGAGATAGAATTTCTGTGATATCTTGCCATCTGAACCGGCTGTGATATAATCAGGCTGAGTTACACTATCGGAATCAATTACAGTAGTTGCGCTGTTGGGATTAGCATTAATCTGCTTGTCAGCGTTACCGTCTGTTGTATTTGCATCGTTGTCTTCCTGATAGGAAACATCATATTTTGTTCCTGCAACAGCATCCTGGATATTTACTGTAAATTCAAAATACTTGTCCTTTGAACCCTGGTTGCCTGTTACAGTCTTGCCGAAAGTAAGATCATATGTTTCATAGCTGTTGGTATAGCTGCTGCTCTTGCCTGATGCAGTAGTATCAGCAGCAGAAGGAGCAGTTATGTGCTCACCTTCATAGAGAACATAGCCATTAATAAAAAGCTCTTTTCCACTCGGTGCAGTATAGCCTGTTTTATCTGCAAGCTTATTGTAGAAATCGTTGTAATCCTCTACATATACGTCAAGTGTTCTTTTTGTATTGCCTGTACCGGTAACGCCTGTATCGTTTGTTACCGCCTGATTGCTTCCTGTTTCAGTGATAATATAACGATAAACGCCTGGTTCAGTGAACTGAACGTTGCTGAAATCAAGAGTAAGTGTCTTTTTAGCATACTTTTCGTTGCCTGATGCATTATCCTTCCATACAACTGCTGTATCTGCGCCGGAAGCACCCTCAGTAACAGTAGTGTCTCCAACATCAAAACTGAGCTGACCGCCTGAAAGTGTTCCGCTGCTTAAAGTTGTAACACCATTGAGCACTGCAAGCTTTCCATTTTCTGCAGGTACAATAACTGACTTTTCAGCCGCTGAGGCATCATACTTTGATATTGAATAACTGAATGCAGCATTGGGCACATTAGCATTTACATCCATAACAAGGTACTTATCAAATGATGTAGTATTCTTGCTTACAGGATTTGTGCCATCTGTTGCAGCTGTAAGTCCGGCAGTGTAATCACTTCCTGCTGCGTTTGCGCTGAAGGGCATAGCAGCAGCTACAGTTGTAACCATAGCAAGTGCAGCCAATACAGCGGCAATCTTTTTGTTTTTCATTATTAAGCCCTCCTTGAATTTGCTTTTGGTTTTATATCCCACGTGTCCGCATTGTGAAAATCACAG
>ONDB01000075.1 GCA_900316485.1 uncultured Eubacteriales bacterium
AAGCTTATCCGGGTCCGTCACTCATCATCGGTTATGCTCCCTGCGAGATGCACTCCATCAAGGGCGGCATGAAGAACTGCCAGGCTGAGATGAAGAAAGCTGTTGAATGCGGTTACTGGAATATGTTCCGTTACAATCCGCTTCTTAAGGCTGAAGGCAAGAATCCCTTCATCCTCGACAGCAAGGAGCCCAAGACCTCTTACCGTGACTTTATCATGGGCGAGGCTCGTTACAGCGCTCTTACACGTTCCTTCCCCGAAAGAGCAGAAGAGCTCTTCAAGAAGGCTGAGGAGAAGAGTGTTGACAGATACGAGGAGCTTAAGCTCAGAAGCGAATAATACTAAGTATTAAATCTCCCTGTTAAATACAAGCCCGTCATTCTGCAATTTGCAGTCTGACGGGCTTTTTTTATAAGATATTAATAATGTAATGGCGCTGTAATTCTGATATCCTGCATCAGAACAGATACTGACACAAAAAGGGACTGTGCATTAAAAAGTTTGCTGTACCTAAAGGCTTCTTCCGGCAAGAAATAATGCGGCTGCTCCAAAAGCTATTCCTGCAAGAATCAGAAACGCTCTGGATAAGGAACGCAGATTTCTGTTTGTACCGGGTATCACAGCAACAATAATTGCTGTGACAATATTCACTCCCGGAATCAGCATAAGCAGCACGGCAGTAAATGCCTGTGCAGTACCCAGAGGACGGTCGTTTTGTTCATAGGTTGCCTCCGGCAAAAATGTAGGTGAAGGCATATTATCTCCTGCCATTGAAATAAGCCTTTTTGTCCGCCTCAGAGCTTCAGCATCAAGACTGCGCTCACGGAATTCATCGTAGGTCCGGTGAAAAGGGGGCTTTGCAAGGGCTTCCAGCTCAGCAGCAGTTCTTTCCTTGATATACAGCTCCTCAGCCACTTCGTAGATTAGTCCCCTGTTGGCTGCATTTACATCATCAGCTGCATCTGTCCGGAATCCTTCAGCTACTATTTCAGGCTTGACAGGCTCAGGCTCCCCTATTGGCTGTTTTTTTTCAGGTTCTCCGGCAGGAGAATCCTCCCCGTCAAGCTTCATCATCCTCGCAAGAGGCTTATCCGTTTCCTCATTCATTGTTATACCTATGTATTCAACACCTTCATCTTCTACAATAAGGGGTTTTTTAAGATTCCTGCGATTGTTTCTTCCTTTGATACGGGTCTTGCCTTCATCCTTTCTGACTCCGGCAATACTTTCGTCGCAGACCAAAAATACATTCCTCCCGGTATATCCGCCGGAATAATCAGCTGAGTTTGTTCATTACAAGGCCGGTAATAAGCTTTGGATAGAAATATGTTGATTTCTGAGGCATCTTTTCACCGGCAGCAGCTACATCCCTTATTTCCTCAACTCTTGTGGGATTAAGAATAAATGCACACTGGGCACTGCCGTTTCTGACACTGTCAAGAGCATCCTCAGACTTCTTGACATAGGTCAGATTTATCTGCTTAGCCATGTTTTCTGCATCAATACCGAATATTCTCTCAAGCACAAGGGTATGGAGAACAGATACATCAAGTCCGCAGTAGCTTGAGCTTTTTCCCGGCAGAAGTGAACTGACTGCAGTTTTATCCTTAAGCACCATAAGCTTATAGCTGTCACCGCCGCAGTAGAATGCAAAAGCCTTGCTTCCCTTTGCATATTCCTCTGAAAGAACAACTTCTATGCTGTCTGTACCCTGACAATTACTGATATCAAAATATTCAGCACATTTTTCAAGCAGAGCGTCCGCATCAAAGCCTTCAAGTTCACGGACTATTCTGTGAGTAGGCAGAACAAGAAGTCCCGGATGCTCCATATCCACAAGCATCATCATTACATAATCCCTGCCCTCATCAGCCATACCATTTTCACGGCAGTAATTTCTGTAATTGAGGGCTGTTTCATAACGATGGTGACCGTCTGCAATATACAGCTTTTTATCGGCGAATTTTTTACAAAGTGATTCTGTTTCCTTTTCGTCTGTAACTGCCCAGAGTCTGTGAGTAACCCCCTCATTGTCCGTGAGTTCACTAACAGGTGCATCCTTGCTTAGCTCATCCAGCTGAGCAGTAATGCTGTGAGTCTCGTCATTAAAGAGAGAATAAATCTGACTGAAATTGCAGTCTGTAGCCTTCATAAGGTTGAACCTGTCTTCCTTTGCCTTAGAAAGAGTTTCCTCATGAGGCAGAACAATACCCTTGGAAAATTCCTCAAGCTTGACTCTGACAATGCATCCCTTGAAGCTTCTGGTTACACCGCCCACAGTAAATTCTTCTTCATAGATATAGATGCTTTCCTTTTCATCCTGTTCAAGAATACCATTTGAAAGAAACTGCTCAAGAGTCTTTCCAGCCTGAGTATAGGGATCCTCACCCTTAGGAAGCTCCAGACGAATAATATTATTTTCATTCTCTTTCAGATACTCCTGCCTTTGCTGCTCGCTGATAATATCATAGGGCGGGCAGACAAGCTGCTCTATTTTTCCTGCCTTTTCACAATTAAATCTGAGTCCCCTGAAGGGTCTGATCTCTGCCATATTGATTCTCCTTAAAAATAATTTTTCCGAATAAATAAAAACGGATATATTACTATTTTAAATGTTATCAAAGATAAAGTCAACAGGCAGATCAGCTTTGACTCAATAATCAGATAATATCATATATCAGATAAAAAAACTATCGAATAATAGTACAATCAAATAATTCAGGCTGTAAAAAACAACAATTATAATAAGGAATTCAGGGGATTTTTCATACGGTAAGGAAATTGACTTAATTGACAGATTGTTATATACTGAAATATGTCAAAAAATAAAAAAGACAGGAAGATTATATGATCAGCGTATATTATGCAATAGCAGCAGGAATGACGGTTCTTATTATTTCAACAATTATTATGCTGAAAAAGAAAGTTGCCTATAAAAAAATACTCGCTGCCGCCATATTTAATATTTATATTACGGGTATTGTATCTTTGACATTTTTCCCCATAGATTTCACACATAAAGTAGACAGTAATTTCAATATTTTTGATAATAAACTACTGCTTATTCCGTTCCATACTATGATTACTGATCTTACCATGGGACATTACTTTAACCTGATCGTACATTCAGGCGGAAATTTGCTTATGACAGTACCTCTGGGGATTCTTCTGCCGATTGTATTTAAAGTAAAGCATAAGATCAGTTATTTTATCGTTTTTTTCCTTTTTACACTTACAATAGAGACAGGACAATTATTAATTGGATGTTTTCTGAATACCTGGTATCGTACAGCAGATATAGATGACATTATTCTTAATTTTTCCGGTGCTGTAATTGGGTATATTATTTTTCTCATAACTCATAAGATAATCACAAAAATGAAGAAAGCACAGTCAATTCAAGACACTTCCTCAGAATAAGAATACATAACAAATTTAATGCAACAAACCTGATAATAACGCAAAAAAGTCGATGATTTTTCTGGATCATCGACTTTTTTATCAGGAAGCTATTCGTTCGGATTTCTAGGATGCTGCCTTTGGCAATTACCTAATGACCAGGCAAAGAGGAGCATTCTTTCAAGACTGCACGAAGCAGCTGCTTCATTTATTTCTTATTAATTGTTCTGATTAGTTATACAAATATATAAGAAAAATCCTGCCACTGAAGTGACAGGATTTCAAACATGGACCAACAGGGACTCGAACCCCGGACCAACCGGTTATGAGCCGGTTGCTCTAACCAACTGAGCTATTGGTCCATATGAAATTGA
>ONDB01000211.1 GCA_900316485.1 uncultured Eubacteriales bacterium
CACGAATGATAACTGGTGGAAACTTTATCAGCCGCTTTCATTAAGCATATCCGGCGAAAACAAATCCTGGCTCGGTTCAAGGGCTGAACTTGAGGATCTTTGCAGTGAGGCTGATAAATATGGTATCAAGGTTATAGTCGATATTGTGGCCAATCACCTTGCAAATAATGGTACCACCGGTGGAACATTCAGTTTGCTGAATCCTGATGTTGATGAGGATCTGCAGAAAACTGAGTATTTCCACTCGGAAGCTTCAAAGGCGAATGATGAAAGCAGGTATAATATCACTCAATATCATATCGGAATGCCTGACCTGAATACCGGACATTCTTACATTCAGCAGAAAGTGCTTGCTTTGTTAAAGGACTGCGCTTCGATTGGTGTAGACGGATTCCGCTTTGATGCAGCTAAGCATATTGAGGTTCCGAATGATCCTGATAACTGCAAGAGTGAATTCTGGAAGGTGGTTATTGAAGGTCTTAAGGAGGATTATCCTGATACTTTCTGTTATGGCGAGATACTTAGTTATCCGGGAACGTATATAGAGAATTATACAAAGTATATTAATCTTACAAATAACTATTCAGGCGACAAGGTGCTTTATGGAGTATGTAATAAGAACGCAGGATCAACTGCTTACAGTGCATATGATAAGGGAACAGAACCGGGTCAGAGTGTGTTATGGGTAGAATCACATGATACATATATGGGCGATTCTGGTTCCGCAGGAATAAAAAATACTGCATCAGTAGATGATTCAGATATTATCAAAGCCTGGGCAATGGTAGGCTCCAGAAATGGCTCTACTTCTTTGTTCTATGCTCGTCCTGATACTGTTATGGGTGCTGCAAGCACCGATACTACATGGAAATCACCAATAGTAGCAGAGGTGAATAAGTTCAAGAATTTTTTCAACGGTTCTGCTGAGTATCTTTCTTATTCACAGGATGAATATCTTGCATTGAATGAACGCGGCTGCAGCGGTGCTGTAATAACGAAACTCAACGGCGGCGGAGCCATCAATATGAAGGTAAATAAAATAACAGACGGTGAATATACAGATAAAATAAGCGGCAATACCTTTACTGTTTCAAACGGTTATCTTCAGGGTACGGTTGCAGACAGCGGTGTAGCTGTTCTCTATAATGATGGTCTGACTTACGGATATCTGTCAGCTTCTCCTGAATCCGGAACTACCTTCTTCTTTGATGAAATGGATGTAATGCTTTATGCACATAAAATAACTGATGCTACCTATACAACAACTGAGGGCGCTTCGGGCAGCTTTACTGACGGAGAATCAATCAGTGTAGGAAAGACATTGGGGATAGGTGAATTGGTAACAGTTACTCTTACCGGAACAAGAACCGATAATAAAACCACTACCGTATCCTTTACCTATAAAAAAGTAATGCAGACAAAGCCGGTAAAGCTATATTTTGACAAATCCGCATATAATTCATGGGAAAGCGTTTATGCTTACATTTATGACAACGCAGGAAATACTGACAATGACTGGCCGGGTGTTCAGATATCACAAGGCAACAGCGGTTATTATGAGTATACCGTGGATGATAAATTCAGGGATGGAAACCTGATTTTTGTCGAAAAGAAGGGCTCTGACAAGAGATATCCCTCGCAGTACGGCGGCGGAATGAAAATCGGCGGTAATTCAAAGTTCTTTACCGAAGGAAATACATTGGTTGATATTTCCGCTAAGGTACAGGAAATAAGCCTTACACTTGGGGGCGAAATAGGACTAAATTATTACATAGAGGTTGATCCCGTACTTGTGAATAAACATAATCTTACTGCAACTCTTAGCGGTCCTAATGAAACAATATCAGTAGATCTCAGTAAAGCAGAAAAAACAGACAAGGGCTATTATAAACTTACATATCCTCTTTATGCAGCGCAGACAAATGAATCAGTATGCCTGACAGTTATTGATTCTACTATATCTGAAATTATTACTCTGTATAATTCAAAAGATGAAGAGTATACATACGACAGTGCAGAATATGAAGTAAATGATTATGTGAATGCTGTACAATCGGATGCGGGAGCTGATAAAAAGCTTAAAGACCTGGTAAGCTCAGTTGAGGTTTACGGAGCAATGGCGAATGAGCTTTTTGGCGGAGAAAAAGCAAGTGATGAGCTTGTAAGCAAGCTTCCTGATATCAAAGCAGAGGACCTTTCAGGGCATAAGCTCAGTAAGACAGGAAATATGCCTGATGGAATCACACTTGTTGGCGGTTCACTGATGCTGACATCAAAAACAAGCTTCAGAGTCTATGTAAAGAGAAACGGCAGTGTAACGGTTCCAAAGGTTGTAATTAATAACGAAACTGCAGATGCTGTCCTTAAGGGTGGAGATTATTATTACTATGAGGTGAAGGATATTTCTGCTCAGGAACTGTCAAAAACACAGACACTGGTGATTGGAAATTGCACACTTAAATTTGATGCTCTGACATATGTGCACAGTGTTCTTAGTGATCCTGATGAATCTCAGGACCTGATAAATACAGCTAAGGCAATATATGCGTACAGTCAGTCGGCAGATGCGTATTTCTCAACCAGTACATAAGGAATCTGTAATTACAATTGATGCGGTGGACAGGGAAGAAGCCTGCACTGCCGTATCGGTTAATGAATAAGCTTTTTATGTTTCCAGATAAAAAATGAAAGGGATGAAAATATGAAACAGACGTATGAAAAATCAGAGTATGTGATTATTACCTTTGCCGAAGAGGATATAATAACCACTTCTAATCCTTCCCAGGATAAAAATGAAGCTCCTATTAAACCTTTTCAGGGATAATAATGAATCATGCCTGAAACAAAAGAAAATATCTCAATTCCGGTGCCCGACTGAACGGGCACCGATTTTTTTTCAGAACAGATTTTACCGAAAAGTTGTTTAATTCTAATAAGATAAATTAAACTTGTAATAGTAAACAAATAAATGGTAGGGTTTTGCACCAAAGTTCCAAAGTTTGGCATATTGAACGAAGTATATATAAAAATAACATTGACTTATTTAAAAAAATAGTGTATCATTATATAGTACAGAATGACGTGAGGTGTATCAATGCGGGAATTTGAATACCCTGAAAAATATAAGGATATCAGTGATGAAAAACTTGTGTGTCTTTGCAGGGAAGGTGTTCAGGACGCATTTGCGGCATTGTCTGTGCGCTTTATTTTTGTTCTGAAAAATAAATCAGAGGAGCTTAAGGGAAACGGAGTGGAGCCTGAAGATCTCTTTCAGGAAGGTCTTATTGGTCTTAATGATGCGGTTGTAAGCTTCGATGAAAACGGTGGAGCGGCTTTTCGCACCTATGCAGGTGTGTGTATCAGGAATCGTATGATATCTGCTGTAAGAAAGGCTAACAGCTCCGGAAATCTGATAACAAATTCTGCTTTGCCCCTCAGTGAGCAGACTGATGCGCCGTCGGCCTATTATACCGAGCCGGAAAAGGCATTTGCAGCCAGAGAAAAACTGAGGGATGTCATGTATTTCATAGAGAATTACCTTACAGAGCTGGAAAAGAGTGTGCTTTCGCTTTATCTGGAGGATAACAGCTATGACGATATTTCTGAACAGCTGGGAATATCAAGAAAAGCGTGTGATAATGCTATGCAGAGGGTGCGCAGGAAGCTGAGGGATTCTATTATACGTCCGTAGCAGGCCGTAGATATGCATGATCGGTGTGCCCGTGTAGCTTATTTCAGGAGAGCGTTGACAATTAATTATCAAAGGTGGCGGTGCAATTCCGTCCGAGGGCGAAATTTATTAAATAACCAAAGCGAGGTAAAAAAAATGTACGAGGATAAGACTTTAGTTTGCAAGGAATGCGGTCAGGAATTCGTTTTCACAGCAGGTGAACAGGAGTTTTACGCTGAAAA
>ONDB01000095.1 GCA_900316485.1 uncultured Eubacteriales bacterium
TGCTGATATATCTTAAAGGCGATTTGTTGTCAAGTCCTGCACAGGTACAAGTTAATACTGTCAATACCGTTGGTGTAATGGGTAAAGTAATTGCCGGCATCCACCATAGCTTTCATCTTTATCAGACGGTCTGTAATATCTACCATATAGTTATTCTCTTTCGTACATACTCCGGTAGTTGTAAAGGTTTTCATATTCAGGTTCACTTCCTTATCAGGTAACTAATAAAATTTTAACACAAATCACACTGAACATCGACAGAAATTAAAAAAAGCGCTGCAGAACATTTTATCGTCTGCAACAATCATTGTATTTTTGTGATTTTTATGGTATGATAAAATAAAAAGGAGATATTCATTAATTAATATCTTGATCGTGTCATAAACAATCGTTTTAAAATACTGATTGGTGAGGAGAATCTAAAATGAAGAAAATGCAAATCAGAAAGCCATTATCCCCGGCTGCCGGAATCCTTGCGCTGACCATCCTTATCAGCTTTGGCGGGTGTGCATCAAATCCTGGTAATGAACAGAAGGCTGAGCACACAGAATCATCGGTGACAACAGGTGCTGCCCAGCAGTCAGGCTCCGGTGACTTATCAAGTCCTGAGAAATCAGCCGGTACTGCGGAATCAACAAATGATGATTCTGTTTCATCCAATACGAATGCTGTTGATATGACTGTACGTGACGAAAATCCGGAATACGGGGTTATTTACTACACACCATCTGACGTGAAGCATATAGCAAAGTCGGATGATTCTTCGATCGAATATGTTGATAATGAAATACTGATCGTTGCCAATGAAAATGCTGCTCGTGATGACATCGCCGGATTAGCTGAAAAATATAATGCTGAGATCGTCGGTGAAATAGAAGTGACGGGAGATTATCAGTTAAAACTGAATAAGACCTGCACTATGAAGGGGCTTGACAAACTGGCAGACGAATTGGAAAGTGACGCACTTGTCGATCGTGCTTATCCGAATTACGTTACGGGAATGTCATCAGAATCTGTTACCAGTAGTCCGCCTGACGGCTTGAATTATGGAGATGCCTGGCGGAAAGATATTCAAAAATATGACGGAAAAGGATTAAGCTGGGGCTGGGAAGCAATCCATACCAACGAGGCGTGGGAATATCTGTCTGAAAATGAGGATAAGGTAAACAAGGATCTGAGGTTAGGTTTGATAGACAGCGGCTTTTATCTGGATTGGGATCTGGAATTTGCTGCAACATTTTATGACAACGGCAATAACGGCGAAAATCAGACCAACGAAGAAAGAGAACACGGAACGCATGTTGCAGGCACAATGGCTGCAATATCCGATAATGAGAGAGGGATCTGCGGGGTGTATCCTTACGGAAAAGGTAATCTGTACGGAGTAAGATTTCCGAGCTATGGCGATAATGTGAGAAATTCAGAAAATGAAAAACTTATAATCGCTGACAAAATTGCTTTAGCGGAACTGATCATCAGAAATGTAAAAGTAATAAATATCTCAATGGGGTATATAGATGAAAATATCGTTAAGATTGAATTAAAAGATGAACTTCATACAAGTGATGCATTTATTGAATTTTGTTGTGTGATAATGCCTGATATAATAGGTGATTATCTGCAAAGATTTATTGACAAGGGTTATGATTTTGTGATTGTGAATGCATCCGGCAATACATCAAACAGCAAAGAATATGATAAAAAAATAATAGTCAATGATAAAAACATCGAAACAAATTGGATAAAAACCAAATATACTTCTGAAATCTGTGGTATTGATAAAGAAAAATATCCGGATGTATATAACAGGATCATTGTGGTTGGTTCAGTAAATGAAAAATTAGAGTTGAGCCGGTTTTGTAATATCGGAGAGAGAGTTGATGTTTATGCTCCCGGAGAAAATATATATTCTATTATTCCTCAGCAAAAATATGGTAAGAATCAAGGAACATCAATGGCATCACCTCATGTTGCAGGAGTTGCGGCTATGGTGTGGGCAGCAAACAGCAGCCTGACCGGTGCAGAGGTAAAGAGTATTGTATGTGTATCTGGCATCTATGCTCGTGACTACGGCTTTACATTTGGTATTCCCAAGCAGCTTAATCCTGATTCGTCAAATCAACGGGCTTATTTCGTAAATGCTGCAGCAGCAGTTAATATGGCACTGAATTCGTTAGGATCGAGGAGGAAAACAGCACCTGAATCTAAACCTGAA
>ONDB01000083.1 GCA_900316485.1 uncultured Eubacteriales bacterium
CCGGTTGATTTTTTCTGGGGGGTGTGGTAAGATATGAAATGAATAATGGGAGATTGAAAATTGACAGCATTCCCAAAGAAAAAAGAAAGGTATAGGGCTGATAAAATGTCGGTAGTATATTTTGTTGTACCATGCTATAACGAGGAAGAAGTTCTTCCTGAAACAGTCAGAAGGCTGCAGGAAAAGATAAAGGGACTCATAGATTCAGGATTAGCATCAGAAAAAAGCAGAGTACTGTTTGTTGATGACGGCAGTAAAGATAAGACATGGGAGCTGATAGAAAAATACAGCTCAGAAAGCAGATATATAGGCGGAGTAAAGCTTAGCCGTAACAGAGGTCACCAGAATGCACTTCTTGCAGGGCTTATGACAGCGAGAGGAAAATGCGATTGTGTAATTTCGCTGGATGCAGACCTTCAGGATGATATCGGTGTACTTGATGAATTCATACGTAAGTATAAGGATGGCTGCGAGGTGGTTTATGGCGTAAGAAGCAGCCGTGAGAAGGATACAGCATTTAAACGTGGAACAGCACAGGGATATTATAAATTTATGGCAATGCTCGGCGTTGATATAGTCTATAATCATGCAGACTACAGGCTTCTTGGCAGCAGGGCACTTGAATCCCTTTCAGAATACAGGGAAGTAAATCTGTTTCTACGCGGAATAGTTCCCCTTATCGGATTCAGAAGTGATTATGTATATTATGAAAGAAATGAACGCTTTGCAGGAGAATCAAAATATCCGCTTAAAAAAATGCTGAAATTTGCAGTTGACGGAATAACATCCTTCAGTGTAAAACCTTTGAAAATAATTTCAAATATCGGAATAATCATATGCCTGCTCAGCGTAATATTTTTTGTGTATGCTCTCGTATCATTTTTCAGCGGCAGCAGCGTTGCAGGCTGGGCATCAATAATGTGTTCTATATGGTTTCTGGGAGGACTGCAGATGCTTGGGATAGGAATAGTGGGAACATATGTCGGAAAAATATATAGTGAAAGCAAGCGCCGCCCGCGCTTTATTATTGATAAGACAATTATCAATAAATGATTACAGATTCACGACTGATAACTAAAAAGAGCTTGAGTATACGATCGTGTGACAATTGAAAATTAATCAGGAACGGAGGAATATATTTTGACAGGAGAAATGATACTCGGATATATGGATGAGCTTAAGCATGATATAGGAGAACTGATTGCTATAAAATCTGTTTCATGCGAAGGTGAGGATCTTCCTGAAAAAGCTCTGGATTACATTCTGGGCAGAGCTTCAGAAATGGGCTTTGCGGTAAAGAAAATCGGAAAAGTTGCAGGTTATATTGAGTATGGAGAGGGTAATGAACTTGCTGCGATACTTGCTCATGTAGATGTCGTGCCTGCAGGAACGGGATGGAGCGTTGACCCCTTTGAGCTTACTGAAAATAACGGCAGATTATACGGCAGGGGAATAGTTGACGATAAGGGTCCGGCTATGACGGCGCTGTATTGTCTGAAAGTTCTGAAGGATAAGGGAATAAAACCGAAAAGAAAAATAAGATTAATAATAGGTGCAGCAGAAGAAGTCGGAATGAATGATATGCAAACGTATTTTGCATCCGAGCAGATGCCTGATATGGCATTTACTCCGGATTCCGAATACGGTATATGTATCAAGGAAAAGGGAATAATGCAACTTGAAATCTCTGCTCCCATTCATGACGGAACATTACTGACCGAATTCCATTCGGGAAATGCAATAAATGCTGTACCGTCAAGAGCATATGCGCTTGTTGACTGTACTGAATCAGAGGATAACCAGCTTCGCCGATTTGCAGATGCAAAACCGGGAAAATATGAATTCATTTTCACTCAGGACGGACTTCATATTGAGGCTGCTGGCAAAGCAGCACACGCATCTACTCCGGAACTAGGTCTGAATATAGCAGCAAATCTGATAAAGATACTTGCTGCAAATTTCGGAGAATTTGCACTAGGCAGCCTGTGCAGTTTTATTGACGATGCAATCGGTCTTGAGCTTGACGGTTCATCTCTCGGTATAGCCTGCAGTGATGAGGAGAGCGGCAGTCTTACAGTAAATATAGGACGGGTAGATATAGATGAAAATATCTGCCGTCTGCTGCTTGATATCCGCTACCCGGTTTCAGCCGACAGCGGAGGGATACTGCGAAAAATAAGACAGAGAGCTGCTATTGACGGACTGAAAACAAAGCTTATCGGACACGAACTTCCTTTGTCAATGGAAAAGGATGCTCCTATAATAAGTATTCTTTCTGATGCATATGAAAACGTGATGGGAGAGAAGCCGGAGCTGTACTCTACAGGCGGCGGTACCTATGCAAGAACCATGAATAATTGCGGCGTTGCTTTTGGTCCTGCGTTCAAGGATGATGATACCCATATTCACGATGTGGATGAAAGCATTTCAGCTGAGAATTTCAATAAGCACACTATGATATGCATGGAAGCAGTATACGGACTTGCAGTAAAATAAACATCCTTCATGTCACCCTGGAATATCATGAATTAATGATTATTTCAGGGTGACATTATTTTGTAAAAAAATGGGGAATATTATAGAATAACTCCGTACATTATGAGTGTATAATAAAAAATTATCTGCACTTATAGAAAAAATAGATTATATTCTATTGAAATCCGGCATGAAATATGGTATATTTACTTATGATGTATTTTCTGTTTTTCTGCTTTCAGAAGGATGGATAATCCGTCGTAAGCTTTATTGATTCCATTATAAAGCTGCAAAATTTCAATTTTGCTTAATAATAGAAAGGAGTTTTTTAAATGGTTTATTCGCACGAAGTTGAAACAATGTGCCCTATCGCTCAGGGTGCAGCTCACGGTTGTGCTCCGATCCCGGAGGAAGCAAAGTGGGTAAAAGCTAAGGAAATCAAAGATATTTCCGGTTTCACACACGGTGTAGGCTGGTGTGCTCCTCAGCAGGGTACATGTAAGCTTACACTTAACGTAAAAGATGGTGTTATTCAGGAGGCACTTGTTGAGACAATCGGCTGTTCAGGTATGACTCATTCAGCTGCTATGGCTGCTGAGATTCTTCCCGGCAGAACAATCCTCGAAGCTCTCAATACAGACCTTGTCTGTGATGCTATCAACACAGCTATGAGAGAACTTTTCCTCCAGATCGTATACGGTCGTTCACAGTCTGCTTTCTCAGAAGGCGGTCTTGTAGTAGGCGCAGGTCTTGAAGATCTTGGTAAGGGTCTCCGCTCACAGGTTGGTACAATGTACGGTACACTTGCAAAGGGTCCCCGTTACCTTGAGATGACAGACGGTTATGTAACAGGTCTTGCACTCAACGAGGATGACGAGATCATCGGCTACAAGTTCGTAAACTTCGGCAAGATGATGGACTTCATCAAGGCTGGCGACGATGCTAATAAGGCATATGAGAAGGCACAGGGACAGTACGGCAGAGTTGCTGATGCTGTTAAGATCGTTGACCCGAGAAAAGAATAAGGAGGATTTGTACAATGGCTTTATTTGAATCATATGACAGAAGAGAAAAGCAGATCCTTGCCGTTATCAATCAGTACGGTATCAATTCCATTGAGGAATGTGCCGATATCTGCAAAGAAAAGGGTCTTGATATCTATAAGCTCGTAGAGGGCATTCAGCCCATCTGCTTCGAGAATGCAAAGTGGGCTTACACAGTAGGCTGCGCAATTGCAATCAAAAAGGGCTGCACAAAGGCAGCTGACGCTGCTGCTGCTATCGGTGAGGGACTTCAGTCCTTCTGTATCCCGGGTTCAGTTGCTGATCAGCGTAAGGTTGGTCTTGGCCATGGTAACCTGGGCAAGATGCTTCTTGAAGAGGATACAGAGTGTTTTGCATTCCTCGCAGGTCACGAGTCATTCGCTGCTGCTGAGGGTGCTATCGGTATTGCTGAGAAGGCTAACAAAGTTCGTCAGAAGCCCCTCAGAGTTATCCTCAATGGTCTTGGCAAGGATGCAGCTCAGATAATCGCAAGAATCAACGGCTTTACATACGTTGAAACTGAGATGGATTATCACACAGGTGAGGTTAAGGAAGTATTCCGCAAGGCATATTCCGATGGTCTCCGTGCAAAGGTTAACTGCTACGGTGCAAACGACGTAACAGAGGGCGTTGCAATCATGTGGAAGGAAAATGTTGACGTATCTATCACAGGTAACTCTACTAACCCAACACGTTTCCAGCATCCTGTTGCCGGCACATATAAGAAGGAGCGCACAGATGCAGGCAAGAAGTATTTCTCAGTTGCATCAGGCGGCGGCACAGGCCGTACACTTCATCCTGATAATATGGCAGCTGGTCCTGCTTCCTATGGTATGACAGATACAATGGGACGTATGCACTCAGATGCACAGTTCGCAGGTTCTTCATCCGTTCCGGCTCACGTTGAGATGATGGGTCTTATCGGTATGGGTAATAACCCGATGGTAGGTGCAACGGTTGCTTGTGCAGTTGCAGTTGAGGAAGCTATGAAATAATAGCTGCCTGCAAAGCTTAATATAACATTGATAGCCTGTTCCTTTTGTACGTGGTGCATCTGGAACAGGCTTTTTTGTAAATGTTATATAAAGATAGTTAATTGACATGACTCATCAAGTCATAAGCGGCTGTTGGTGATTATTTTATGTTTGTGAGGAAATTCTGGAATTATTACAGGACCGGAATTGGCAAAATTATAGTAAATCAGGTTATTACAGCAGCCCGCTGACAATTTTATTTTTATCTCATTTATTGACAATAAAATCCAGCTGTGTTAGAATTAAGTAAAATCTGAACGTAGTGTTGATAATGTTTTATGCACTGTATTTACTGGACTTTTGCATTTCCCTGTGAACGCTTTGCGGCATTTATCAGCGTCCGGAAAAAAACTAATGGAGGTTACTTTTATGAGAAAAAGCGAGGCATTGAAAAGAATTCTGTGTATTTCATTATGTGCTGCTGCACTTTTTGGTACAGGTGTTGCTGTTACATCATTCTGCACAGACACAACTGCTGTTGTAAGTGCTGCTGAGTACAATAACTATTTGTACAATATTGTTGACGGTAATGCAGTTATTACAGGTTACTCAGGTAGCGAATCAGAGCTTACTATTCCTTCGAAAATAAATGATTATAACGTAACAAAGATCGAAAGCTCCGCATTCAACAACAAGGCAGGCATCACCAGCATTACCATTCCCAACAGCGTAGTAACAATTGGCGCAAGAGCTTTTGAAGGCTGCAAAGATCTTACTACATTGAAGATCGGCAGTCGTGTCTCAACCATGGGCAATTATGTTTTTTCCGGCTGTGCTGCACTTAAAAACGTTACCATTACCTACGGTACGTCTGTAATTGGTAATTACGCATTTTCAGGCTGTTCGATGCTTACAAGCATTAATCTGCCCTCAAGCCTTCTTTCTATAGGTACAGAAGCATTCAAGGGATGTACAAATATTGAAAGCGTTTCTATTCCGAACAATCTTCTTACTATCGGGAACAGTGCATACAATGGATGTACAAAGCTCTCTTCGGTTACAATAGGTACCTCCGTTACATCAATTGGTGACAACGCATTCCAGAACTGTACGAATATCCAGAGCATTTCCATACCGGATAGTGTCACAACGATTGGCAATAATACATTTAAAGGCTGCAGCAAACTTTCCATTGTAAAACTTGGTGCAGGAATCATTTCAATGGGAAATTATTCCTTTGCTGACTGTACTGCACTCAAAACAGTAAATATAGCTTCGGGTGCCGGCGTTATAGGCGGATATGCATTCTACGGAGACACTGCCCTTGCAAATGTTACAATACCTTCCACAGTAAAAAGTATAGGAACATATTCATTCAGTAATTGTACAGCTCTGTCGTCTGTTGTTATTCCCGACAGTGTTGAAAATATCGGAACAGCTGCGTTCAGAGGCTGCAATAATATTGAAACATTGAGTCTTGGCTCATCATTAAAGACAATTGAAGATAGTGCATTTTATGGCTGTACAAGAATAAAGGAAGTAGTTATTCCTGAAAGCACAACATCTGTCGGATCAAGTGCTTTCAGAGAATGTACAAATCTTACCTCTCTAAAAATAAAGGGTAAGATAGAAAAAATGGGTACCTATTCATTTGCATCATGTACACTTCTTAAAACAGCCGAAATCGCAGAAGGTACTAAGTGCATAGGAGAATATGCTTTTTCTGATTGTACCAGTCTTACGACTGCGAACATTCCATCAACAGTTATCACAATCGGATCAAATGCATTCAGAAACTGTACAAGCCTTGAGAGTGCAGTTATTCCTAACGATGTTATCACAGTTCCTAATTATGCTTTCTATGGCTGTAAGAGTCTGAGTTCAGTCACCTTTGGTTCAGCTGTAACCAAGATCGGAAACCATGCTTTTGATAGCTGTAAGAGTCTGACAAGCCTCAATATTCCGAATAATGTAGAATCAATCGGTACACACGCTTTCAGCCAATGTTCAGCAGTAAAAACCATAAGGATAGGAAATCATGTAAATGAGATGGGCGAAAATGCTTTTGCAGATGCTGTATCTCTTGAGAAGCTTACAGTTGCGTCTGGTACAACGCTGATCGGAAACGCTGCCTTCATGAACGCAACATCACTTACAAGCATCAGCCTTCCCTCAACAATAACAAGCATTGGCAGCAGTGCCTTCCGCAACAACAGTTCTCTTACAAGCATGACAATACCTGACGGAGTAAAAACTATAGGTCAGTATGCATTCTATTCAAACAGGCTAATGACGTCCGTTTCTATAGGTTCATCTGTAAATTCTATAGGCGATTTTGCTTTCCAGTTATGTAATGGTCTTACAAGCATAGAAATACCTGATAGTGTTGAAACGATAGGTATTCGTTCTTTCAGCAATTGTTCCTTGCTTTCAAACGTATCTGTGGGAAATCATGTCAATAAAATGGATGTATACGCATTTTCGGATTGTCCCAAGCTTGAAAGCGTAAAGTTTTCATACGGTACCACCTGTATCGGACAGAACGCATTTTCAAATTGTCCCCAGCTCAGTGAAGTATATATTCCTGAAACAGTTGTAAATATTGGTGTTACAAAGCTTGGCGGTGATAGCCTCGTTGACAGCAATGTATTTTACAAGCA
Organism: uncultured Eubacteriales bacterium; assembly: GCA_900316485.1. Taxonomy (GTDB): domain Bacteria; phylum Bacillota; class Clostridia; order Oscillospirales; family Acutalibacteraceae; genus UBA1213. The sequence continues at coordinate 7,153 of ONDB01000083.1, forward strand.
CTCGGATGCACTGACAATCTATGGCAGATCAAAGTCATTTGCCCAGAGCTTTGCAGAGGTTAATGATATTAAATTCGTCACAAAAGATCAGGATCCTCTCGATAACTCTTCATCTATCAGTAAGAGTGTAGTAATTGCCGGAGATAAGGTTATTATTACAGGCAAAGCAACAGGTGGCAAGGGTCCGTATACATTCGCATACTATTATAAGCGCAGCACAAATTCAAAGTGGAATTCTATAGGAACAGAATTCACCTCAGCAACAAGTGCAGTATTCAAACCATCTGCAGCAGCAGAATATAATATTAAGGTTGTAGTAAAGGATGCCGAAGGTTCAAAGGCTGAGAAATCCTTTGTTCTCACAGCCACAGAACCGGTTCTCAACTGTTCAGCAATTACTAGCAGAAAAGCCCAGATCGGCGATGATATCCGTCTTACCGGTTATGCATCAGGCGGTTCAGGTATATACACTTATGCTTTCTACTTCAAGCGCAGTGCAAATTCAAAGTGGAATAAAATCGGCTCAGAGTTCGGTACACAGACTCATGCTACACTTAATCCTGTAGCAGCAGCAAATTATGATCTAAAGGTTATAGTAAAGGACAGCACAGGTGCGACATCTGAAAAGATTTTCAATGTCCAGGTTGTAGACAGTATGCCTCTGACCAATGTGTCATATATTAATAAGGGTACAAGTGTCAAGAAGGGTACAACTGTGTCTATTCTTGGACGAATAGCAGGCGGTGCAAAGCCCTGTAAATATGAATTCTATTTTAAGCGCAGTGCAAACAGCAAATGGAACAGCATTACTGCTTCAGGTGATACATTTGCGAAATTCACACCCACAGCCGTATGTTCTTTTGACCTCAAGGTAGTTGCCACCGACAGTAAGGGAGCAAAGGCAGAAAAAATAATAACAATCGATTCAGTAAGCTGATTCGGTCTGAAAAAACCGTTCCGTCTCATAAAAATGTGCCGGGACGGTTTTTTAAAAAAATTATTTGTACTTTTTTCATGGATGATATTTACTTTTTTTAAAAAAATATGTTAATATACATTGTAATAAAAATAAACTTTTTTTAAACAATTTATTACGAAAACATGACCTGATATTATTATTTATAGATTATTTTTGTCATAATCAGTTAGTAGTTTTGTGTGTAGTGGAATTAACTGTTTTTGGAAAGATTCATCTGATCTGGAGAAAAGAATTTAATAAAGCTTTCAGCGGCTTTTAAATTTCAGAATGTTCATAGTAAAAGACGCAAAAATAAAATTTATAATTACAGAGGAGGTATAACAATATTGAAAAAAGGTATAAGACAATGTTTTTCAGCAGCGCTTGGATGCATTGTGCTGTTAAGTATGGCTGCTCCGTGTATGGCAGTCCAGGCTGCAAGTACCCAGCCGAAGATCGAGTATTCCTTCAGCGGCAATAATACGTCCGGCGCAGGGTATGCGGAGGGTACTATTAAATTCACAGCACCATCGTCAGGTACATACAGATTGTACTGGGCTGATAATGAAAAGGCACTTGAAGGCTATAGCCGCATTGCAAAGTTTACTCCTTCTTCTGCGGGAGAAACCGGAAAGGTCAGCTTAGGATATCATACAGTCATTCCGGCAGGAGCAACAAAGATCATTGCCTGTCAGGACAGCACAAAAGTAAGTGATGCCGTTGCTGTTTATGATATTCCTTCAAATAAACAGCTTTATTCGGGCAGCGGCAGACTGCTTTATACATTCAGTTCTTTTTCTGATGTTCACATAGACCGCGGCAGAAACTGGTATGTTAATTCTGATACCAACCTTAATGAAGCACTTAATTATTCAGTTGACAGGGGATCAGACTATATAGTTATATCAGGTGATGTTATTACAAACGATTTAGGACCTGATAAGGAGTGGCAGTATTACCAGAAGCTGCTTAGCCAGAGCAATTATGTTAACCCAATATGGGAATCTGACGGTAACCATGATCTCCACCAGGGGGTAGAAAGCGGACTTAAAGCCTTTGTTTTAAATACAGGTACAGACAGCACAAAGGAAACCTTTGATTCCGGAAAATCCTATTTTTATATGGAAGAGAAGAATACCGGCGATGTATTCATCTTTATGTCACTTGAACTTAACAAGGCACCAAAGGATGGAGATGAATTAACAGATGAACAGCTTTCATGGGCAGAAAATCTTGTAGAGGAATATACTGCAAAGGGAGCGAATGTATTTCTTCTTCAGCATTCTCCTATAGAAGGCTATGGTGCAGGCGACAGAATGACCAAGCCCTATTACGGCGGAATGCTTAACCCCTTACATTCATCAACAAAGAAATTCAAAGCTATGCTTGAAAAACATCCAAATATCATCTGGCTTTCAGGTCATACGCATGAAGACTTTGATATGGATTACAATTATTCAGATGAAAACGGAACATCTGCCCATATGCTTCATATTCCATCACTTGCAGGCTCAAAGAAGCCTAATTCAGATGATACAGCACTTGACGCAAACGGAGGAAAGGGCTTTAATTCACAGGCATATTACACAGAGGTATATGAAAACGAAGTAGTATTCTACGGTGTAAATATCCTTGAAAAGACAATTTATCCCAAGTACAGTTATATTATGGAAAGCTCCAGAAAAGCTTCATCTGAGCTTCCTCTTATCACATCAGAGTATCAGCCTACAGGTGTGAATGGTTCAATTACTGCAAAGCTAAGCGAAGCAAGCGATGCATTGTCTGCATATTACACATATGCATCATATGATCAGTATCAGTCACTTAAAAAGTTCTATTATCAGTATAAAAACAGTACTACAGCTGATACAGGAGTTATCGCTGAATTTGATAACAGGATCAGCGCACTCAAAGATATTGCAGAATATACCGGTATGCCCAAGACATATCCTGTAAAAGATCAGTATGTTTTTGAGAATAATAAATCCTGGAGCAAGGTTTATGCGTATGCATGGACAAACGGCTCATCATCTAATGCATTATGGCCCGGTGTTCAGATGAAAAAATCCGGAACATTGAACGGCAATGACCTGTACACTATCAAATTTGATTATGCAGGACAGTATAAGAATATTATCTTTACAGACGGCTCAAGTCAGACAGTAGATATTGATCTTTCCGGATATAAAGACAACGGTTTCCGTCTCAGCAGTAAATCCGACGGAAAATATACAGTATCTAATTTTGATGTAGATAACGGAACAGAGCAGATGGAGCTGGCATTGCTTTATTCCATAAGCGGAAGTCATGAATGGTCAGATATAGATACATTCTTCACACTGAATGAAGACGGTATTTATGAGTATCTTTATACAGCAAAGCAAGACAGCAATTTCAGCTTCAGTCTTTATGACAAAACCAATAAGTCATATAAGGGACTTACAGAAAGCGATATTTCTGAATTTGAAAGATCTAGGACTTTTGAATATCAGCTTACTGCTCAGTCATCAAGAGGAAAGAGCATAACCTATAAGTCAATGAAGGCAGGCGACACTCTGAAGCTTCTCTATAATTCCAAATCAGGTGTATTGACTGTTATCACCACACCTGAAGAGAAGGAAAAGCTTGTGAATAATTCAGAGATATCCGCATCCGAAATAACAAAGGGTGACACAGTAACCCTCACTTCATCAGCTCAGGGCGGAACAGTTCCTTATACATATGCCTACTATTCAAAGCTTTCGTCAGCATCTGAATGGCAGCTCATCGGATCAGAGTTTTTTTCAAAAGCTAATGAAACCTTTACTCCCCAGACAGCCGGAGTCTATGATATCAGAATAACCATAAAGGATTCAGATGAACAGACAGCAGATAAAACCTTCAGTCTTAAAGTCAATGAACCGGTTGCTGCTCTTGTAAATAAGTCAACAGTTGTTTCAGAGAAAGCACAGATCGGTGATGATGTCCGTCTTACAGGCGCTGCAGAGGGCGGAACAGGCTCATATAGATATGCTTACTATTTCAAGCGTTCTGTTAATTCCAAGTGGAGCAAGATAGGTACAGAATTCGGAACATCTACCCATGCAACCCTTGTTCCTCTGGCAGCAGCAGACTATGACCTTAAGGTAATAATCAAGGACAGCAAAGGTACAAGAGCACAGAAGATATTTAAGGTCAGTGTTGTAAAAAGCATGGAGCTTACGAATGTATCTGTAATTAACAGACCCACAACTGTGAAGAAGGGTACTACTGTTACACTTTCAGGAAGAACTGTAGGCGGTACAAAGCCTGTAGTATTTAAGTTCTATTTCAAGCGTTCAGTTAACAGCAAATGGAATTCCATAAGCTACGGCAGTGAAACCGGCACATATGCAAAGTTCACTCCCACAACAGCTGCAACCTATGATCTTAAGATAGTAGCGACAGACAGCAAGGGAACAAAAACAGAGAAGATAATAACTATTGAATCTGTGGAAAAATAAAATAAACCTGATAGGATAACATGGGAAACGCCGGTATATGAGTATTACCGGTGTTTCCTTTTTTGTTTGTTTATAATGTTGTGTATTGGAATAAATATACAAGATACGATATATAAAATAGACAAAAAACAAAAACATTATAAATGAAGCAGCATAGAGGTAGACAAAAAAGCGAAAATCTGTTATTATTATAAATTGAGTAAAAGCGAATACTGCGTGAAAAATTTGTCACAGTGGTTAAGGAAATATGCGATCTGTTCAGTTTTTTCCTGATCTTATAGGAGGTAAGAACGTGAAATATACCGTAAAAGAGGTATTGCAGTTTGTCGAAGGAAATGATGTTAAATTTGTGCGTCTGGTTTTTTTTGATATCTTCGGCATAAAAAAGAATCTGTCAATAATGGCATCTGAGCTGAAAAATGCCTTTGAAAAGGGAATATATATATCTGCAGGCAATATAGATGATTTTGCCGATAAAGGTCACGGTGATCTGCTGTTATTCCCGGATCCAAATACACTTAAGGTACTGCCGTGGAGACCCCAGCAGGGAGCAGTAATCAGACTGCTCTGCGATATCAGATATCCTGATGGAAAGAGATTTCCCTGCGATGTCAGGACAGTACTGAAGAGGGCTATGCTCCAGGCTAACGAAAAGGGAATCAATTGCTTTGCATCCACAAGATGTGAGTTTTATCTTTTCAGGCTTGATGATGATGGCTGTCCCACAAGAATACCGCAGGATAATGCGGGTTACCTTGATATTGCGCCCCTCGACAGGGGAGAAGATGTAAGACGTCAGATATGCCTTACACTTGAAGATATGGAGATAGCGCCTGTGTCCTCTCATCATGATATCGGCCCCGGTCAGAATGAAATTGAATTCAGATATAATGACCTGATCTCTGCAGCTGACGATATAAATACTTTCAAATCAGTCGTAAAGACAGCGGCAGCGTCAAACGGACTTTATGCATCATTTATGCCAAAGCCTGTAGCAGGCTGTCACGGAAGCGGTATGTATACCGGACTTATCGTGCGTAAATATAAGGAAAACCTTTTCAGTATGAACAATAAACAACTCAGTCCGACAGCCAGAAGCTTTATTGCAGGTATCGTAAGACGCGCACCGGAGATGATGCTTTTCCTGTCGCCGCTTTCAAATTCATACGCAAGACTGACAGGGGATAACACACCCGACAGAGCAAGCTGGTCTTTTGATAATGAGCATAGCTTTGTCAGACTTATGCTTGCACAGACGGATAAGGCACGACTTGAATTCCGGACTCCGGATCCTTCATGTAATCTTTATCTGGGACTAGCACTTCTGCTTTTTGCAGGTCTTGAGGGAATTGAGGATGAACTGGAGCTTTGCAGTCCGGATTCAGCTGAATCACCCTGTGGTGAACCGCTTCCCCGTTCACTGGCAGACGCTGTACAGGCTGTGCAGGGGAGCGAATTTATAAGGAAATATATACCGCAGAAGATACTGAGCGGATATATTTCTAAAAAGCGTGAAGAGATAGACCGTTCACTTGAAAGTCCTGAATACAGACAGCATCTGGACGACAGGCTTTTTGAACTGATATAAAACTTTTTTTAATGATAATTCTGACATTATTAAGATAATCCGTTCACATAAATCGAATAAAGTGATGCTTTATCCCGATTGTGTCAGATGATAAATAAATTACGGAATTATTCGGTGCATAATCAAAAAAGACTTGAATAATTACTCAAAATTTAGTACAATGATAGGAAGGGTGTTCGGGCTTGGACAGTGCTTTGATAGTGTCCTCAAAGGAAAAGTCGGCTGCTTCGCTTTTGGCTTTGCTTAAAACCGAACGTCTGGGCAGCATTGGTTCCGTAAAAAGCGGAGCCGAAGCAAGAAGGTGCTGTGCTCAGAGGAGCTTTGACCTGATAATAATAAATGCGCCGCTTTCCGATGAATTCGGAGACAGGCTTGCAGCTGATCTTCTGCAGAAAACAGATGCAGGTGTCATGCTGATAGTATCAAGCGAGCTTGAGGGTATCACCGAAAGCAAGACCTCAAAATACGGCTGCCTTGTTGTGCCTAAGCCTCTTGACAGGATAATGTTTTACAAAGCTCTGCACTTTATTGATGCTTCCCGAAGCCGCATAAACGGAATGAGAAGAGAAAATATCAAGCTGCAGAAAAAGATAGAGGATATAAGGATAGTAAACAGGGCGAAATATATATTAATGGAATATTTGTCCATGTCTGAGCCTCAGGCTCATAAGTATCTTGAGAAACAGGCTATGGATCTGCGTCTGACAAAGCTGGAGGTTGCAAAAAACCTTCTGAGCACATATGACGGATGAAAATTCCTGTGGATTTGTTTAGCGCTGCTGATCAGACTTGATCGGTGATTTTGATATAATAATGCTCCGGTCGCCTGAAAGACCGGTGAACCAGAGAGTAAAGTCGGATGGTTCAATTCAAAAACAGAAAGGATCTGATGAAATGGAAAAAAAGGCTTATCTCGTTCTTGAAAACGGAGATATCTATGAGGGTACAGCCTTCGGAGCAGAAAAGGAGGCAGTTGGTGAGCTTGTGTTTACAACAGCGATGACTGGTTATCTTGAAACACTTACTGATCCCAGCTATTTTGGCCAGATCGTTTGCCAGACATTTCCGCTTATAGGAAATTATGGTGTGATTCCCTCTGATTTTGAAAGTAAAAAGCCAGCACTTACTGCTTATATTGTTAGAGAACTGTGTCAACAGCCGTCAAATTTCAGATGTGACGGTATGCTTGACGCTTTTTTAAAGGAAAGCGATATTCCCGGTATTTACGGAATTGATACACGCTGCCTTACAAAGACCGTGCGTGAATACGGTGTAATGAACAGTGCAATTATGTACAGAGAGCCTTCAAAGAAAGACATTGAGGCGCTCAAATCATATAGTGTAAAAAACGCTGTTAGTTCTGTTACAACAGATAAGACAGAAAGCTTTGAAGCAGAAAACGGGGAGCTTAATGTTGTCCTGATGGATCTTGGTGCAAAAAGCAATATCAGACGTGAGCTTGTAAAAAGAGGATGCAATGTAACAGTTGTTCCCGGCAGTACAAAGGCAGAAGATATTCTTGCAATGAATCCCGATGGAATAATGCTGTCAAACGGCCCAGGAGATCCGGCAGAGAATACAGAGATAATTGCAGAGATCAAAAAACTCTGTCAGGCAAAGATACCTACATTCGGAATCTGCCTTGGTCACCAGCTTATGGCACTTTCACAGGGCGCAAAGACAGAAAAGCTCAAATATGGTCACAGAGGAGCAAACCAGCCTGCTACAGATACAAAAACAGGCAGAGTATATATTACCAGCCAGAATCACGGCTATGCTGTTGTTGCGTCAAGCCTTCCTGCAAATGCATATGAAAGCTTTGTAAATGCAAACGACGGTACCTGTGAGGGCGTAACATATACAGATATGCCTGTATTTACAGTACAGTTTCATCCAGAGGCTTGCGGCGGACCGCTTGATACCTCGTTCTTATTTGACAGATTTATAACCATGATGAAGGAGGATATATAAGTATGCCAAAGGATAACA
>ONDB01000073.1 GCA_900316485.1 uncultured Eubacteriales bacterium
CAGCCCCAGCCTGAATATCAGCCCACTGATCCGGTCAATCCTGATCCGCCGGTATATTATCCGGTGCCGGAGCCTACAGGAAGTTATGTTGACCCGTCCTGGTTTGACGATGCAGTATTTGTGGGCGACAGCGTTTCCGTAAAGCTGCAGTATTATGCTGATAACGGTTCTCTGGGAAATGCAAGCTTCCTTTGTGCTGTAAGTCTTGGATACAATAATGCATTATGGGATATTAACAGGCGGGGAAATGTACATCCGCTGCTGAACGGAAAGAAGGTTACCGTTGACGAGGGCGTAAGGCTTATCGGAAAGAAAAAGGTTTTCATAATGCTGGGAATGAATGATATCGGCATGGGAGTGGATTTTGCAATAAACGGAATGATGAAGCTTACAGACAGAATATTGCAGAAAACACCTGATGCACAGATATACATACAGTCGGTTACTCCTCTGATAAAGGGAATAAGCCGCAGGGACAAGCTCAATAATACCAATGTGGCTCTTTATAACGAAAGAGCAAGACAGGTATGTGAAGAGCGGGGATTTGTTTTTGTTAATGTTGCCGAGGCAATCAGCGATGGTCAGGGCAATCTCATTTATTCATACTGCGGAGATCCGGGGTATATGGGACTGCACTTCTCAAATGCCGGCTGCGAAAAATGGGTGGAATACCTGAGATCTCATGTTGCTTGATTTGATATCAGCATAAAGGATCTGTAAATCGGCTGAAAATATATTAAGAAAGGGTAATGTAAAATGAAAAAATTGTTTTTAGGTCTTATTGCAGGTGCTATGATTATTTCTCTGTGCGCTTGCTCCAACTCAGGAAAAACAGAGTCAAAGGCAGAGGATACACAGTCTTCTGCAGCAGCAGTTACAGATGATTCAGCTGCAGACGCTTCTCAGACAGATACATCAGAGGGCGGTGAATCAGCAGCAGATGCGTCATCAGCCGATTCAGAGGAATCTGAGCTTAAGACGATCTATGCAAAGGTAAAGAAAGAGGTAACACTTCCCGAGGAAATGAGCGATTTTACTGAGAAGAGACTTGAAAGAGTTCTTGGTGTAACATCAGAGCAGATGGAGGATTTTGCCGGCGGTATCTGCACAGACGGTGTAAAGCAGGATCAGATCATCTATATCAAGGCAAAGACAGATGCTGATGTAGCAGATATTCAGGAAAAACTCCAGAATAACTGGGAAGCAATTTATAATGTAATCCAGAATTATGATCCTAAGCAGAAGGCAAATATTGAAAATGCAAAGGTAGAGACAAACGGAATGTATGTTTCACTTGTTATTTCACCTGATGCAGATCAGATAAAAAAGATATTCAGCGATAACATTTCTGCCTGAGAGCAGCAGAATAAGTTTTCCGCTCCGCAGCCACGGGGCGGAAAACTTGTGTTATACAGAGATTCCCAGAATAAACAAATGCAATAACGGAGGTGAAGCCGCTTGGTTTTTTCAAGTCTGATATTTCTTTTTCTGTTTTTACCGGTGGTGCTGGCGGTTTATTATCTGACACCCAGGCGATTCAGGAATTTAGCATTATTTATAGCCGATCTTGTTTTTTACGCATGGGGAGAGCCGATGCTGGTTATTCTTATGCTGGTATCCATTATCATCAACTATGTTGCAGGAATACTGATCGGAATAAACCGTGAAAGAAAAGCAGCTGCAAAGGCTGTTATAATTATTGATGTAATCATAAACCTTGCATTGCTGGGATTTTTCAAATATGCAGGCTTTATCGGAGAAACGATCAATTTTGTGCTCCCGTTCGTAAATATTCCTGTTATTGAAGTGGCTTTGCCGATAGGAATATCCTTCTATACCTTCCAGACCATGTCATATACAATTGATGTATACAGGAATACGGTAAAGGTGCAGAAGAATTTCATAACCTTCGGTACATATGTATCTCTTTTCCCCCAGCTTATTGCAGGTCCTATTGTCCGCTACGAGGATGTGGCAAAACAGCTTGTTGACAGGCGTGAAAGTCTTGCCCAGTTTACTGAGGGCGTCAAGGTTTTTCTTGTGGGTATGTCAAAGAAGATACTTCTTGCAAATGTAATGGGCAATCTCTGGGACAGTGTAAGGGAGTCCGGCGCAAGTGCCGGTGCTCTTGGAGCATGGATAGGAATTATCGCCTATACCTTCCAGATATATTTTGATTTCAGCGGATACAGCGATATGGCAATAGGTCTTGGCAAGATGTTTGGTTTTGAATTTGTCAAGAACTTTGATTATCCCTATATTTCAAAAACCATAACAGAATTCTGGAGAAGATGGCATATTTCTCTGGGGACCTGGTTCCGGGAATATGTATATATTCCTCTGGGAGGAAACCGGAAGGGACTTGCAAGGCAGATAATAAATATCGGTGTTGTATGGTTCCTTACAGGAATGTGGCACGGAGCAAGCTGGAATTTCATATTGTGGGGTCTGTATTTCGGACTTATCCTCATGATAGAGAAGATATTCCTGCTCAAACTGCTTAAAAAGCTTCCTGCGGCAGTGGGACATATTTATTCGCTGATACTTATAGTGCTTGGCTGGGTGCTATTCTATTTCGAGGATATGTCGGAGCTATGGACCTTTGTCTGCCGGCTTTTCGGTTCAAACGGCTTTATGCCTGATGAATACCTTGCATCAACGATAATTTCCTTTATTCCTCTGCTTATAGCTGCGGCAGTTGCATCCACACCGCTTGTATCTGTTATTTATCATAAGATAAAAAGCAAGCCTGTGCTTTGTGTTCTTGATAATGCCGGCTGCATACTTGCATTGCTGCTTTGTACTGCAGAGCTTGTCAGCAGTGATTACAACCCCTTCCTCTATTTCAAATTCTGAGTATTAGCTTTGCATAAGCAGATGCAGAAAAAGCAGTGCCTGCACTGCTGTGAAATAAAAATGCCCGTTATCACAAGATAACGGAGCCAATAAGGATGAGAAAAATGAAGAAAACAAAGATAATTGATTTTATGCCTGCAATTATTTTTTTCGGTTTTATATTTGTTATTATGATATTGCTTTTTGTCCTGCCAAAGTCGGAATATTCTGCGCAGGAGAAGAAAAAGCTTGCGGATTTTCCCGAGATGAATGTTGAAAAGGTAGTTAATGCCGAATTTCAGAATCAGCTCGATACATATATGTCTGACCACATTCCTGCAAGGAATTTCTGGGCAGGTCTCAGCAGTGATTATGAGCTTGCGGTGGGAAGAAACGGTTCAAAAGGAATTTACCTGGGAAGTGACGGATATCTTTTCCCAAAGCCCACCAAGTCAACTGATAACCTTATGAAAAATGCAGGTTATATAAAAGAATTTGCCGATGATTCGGATATTCCGATTTATATGACTGTAGTTCCTTCCTCAGGTTTTATCAATTCTTCAAAGCTGCCGTTCAACCATGAACCTTATATTGACGGTGAAATGATTGCATCCTTCGGAAAAAGCCTGGGAGATAATGTTAAATTCACCGATGTATGCAAGTCCTTCAGTGAATTGTCCAGTAGCAGACAGCTTTATTACAAGACTGACCACCACTGGACAAGCGAGGGAGCTTTTGAATGCTATAAGCTGCTTGCTCCATCCATGGGCTATGATCCGCTTTCTGAGGATGCATTTTCAAAGAAGAAGATAGAAGGCTTTTATGGTACATCGTATTCAAAAAGCGCACTCTGGATGATGGCTCCGGATACGATAGAGCTTTGGCAGAATAAAGCCCAGCCGAAGGATTCAGTTACTGTTGAAATAACTGACGGCAAGGATTCAAAAAAGCTAAGTAGCTATTTTTCATATGAGCAGCTTGAAAACGACGATAAATACCCGGTTTTTCTTGACGGAAACCACAGTCTTGTCAGAATAAAGAATTCAAATGTTACCGGCGGAAAGCTGATTGTAGTAAAGGATTCATACGGTCATACCATCGTACCCTTCCTTTCCCAGAATTACAGCGAGATAATAATGGTGGATATGCGTTATTATAAAAAAGAAATATCCGCCCTTGCCGAGAAGGAAAAGGCGGACGGAATACTGTTCATTTATTCACTTGATAATCTTGCAGCGGATAATAACCTTGCATATCTGTTCTGACAGATTCACTCTTTTATGACCTTGAAGTGTGTGAACTGATTTTTCAGAAGCTTGTTCAGCAAGAAATATGCCAGCATGCCTATGGCTGCACCCAATGTGTTCATCCACAGGTCGTCGATATCTGTACAGCGTGGAAGCGGAATCTGCAGAAGCTCTATTGACAGTGAACTGAGAAATCCGATAAGTATCGTTAATTTCCCGGAGCAGCGCCACAGCAGCGGTATCAAAAAGCCCACAGGTATGAACATTATAATATTTCCAACTAAATTAATGAGGAAATATTCATATCTTCCGGATGAAATCTGATTTATGGACATCATTATTATCCTGCCGGGCAAAAAGCTGAAAGAGCTTGCTCCGTAGGAGCGGATAATATAAATGCCTGACCCGTTTATTTCAAATTCAGGCAGAAGAGTCAAAGACGCAATACCTGTTATTACGGCAAAAAATATCAGGAATCCGATTTCATGAAATGCTGTAGTACGGATATTGCGTTTTCGATTTATAAAATATGCTGCTATACGGATAATAACTGCCGGAGGTAAAGAAATAATCATACACTGCAGCAAAGCAAAAATATATTTGGGTATCTGGTTCATTTTTTACTCCTTATTTCTTTATATGAGCCTTTTGGACAACAATTCTGAAAAACCATATCCGTATTATACAACATATTATTTGTTTTTACAATAATATTCATTTCGCCGCCAGCGTGCCGCCCGGCGAGCCGCCGGTGCCATAACGCGCTGGTGTCGCTTCACTGCGTTACGCTCTAAATTCGCCTGACTGATTGGCTGCCCGCGCCAGCGTGACGCTGGACCCATAACGCGCTGGTGTCGCTTCACTACGTTACGCTCTAAATGCGCCTGATTGATTGGCTGCCCGCGGTGCTGCTGTAATTGCTTGGCTTGCTTAAATTTACACTGCTAGTCAGAACAGGGAGTCAGTAACTGTCTTACGAACAATATACCACAGTTGACGCTCAGAACCAGAGTAAAGCGTTCAGCAGCTGCCGAAGCGAGGGGGATAGTTAAGGGAAAGGAATTTGCATAAAACCTGCTCCCCGAATCATACTACAGGAACATAAACAGTATTACAAAATGATTTATTATGAGGAGAATGTGCTATGAATAAAAAAGCAGTTATTTTTGATATGGACGGAGTGATTTTTGATTCGGAAAGGCTGTATATGGAGTGCTGCAAGGAAGCTGCTGAAATCTTCGGGGCAGATAATATTGAAAGCGTGGTAATATCCTGTATTGGCGTAAATCTGGAGAAAACACTCAGGATATACAGGGAAGCCTACGGAAAAGACTTTCCACTGGATGACTTCTGGCATGAGACAACAAGCCGTTTCAGAAAAAAGACACACGGAGGACTTCTGCCTGTAAAAGACGGAGCAAAGGAGATTCTGGAGCTGCTGAAGAAAAATAATATACCTCTGGCTATTGCCTCATCCACAAAAGTCGGGATGGTTTGTGATGAGCTTAAGGCGGCAGGGCTTTTTGATTATTTTGACATCATAGTAGGAGGCGATATGGTCAGCAAAAGCAAACCGGATCCGGAAATTTTTCTTTTTGCAGCACAGAAACTTGGATATGAAGCTTCGGACTGCATTATAATTGAGGACAGTTTCAACGGCGTAAGGGCAGCTCATGCTTCGGGTGCTTATGTAATAATGGTGCCTGATCTTGTAATGCCGGATGATCAAATAAAAGCTCTTGCTGATGCTGTTTTGCCCTCCCTGGGTAAAGCAGGGGAATATCTTTTTGAAAACAGTTTTTTTAGGAATTAATTTTTTTGCTGTCTTGACAAATGCAGCTGTATATAGTATAATATATAAGCACTGTAAAGCTTGACACTTTACACACAGCGAAAACCGGGAGGCGGTATTGATGGCTAAGGACATGAAGGTTGCATATCTTCTGGATTTTTATGGCGATCTGCTGACCGAAAAGCAGAGAGATTCGCTGGATTTCTATTATAATGAAGATCTTTCTCTCGGAGAGATCGGAGCAAATCTGGGCATTTCAAGACAGGGTGTGCGTGATAATATCAAAAGGGCAGAGGCTGTTCTTTATGAAATGGAAGAAAAACTGGGTCTTGCGCGAAAATTTTCACTGATAGAAAAAAGTCTTGCGAATGTCAGAAAACATATAGATATTATTGATAACAGAAATATGAGAGTTTACCGCTCGAATGATATAAATGAGAGTATAAAGGTAATACTCAAAGAGCTTGAAAAGCTCAATCAGCTAAATAAATGACAAGGGGCTGAGGAGGCCCTGACAGAGGAGGGATCAGGATGGCATTTGAAGGTCTGTCCGAAAAGCTGAGCAATGCATTCCGAAAGCTCAGAAGCAAGGGCAAGCTGACAGAGGATGATGTTAAGGCAGCAATGAAAGAGGTGCGAATGGCACTGCTTGAGGCTGATGTAAACTATAAGGTTGCTAAAAACTTTACGGCCAAGGTAACAGAAAGAGCAGTCGGCTCGGATGTTATGGAAAGCCTTACACCTGCGCAGATGGTTATTAAGATCGTTAACGAGGAGCTTACTTCTCTTATGGGTTCTGAGGAAACCAAGATCAAGTTTGCTTCAAAGCCGCCTACAGTGATAATGATGTGCGGTCTGCAGGGTTCAGGTAAAACAACACACAGCGCAAAACTTGCAAAAATGTATAAAAAGCAGGGTCACAGACCGCTGCTTGTAGCCTGCGACGTATACCGTCCGGCGGCTATTGAACAGCTTAAGGTGGTTGGCGCACAGGCAGGCGCTACCGTGTTTGAAATGGGACAGGGAAACCCTGTAGAAATTTCGTTGAAGGCAGTTGCACACGCTAAGGATTACGGCAATGATATTGTTATCGTAGATACAGCAGGCCGTCTGCATATTGATGAGAAGCTTATGAACGAGCTAAAGGAGATCAAGGCAGAAGTAAAGCCAGATGAAATTCTTCTGGTGGTTGACTCCATGACAGGTCAGGATGCAGTAAATGTAGCAAAATCCTTTGATGAACAGCTTGACATTTCAGGTGTAATCCTTACAAAGCTTGACGGTGATACAAGAGGCGGTGCTGCGCTTTCTGTAAAGGCAGTAACAGGAAAACCGATAAAATTTGCCGGTATAGGCGAAAAACTGGATGACCTGGAGGTTTTCCACCCCGATCGAATGGCATCAAGAATATTAGGCATGGGAGATGTGCTTACCCTTATTGAAGATGCAGAAAACAGGCTTGATCAGAAAAAGGCTCAGGAAATGGCGAAAAAGTTCCAACAGAACAAATTTGACATGAATGACCTTTATCAGCAGCTTGAACAGATCAAGAAGATGGGAAGCGTCAAGAATATCCTTTCCAAGATTCCCGGCATCAATGATCAGATCAAGGATATGGATTTTGATGACAAACAGCTTGACAGAGTAGGCGCAATGATATCCTCTATGACCAAAAAGGAAAGAGAGGATCCCAGCATCATCAATCCGTCAAGAAAAAGACGTATCGCTGCCGGCAGCGGTATGAAGGTAGAGGATGTTAACCGTCTTATGAAGCAGTATGAACAGATGCGTAAATTCATGAAATCCATGAATGCGAGAGGCAAGGACGGCAAGCGTAAAAGACTGCCGGGTCTTGGTGGAATGCCCTTCGGCGGAATGGGCGGTTTCAGAAGATGAGCTTTCAACGGTCATAGCGACCGATGAAATATATTGACCGCAGCCGGGTTGCATGGCGGTTTCGCTGCGGACAGAAACGATTAATGGATTATGAGGAGCAGATGCTTTTGCACAGACTTCCTTTGATATCCGCAAAGAAAAATTTGGAGGTAAGAAAAAATGGCAGTAAAGATCAGACTTCGCCGTATGGGCGCAAAAAAGGCTCCCTTCTATCGTGTAGTGGTAGCTGATTCAAGATATCCCCGTGACGGCAGATTTATTGAGGAGATCGGTACATACAATCCCCTCGCAGATCCCACAGAGTTCAAAGTAGATGCTGATAAGGCTAAGAAGTGGATTGCAAATGGTGCACAGCCCACAGACACAGTTAAGGCTCTTCTTAAGAAGAACGGAATCATTGAGTAATATTATTCCCCGGAGGAAAAGATGAAAGAGTTACTTATTGCTATTGTTACAGGTCTTGTTGAAAAACCTGACGAGATTACAGTTAACGCCGATGATGTAAATGAGGAAGGCGTTGTTGTTTATCATCTTCACGTTTCAGAGGATGATATGGGCAGAGTTATCGGAAGACAAGGCAGAATAGCCAAGGCTATCCGCACAGTAATGAGAGCTGCTGCTGCAAGAAATGACGAAAAGATTCAGGTTGAGATCGAGTGATCCGACTGATACAGGGGGAATCGCTGATGCGGTTCTCCCTTAATTCGTATATAGCTTAAGATACATATGTTTGTTCCCTGTAAGGAGGATGAATATGAATAAACAGTTTCTGGAAGCCGGAAAGATCGTGGGGGTTCATGGTCTGCAGGGCGAGGTTAAGATAGACCCTTGGTGTGACGGACCGGAGTTTCTTGTGCGATTCAAGCGCCTTTTTGATAAGGATGAAAATGAAATGAAGGTGCGCCGTGCCAGAGTGCATAAAAATATAGTCATAGTGAAATTTTCGGGCGTCGATACTCCTGAACAGGCACAGGAAATGAGAGGACGCATCGTTTATATATACAGAAAGGATGTAAAACTGCCGGAGGGCGTATATTTTGTACAGGATATACTTGGCCTTGAGGCAGTTGATAAGGACAGCGGCCAGTATTACGGCAAGGTTACAGAAGTTTTCCAGACCGGCGCAAATGATGTATACCAGATTACAAGGGATGGCAAAGATTATCTTATACCAAAGATACCTGATGTTGTTTCCGGAATAGATCTGGATGAGGGCAGGATATATATTAATACTAAGATAATAGGCGGGTTATTCGAGGATGAGAATTGACATAATAACATTGTTCCCGGAAATGTGCGAGGCGGTTATGAGCGAAAGTATTATTGGCAGAGCCAGAGCCAAGGGGACAATAGAGGTAAACTGCATCCAGCTGAGGGATTATGCCTTTGACAAGCATAAAAGAGTTGACGACACTACTTACGGCGGAGGCATGGGTATGCTTATGAAGGCGGAACCTATTGCACTTTGCTTTGAGGATATCTGCAGAAAAACAGGCAGCCGTCCCCATTTTATCTATATGTCTCCCAAGGGCAGAACTCTTACCCAGGACAGACTGAGAGAGCTTTCAAAGCTTGAAAATATAACCATTCTCTGCGGTCATTATGAAGGTGTGGATCAGCGGCTTATTGATGAATTCATTGATGAAGAGATATCCATAGGCGATTACGTTCTGACAGGAGGAGAGCTTCCGGCATTGGTGCTGGCTGACAGCGTAAGCCGTCTTGTTCCCGGTGTACTTTCGGATGATATCTGCTTTTCAGAGGAAAGTCATTTTAACGGTCTGCTGGAATATCCCCAGTATACAAAGCCATCTGTATGGCGCGGTCATGAGGTTCCTCAGGTGCTTATGAGCGGACATCATGCTAATATTGAGAAATGGCGTAAAGAGAAATCAATTGAGGAAACAAAGAATAAACGTCCTGAGCTTTACGAAAAATATATGGACAGCAGAAAAGGTGATTCCTGACAAGAAAATGTAAATATTGTGTTAAAAACTGCTTTAAAAGACAAATGCAAACATTTAAGGTAATTAGTTACAATTAGCTGGAAATTATCAGTTAATTACAATAAATTGTAATGATTTTTCATAAGTCTTTGTTTTTTATGGTATAATTTTGGCAGAAATAGTTCTGAGAATGACTTATTTTAAAATGTCCATATGCAGAATAAACGAAATTTTATAACAATATTGAATAACGTTCATTGATATCGCTGATTTTGGCAAATTTATTGCCAAAACTGGTAATAAATCACAAATTATTGAGCTTTTTTGTTTCAATATATCGCAAAATATACCCAAAATATGAATTTTGGATGATTTTAATGGTAATAAGAGGGTAAAAGTTTTCAACTTTATCGTCAAAGTGCACAAGAAATTGCGGTTTACGGCCTTTTTAAATCGTACAAAATAAAAAACTTGCAGTAAAACTGTTGACCAAAGTTAAAATTGTGCTATAATTACAAGTAGCTAAGTAGCATAATATGTTATATGATTAGCTGCAGTTATGTTTTGGGGTATACTTTTTAAGAGGAGGATTTAGTTATGTACGTTAAGGAAGTAATGGTTCAGAATCAGGTTGGTCTTCATGCCCGTCCCGCTACCTTCTTCATTCAGAAGGCAAACGAATTCAAGTCATCTATCTGGGTTGAAAAGGAAGAGAGAAGAGTTAACGCAAAGAGCCTGCTCGGCGTTCTTTCACTCGGTATTGTAGGCGGCACCAACATTAAGGTCATTGCTGACGGTGCAGACGAAGAGGCTGCTGTTGAGAGCCTTATCAAGCTCGTACAGTCCGGCTTCGCAGAATAATTTTCTTCGCAGCGTTCGGGGGGTGTATTACTCAGCTAATACACCCTTCTTTTTTTATAATGCCGTTTTCCGGCAGCTGCAAACTAATATATTATTACCTGAAAGGCAAATGAGAACATGGATATTCAGCAGCTCAGGGATAAGGCGATGCATCTGCCGCTTAAGCCCGGTGTCTATATTATGAAAAACAGCAGGGATGAAATAATATATATCGGTAAGGCGAAGGCTCTGAAAAACCGTGTCAGCCAGTATTTCGGTTCTGATAAGAATCATCCCGAAAAAGTCAGACGGATGGTCGGGAATGTGGACCATTTTGATTATATTATCTGTTCCAGTGAATTTGAAGCCCTGGTGCTTGAATGCAGTCTTATTAAGCAGCATAAGCCCAGGTATAATATTTTGCTCAAGGATGACAAGGGCTACAGCTATATACGGATTTCAAACGACAAATGGAGAAGGATAAGCTTTGAAATGCAGCAGAAGGATGACGGTGCAAAATATCTCGGTCCCTATATGAGCGCATGGTATGCTAAAAACGCAGTTGATGAAGCGCTGAAGATATTCCGTCTGCCTTCATGCT
Source organism: uncultured Eubacteriales bacterium (assembly GCA_900316485.1). Taxonomy (GTDB): domain Bacteria; phylum Bacillota; class Clostridia; order Oscillospirales; family Acutalibacteraceae; genus UBA1213. The sequence continues at coordinate 11,158 of ONDB01000073.1, forward strand.
CCAGGGTTTTCCCCAGGGATATAGGAAAGGGCAGACCTTGTCTGAATTATTATATAAAACAGTGCAGTGCTCCCTGCGCGGGAAGGATAGGGCTGGAGGCATATAACGAAAGTGTAGACAGTGCAGTAAGCTTTCTTCGTTCCGGCGACAGCGACAGTATAAAGCTTATGACGGAAAAAATGAACGAAGCTTCTGAAAACCTGGAATTTGAGCTTGCTGCTAGACTGCGTGACAGGATAAGTGCTGTAAAAAGGATAACTGAAAAACAGAACGTAGTTGCTGCAAGCGTAAAGGAGCAGGATGCAGTTGGCCTTGTTATGGAGCAGGGAGATGCTTGTTTTGCTGTGATACGCTTTCGTGACGGCAGGCTTTTCGACAAGGAGGATTTTCTGATAAGGGATGTGGGTGCAGACGCTCAGCCTGAAGCAATGAGAAGTGAATTTATCCAGCAGTATTATACTATGCGTGAGAGAATACCCCCGGTAATTTCCCTTGACGGAGGTGTTGAGGATGAGGAGCTTCTGACTATGTGGCTCAGTGAAAAAAGAGGAAAGTCAGTAAAGATCCATATTCCGCAAAAGGGAGACAATATGAGAATAGTGGAAATGAGCCGTGAAAATGCTGCTGAGAAGCTGGCTCAGAGTCACGGACATCTGGGTCACGAGCTTACTGCCCTTGAAGAGCTTGCAAAGCTTCTGGGGTTGTCAAAGACTCCAAGATTTATAGAATCCTATGATATTTCACATCATGCCGGAAGCGATAATGTGGCAGGTATGGTGGTATTCAGGGACGGCAGGCCGTTTAAAAGCTCCTACCGGAGATTTCAGATAAAGGGCTTTACCGGACAGGACGACTACGGCTCAATGAACGAGGTTATCGAAAGACGTATAGCAGAGTATTTCAAGGACCCTGACAGCGGCAGCGGCTTTGGTCAGCTTCCAGACCTGATTCTGCTGGACGGCGGTAAGGGACAGGTATCTGCAGTGCGTCCCGTGCTTGAAAAATACGGTCTGGAAATACCGCTCTTCGGTATGGTAAAGGATAACCATCACCGTACAAGGGCAATAACCGATGAGGGACATGAAATAGCCATTAATTCAAAAAGAAAGGCATTTACCCTTGTGTCCACAATACAGGACGAGGTGCACCGCTTTGCAATAAGCTACCACCGTCAGAAGCACAGCAAGCGCTCTCTGGGCAGTTCTCTTACAGAAATAGAGGGAATAGGTCCATCAAGGGCGAAGGCATTGCTTGCTACTTTCAAATCAATAAAAAGAATAAAGGAAGCCGAGATAGAAGAGCTTATGGGAGTCAAGGGAATGACAATGCCTGCAGCCCAGGCTGTATATAACCATTTCCACCCGGATGAGGGTGAAGACTGATGACTGAAAAAGACTGAGCATAGGCTGTCTTTGTTGATATAGTGAAATGTACACAGCGCTTCAGAGAGCGGCAGAAAATGTAAAATTATTGTTATATTTAAAACAAATCACGGAAAAGCTATTGACATTTGGGCTGATTTTACGGATAATTATATATATTGAGGCAGTGTACAGTTATGTATTATTTGTGCTCTGCGCTGAAAAGGAAAAAGACTTATGAGGATAATAACAGGCTCGGCAAGGGGCAGAAGACTGGACTCTCCTGTGGGAAATGACGTCAGACCTACTACAGATGTAGTGAAGGAGGCATTGTTCAGTATCATACAGTTTGATATTGAAGGCTGCACATTTCTTGACGCATTCGCAGGCTCAGGACAGATAGGACTTGAGGCGCTCAGCCGGGGAGCAAAAAAGGCATATTTTGTAGACAGCAGCAGGCGCTCCATGGCTGTTGTAAAAAAGAATATAGAGATATGCGGTTTTGACCGGGAAAGGGCTGTTACAGTAGCTTCTGATACGATTTCTTTCCTTTCCTCAGGCAGGGAAAAATTTGATATTGTGTTTCTTGACCCTCCGTATATGACAGGACTGCTGCAGAAGGCACTTGAGGCTTCTGTGGGAGTGGTCAGAGAAAACGGTATAATAATATGTGAGCATCCCTCTGAAGAGGAGCTGCCGGAAAAGGCAGGAAGCTTTTCCCTGAAAAAGAATTATAAATACGGAAAGATAGTTATCAGCGTATATAGAGGGGATGCCGGTTGATCTGTTCAGCAGTGCAGTTTCCCCTGACAGACAGATTTTCTCAGCAAAGGTAGTGTTCAGATGAAAACAGCAATATGTCCGGGCAGCTTTGACCCGGTTACATACGGTCATATAGATATTATAAGAAGGGCAGCCAGCCTTTTTGACAAGGTGATAGTTGCGGTTCTTGTGAACGTAGAAAAAAAGCCCTGGTTTTCCATAGAGGAAAGGATGGATCTGCTAAAAAAAACAGTGGGCGATATTCAAAATGTGGAAATAGCAGGATTTGACGGTCTTCTTGTTGATTTTGCGGCGGAGCATGATGCCGGCGTAATAGTAAAGGGACTCAGAGCTGTATCTGACTTTGAATATGAATTTCAGATGGCTCTCACAAATAATAAACTCAATAACAGCATAGAAACAGTTTTCCTTACAACAAGCTCGGAGCATATGTATCTGAGCTCAAGCATCGTAAAACAGGTGGGCTTGCTCGGAGGGGATATTTCACCCTTTGTCCCTCGGTGCGTTCACGATGAAATATTATTAAGAATAAGACAAAGGAGTAATTTAAAATGAAAATTGAAATGCTTATAGATGAGCTTCAGGAAATAGTTGACGAGGCATTCACCCTTCCTCTCAGCGGCGGTAAGACTGTCGTAAATACAGAGCGTATCAAGGAGATCATTGAGGACATGAGATCAAATCTCCCGGTTGAGCTTAAGCAGGCAAAGAGCATTGCTGCCGACCGCACAAATATTCTTAATAAATCCAAGGCTGAGGCTGAGCGTATCGTTCAGGAGGCTGAGGACAGATCAAAGGTTATGTCACAGCAGGCTGACGAAAGAGCTAAAAGCACAATCAAGCAGGCTGAGGACAGAGCCGCAGCCCTTGTTCAGCAGAGCGAGATCGTTGCAAGAGCTCAGCAGCAGGCAAACGATATTATCGCTAATGCAGATAAGCAGGCTTCTGAGATCAAGGGCGCAGCAAACGCTTATATTGACGGAATAATGAAAAAAGCTGACGAGGAGCTTTCAAAGAACCTGGCTGATCTTAAAAAGACCCGTGAAAGCCTGAAGAATTATCAGCTTCAGGGCGGAAAAAGACAGGGAGCAAAGCAGAATAACAGAAGACAGGCTCAGTAATAAAATGTAAATAATGAATTATTAATGAAACAGCGAAGGATCGCTGCTTCCCGGATGCCCCTGCCTTTCCGGCAGGGGGCATTGTTGTCTGTGTTTTTTGTGGTCCGCGGCAGCCGCTGCTGTATATGCGGAGGTTTCAAGGTAAGGGTGATGATCAATGAAAAAGGTCCTGTCACGTTTTCTGATTTTTGTATTGCTTATTCTGTGCGGGCTTCTGCTGGTTGCAGGAACGATATTTATTTTAAAGCATATGGACGAAATTCCGGAGATAAAGGATTCCGCAAAGGGTATAGAAATCTTCCCCTCAAGAAAAACTACTGTGTCTGATTACAGCCGGATAGACAACGAGTCCCTTTCTTCATATAATTCCCAGGACGGGAGTCTTTGTAAAAAGGGATACAATGCTCTTACCGACAATAACGAAAGATACCTTTATGAAAAGCTGGGAGAGTGTGTATACAGGGTATCTGACGAGGTGGATGAAAGAGGAAGATACAAGACAGAGATGGTTGAGGTTACGGGAGCAGAGCTTGAAACCCGTTCCATCAATACAACTATAAATGCATTTTTATATGATAATCCGCAGATATTCTGGGTTGATAATTACTTCGGTTATTATACGGAGAACAATACTACTTATGTGGAATGTTATTCTACACTGTCGGGCAATCAGTGTGAGCTTTATATCAAAAAGCTTAACGACAGGATAGAGGAATTTCTTTCTGTTATCAGCGAGGATGACGGAAAGTATGAAAGAGAAATGAAGCTGCATGATAAGCTTCTGCAGGAATGCTCATATAACAGAGAGGTTCAGTCCCTTGAAGACGGCTGGCAGTATTTTTCTGCTTACGGTGCGCTGGTAGAGGGGGAGGCAGTCTGCGAAGGCTACTCAAAGGCTATGATGATACTTCTTAACCTTTCGGGTGTGGAAGCTACTACGATAAGAGGTGTGGGCGAAAACGAAAGGCATATGTGGAACCTTGTGGAGCTTGGGGGCAGCTGGTATCATCTTGACTGCACCTGGGACGACGGCGATGACGGCTATATGCATGATTTCTTCAATATGACCGATACGATGATAAGCCGGGACCATGTAACAGACCCGCTGCTGAGTGATTCAACATATACAGATGATTTCAGCTATAACTTCTTTGTTCCGGAATGCAGCTCCATAGATATGAATTATTTCAATATTGAAGGACTGATTGTTACAGAGATTACTCTTGAAACCGAGGAGCAGATTGCAAATCTGATATACAACAAGGCATCTGCCGGGGAAAACAATATCAGCTTTATGGTTGACGGAGATTTATCATATGATGAATTTACATCATACCTGCTGGATAACAGCGCATACAAATTCATGGTACTTGCAGAGAGGGCTAATGATTATCTTGATGATGCCCACAAGCTGAAAACAAACACCTGCAAGACCTATAAAAGCGAATCAAGGCAGACTCTCAGAATAGAGATGTATTTTGAGCAATAAAATATCAAATCTGAAAGTGGGCTGTCGTATTATATTAATGCATCATACATGATAATAGCGCAAAAAAGGTCGATGAATTTTTAGGTTCATCGACTTTTGTTTTTTATTTGCTAATGAATGAGTTGTTCATATATTTACCCTTTGGCGAAGTTGTGCTGCCGGTATCAGGTTATTGGCAGAAGCTTGGGTGTATGTTTTTCATATACTGAAAAATGAGTGTATCCGCATTCAAGCATCATATCAAGACCGGTTTCAATGCCGGAGCCGATATCGCCCCAGCGGTGTGCGTCTGAGCCGATAGTAACATATTTTCCCCCCAGTTCACGAAAACGCCTGATTACATTAATGTCCGGCAGGGTTCTGCCTATGACCTGCCTTAAGCCTGAGGTGTTTATTTCTATTCCCTTGTCATTCTTTATGACCGTTTCAAGAATAGCATCTATTTTTTCATTATACCTTGATAAATCAATATTCAGTCCGGAATTTCCTACTATATACCTCAGCGGATAATCAATATGGGAAAGACAGTCAAAAAGATTCTGACAAGCAAGCTCATAAAGCTCTTCGTAATATCTGTCAAGCAGAGAATAGGTGTTTTCCTCGGAATAATTCAGGAAATAGAAATCCTGTTCTCCTCTCAGGTTGTGAAGTGAACCGAGAATAAAATCGTAATCGGCAAGGGAAAGAGCGTCTTTTGCTGCGTCCGTATCCTGGGTGGGCTGTCCAAGCTCAATACCGGTAAGAACATGAAGTCTGTCGCAATACATGGCTCTTGCTCTGTTTGTCTGAGCAACAGAACGGTTGATATCATCCCTTACGTTCTTGTCAAAATATTCCTGACATTCGCAGTGGTCGGTGATTGTAAGTGAGTACATTTCGAGAGCGCTTGCCTGTTCGCAAAGCATTATAACGCTGTCTGTTCCGTCAAAAGAACATTCGCTGTGGGTATGGCTGTCGGAAATAAAACGGTATTTCATAATATGATCTCCATTTTTATATTGATATTTTGTCTAATGTAGTATTATAGCATAAATTTCTGCAAATAAAAACTATTTGTAAAAAAATATTCTTCCGGTTAAACATCGGCTGAATCCAGATGCAGAATCCCCGGAGAGAATTATTTCATCAAATGCACTTGACATTATGATGGGAAAATAGGATAATAACAATGGAATAGTCGTTTATGCGGCGGATTCTTATACAGCCCGGGTGATAAACCGGACAGTTTCAGGAGGTTTTTATATGAATGCAGTAATTACTGTTTTAGGTAAGGATAACGTGGGCATCCTTGCAAATGTATCAAACGAATGTGCCAAGGTAGGCGCTAATATCGTTGAGGTTACCCAGTCCGTAATGCAGGGGATGTTTGCCATGATAATGTTTGCAGATATCACAAGTACAACCGTTCCCTTTTCAGAGCTTGCAGACAGTCTTGAAGCGAAAGGCAAGGAAATGGGCGTTAAGGTCATAGTTATGCACGAGGATCTTTTTAACGCTATGCATAAGATCTGATCCCGTAGGATCAGAGCTTTGCATAAAGCTGTTTTAAAAAGCACAGCAGTAATATGCTGAAATGGCTGTCAGGAAAGGACTGGTTTGAATAAATGATTAATTCGCATGATATACTTGAAACGATCAATATGATAGAAAACGAAAACCTTGATGTCAGGACCATTACAATGGGTATTTCTCTTCTTGACTGTATAGATGAGGATATAGACAAGGCCTGCATAAAGGTTTATGACAAGATCTGCCGATATGCAAAGGATCTTGTTAAAACCGGCGAGGATATCAGCAGGGATTTCGGTATTCCGATCATTAATAAGAGAATATCTGTTACCCCTATTGCAATGCTGGCTGCTGCCTGTCCTACAAAGAATCCGGTTAAATTTGCACAGACCCTGGACAGGGCTGCAGATACTATAGGAGTGAATTTTGTCGGCGGCTACAGTGCACTGGTACATAAGGGATTTTCAAAGGGAGATTATGCACTTATAGAAAGCATACCTGAGGCTCTCAATGTTACAGAGAGGGTTTGTTCTTCAGTTAATATAGGAAGCACAAAGGCCGGTATCAATATGGATGCTGTTGCAAAGATGGGTCATGTTATCAGAAAGACAGCTGAGCTTACAGCTGACCGTGACTGTATCGGAGCAGCAAAGCTTGTTGTATTCTGCAATGCGCCTGAGGATAACCCGTTTATGGCAGGCGCTTTCCACGGTCCCGGAGAGGCTGACTGTGTTATCAATGTAGGCGTATCCGGTCCCGGCGTTGTAAGAGCAGCTCTTGCAAAGGCAGGACATGAATGCAATATTACAGAGGTCGCTGATATAGTTAAGAAAACGGCCTTCAAGATTACAAGAGCAGGTATGCTTGTAGCAAAGGAAGCATCAAAGCGTCTCAGCGTTCCCTTTGGTATTGTTGACCTGTCACTTGCTCCTACACCTGCAATAGGCGACAGCGTTGCCTATATCCTTGAGGAAATGGGACTTGAGCAGTGCGGCGCACACGGCACTACAGCCTGTCTTGCGCTTCTTAATGACGCTGTCAAGAAGGGCGGCGTAATGGCTTCTTCTCATGTGGGCGGTCTTTCAGGCGCATTTATTCCTGTAACTGAGGATGCAGGAATGATTGAGGCTGCAAGAAGCAAAGCGCTTTCAATAGTAAAGCTTGAGGCTATGACAGCAGTATGCTCAGTAGGACTTGATATGATAGCTATTCCCGGCGATACTCCTGCAGATGTTATTTCCGGAATAATAGCTGATGAGGCTGCTATCGGTATGGTAAATTCAAAGACAACTGCAGTAAGACTTATTCCGGCAATCGGCAGATCAGCAGGGGAAGAGCTTAACTTCGGCGGTCTTCTGGGACAGGGTCCGATAATGGAGGTAAATATGAAATCGCCTTCTGTATTTATCGGAAGGGGAGGACGAATCCCTGCACCTATGCAGAGCCTTAAAAACTGATAAAACCCGGGTCAGGGCCGGCTGATATATGACAGATAATAAAGCAATTGGCGCAGCGCTGCGCTGCCCGGTTTTGCGCTAAACAAAAAACTTTAATTGTCGCTTGAAAAACGTAATTAATGAGAGTATAATAGCAGTATAATCCGGGTGTAGAAAGAAGGGTAACAGCCTTTTCTTTCTATACCCGTTTTATGG
>ONDB01000014.1 GCA_900316485.1 uncultured Eubacteriales bacterium
GTAAGCGTCAATATCCTTATAGCATGGAATAAGCACCTTTTTCTTGTCCTTGCTCATCATTGCAAGAAAGCGGCTCCACTCGTTCTTTACCCAGACGGCATTGTAATATTCATAATCCGTGCCGACTGCGAGCATTATCCTTGCACTGTTAAGCGCGGCAAATATGTACGGTTCATAGGCTGTACCCAGCTTATCCTCGAGACTGATACGGGCAAAAAATACACGATATTTGTTCTCCGTGAGCATATCGTAAATATCCTGCGCCATAACGCTGTCAACGGTGCGGCTGCCGCTGTCGTCCGTTTCCTTGTAGCAAATGAAAATGTCATACGGTTCTTCCTTGCCGGATATCTCAAGAATACCCTTTTGTATGCCGTCAATTGTTTTTGCTTCCTCACGGTAAACCTTGCGGGCGATGGGGTCGGCATTTTCCAGTGTTTGCTCGAAATCACTGTCGTCCATAATGCTCTCAAACGAAGAGCGGTGACAGGTTGGTATTTTCTTCCCCGTTGCCGGGTTGTCAACATACTCAATGCCGAATTTGCACAGTACAAGTCCCCAGTATGCCTCCGCTTCTTCCGGAAAGTCGCTGACGATGTTTTCATACACTCCTGCTGCTTTGTCAAATTCACAGGCTGCACGAAGCCTGTTTGCGCGTGTGAAAAGTGTGATCTTCTTTTCGTCATCTACTGACGGAATAGTCTGCATCGTTCCGCAGTATTCACATTCACACACAGTCATACCCTCGGTTACATCCAGAGTACCTCCGCACATTTTACATTTCAGAACAGCCATAATGATTATCTCCTTTATTATCAGTCAGGTATATCCGTACCTATAATTTTCACTATTTTATTTTTACCATTATACAGTAACTGCACACTGGTTTCAAGTGATTTGTGCATATTGTTTTATAATTTCACAACCTCTCCTTGCATTTTGTTGAATTTATTTTCATCTTGATTATAAAATATATATCGTAAAAAAACAATATAAAAACACCAAAAGGTTTGACAATATTGTGTATAGTGTCGTATAATAAAACTGTGAAAATAAAAGGCAATTCTGCATATATATAACATCTGCAACTGACAATGCAGACCGTGCAAAAAGTCAAAAGTCGAAAAATAGAGTCGTGATTTAATGCGGCTTTTCGATGCCGATTTGTAATAAAATAGAGGTTTTTGCACAGTCTGAATGAAAGGATATGAGTTTTATGAACGAAAATGTTGAGCTGGTACAAAAAGGGTTTAGTATACTCTTGAACTCACTTTCCGGTTTTATTGGAATGGAAATGAACAAGATCTATGGAAAAAAATGGTGGGATGAGGTAATGATTTCCCTCAGCGACCAGACGAATCTGTTATATAATGGAGATTACTCAGAGCTTGTAGATTCTCTTGATATAGCTAACTGTATCCGTTTGATCGACAGAAGGTGGAACGATGTATTCAAATACTGCCTGCCTTTAAACTGTCGGACATGGGCAAAGGAGCTGATGGGGGCAAGAAACAATATAGCACATATCGGTTCTCAGGATCTTTCTCAGGAGACAGCAGAACGTTACCTGAACACAATGGTATTGTTGTGCAAAGAAATAGATCCGGATAGTACAGATGAAATAAAAGAGATCTATCTTACAATACGTCATAAATCAGAAATTACTCCGGCGGTCTATACAGGAGCAGCACAGCCTGAGAGCGATTCAAAACGTGGTGTATTGAAGGACGGCAGTCTGCTCGATCTTGTAGGTACAGATGCCGTAAAAAAAACCACCATGACACGCAAGGTCAGTTATGGCGGCAAAACGGTTGTATATCCTGTTTATCAGGTAAGGCTTGATATGCTGTTCTATAACGATCAGAACGATCGTATTGCTACTTGGATCACACAATATGAATCAGAAAACGGCGAGCTTTCTTTTCAAACTACGGAAAGAGAAGATTATAATCGTATTATAGAGGGTTTTATATATGACAGCAATCCGGAATCTATCAGAAAAACACAAAAGAATATCAAACTAATAGGACAAAGAGAACCCGGTGTTACTCTTTCTGACGGCAGGATCGTTGACGGGAACAGGAGATTTACCTGTCTGCGTCGTATAGAAAGAGAAAAAGAAGAACCTATCTGTTTTGAAACCGTTATAATGGATATGGACATCCGTGAGGATAAAAAAAGGATCAAGCTTCTGGAGCTTGCCATTCAGCACGGTGAAGAGAAAAAAGTGGATTATGACCTTATAGACTATGCTATAGGAACATATAGGGATATCGTACAGACACATCTTCTGACAGTAGAAGAATATGCCTCCGGTACAAACGAATCCATATCGGGTGTCAGAAACCGTCTGGAGGTAGCATCAATTATTTGTGAGTTTCTTGCTTATTTACAACTGCCGGAGCAATATCATGTTGCAAGAGAACTTAAGGTTTACAGTATGTTTGAAGAAATGCTTGCTCCACTAAAAAAAATGAACAGCTATGAAAAAGAGCAACTGAAACGAATTGCCTTTAATAATGTTCTTATGCAGGTGATCCCTGATCAGAAAAAGTTTATACGCAATATCAAAAACATGATAAATAAGAATACATACTCGGAATTTTTTGAAGAGCAAACGGATATTTCAAAAAGGTTAGAAGAAACCTATTCTGAAACAGAAATACATTCTATAGAGGATGCAGAGCGTTTTGCAAAGGAACATACACAATTTTTATATGAACTGCAGATGTCTATGGAAAGGGCACTTCAGAAAACAAGATCAGAAGTGTTAAGAAACAGACCGGTTGAGAATGTCAACAAAAGTATAACGCTTATGAGAGAAATAGACTCACGTCTTTTTGCAGGAATGGAACCTGAAGAAAAAGCTGACTTATTGGCAGAAATAGATGAACTCTCTGTAATCGTAGAAAAGTACCGCAGAATACTATTGAGGTGACGAAAATGGATGTTAGTTTAATTCCTGTTGAAGAGATCAGGCTCTCAGTCAGATCATCAAATGCACTTCGCCGTGCGGGTATCGAAACAGTGGGACAGCTTTTGAAATGCCCTGAAGAGTCTCTGGCTGATATTAAAAATTTGGGAAGAAAATCAATAGATGAAATCCTTTTAAAGAAAGAGGAATATTTGCGGCTAAGCAAAGAAACCGCACAGGATGATTTAAAGGATGACTTTGAACATTGGCTTTCTGATCAAGATAACCAAAACGCTGTCAGGGAGTATCTGAAAGAAAAGAATATCAGGCTGGAATATCTGAGCACTCTTACCCTTGATGCATATAACGCCCTGCTGTTTGCAGGTATAGAATTTCTTTATGAGGTCGTTTTTCTGAACAACGAACAGTTGATGAAGATCCACGGGATGGTTCCTGCTTTAGCGGAAGAGACAGCAAAAACCGTAAACGGTTTTATCAGACTTCATCGGGATGATATAAGGGCTCATTGTCAGCTGAATTCAGTACCTAAAGCGGAATCAATATCGGAAACGGGCTTTCCGCCGGCGTCAGATATGATAAGAATACCTGAATATCATTCGCTTATAATATCTGTTATAAAGAAACACAATCATCCGGTTGAAGAACTTAGTTTGCCGTACAGAGCAAAAAATCAGCTTTTGAGAAGCGGTTTTTATACAGTCAGTGACATTATTTTTCTAGACAGAAAACAGCTTTCCGATATCAAAAATATCGGTGACGGTACGATCGACAAGATCATTGAATGGAGAGAACAATACCTCAAAGCAATCGAGCCGGAGTTGAAAAGAATAGCAACAGGAGAAGATGTTTCTTCGTTTTACACAGACGAAATTATACGAGAGAATATTCTTTCACTTTATCAGGGTGAAAGGTTGTTTGGCGGTTACAGTCTGAAAGAAATGGAGGAGGCACTTGATCTTTCTGAAAATGTAACAGAAACACAGATCAAAAAAGTTATTGGTAAATTATTGGCAGAAAAAGAATTGGAATATGTTGATTTTAGGTGTTATCGTATTTATCCTCGTTTTACAGACTATGTCATGGAATGCAGTATAATAGATGAACGCAAGCGGGACATGATCCTGCGAAGAATAAGCGGAGAAACGCTTGAAATGATCGCAAAAACATATGATATTCAAAGAGAGCGTGTACGGCAGATAGTTGCTAAATCCAAAAAACAAGTATTCGATCATTTCAAAGCCAACGGCAGTCAGGCATTCGATGAGGATTACTATCTCTATTTCTATCAAACCTATTATATCAAAAAGAATGATGCTGTAAAGTGGTTGGGTATCCCCGAATCGGCTATCGGATACTTTGATCTTTACGATATCAAACAGGGCAGTAGATCTCTTGAGTCGGCTTCTGAAGACATCAAAGGACTTGAAACAGGACTTCGACTGAAAATAAAAAACTATCTTAACAGAGATAAATTATTTATTGATGGTAGATGGATAGAGAAAAAACGTTACGCATTGGAGGATTTAGTACTGAAAAAGTATTGTCAGAATGATGTATCATTTGAGGAATTTTCAAGGATCTATAACCGTTTCCTTGAAGATATGGAAATACCATATGATGAGGATATGTATTATACGGATGCAGTAATCAGAACCCGGATAAACCGATTGGCTGAATCAAAAAAAGTCCTCTGGAAGCAGAATGAAAAGCTGCGCTATTATGACATTGACGGCAGAGATTATTCCGAGCTGTTGGACACGCTGCACATTGATGCATATGAGAACATCGAACTATCGACTCTGAAATTCCTTAATGATTATCCGGAGCTTATGAAGCAATATGATATCCGTGACCAGTATGAGCTTCACAATCTTCTTAAAAAAATAATATCCGAGGGAAGCTTTCATGATCTGAAATTCAAGCGTATGCCGCAGATAGTTTTCGGAAAGGCAGACCGCAGCGCTGCCGTATTTGAGCTTATGGTGGAAAATGCACCTATTACTGCGAAGGAACTGGAAGAACTTGCGCGTTCCGAATACGGATATGATTATTCTGTATTCATGATGGCAACACAATTCTTTTCAGAATACTGTCATAACGGAGTATATTCGGTAGATAATAAACAAATGAGTGAGGAACATTTGACTGCTTTGCATAATGTTCTTACTGACGAATTTTATTATATTGAAGAAATAAAAGATAAATACAAAAGTCTCTTCCCCGATGGAGATATTCTTGAGATCAATTCATACAACCTAAAACGAATGGGATTTAATGTTCTGTCGAAATATGTTTTGCAGCATTATGATTCCCTTAATCAGTATTTCAATCACCTGCTCCTTGAGCCGGATATGGTGGATGTGACAGGATACAGAAGCCGGTTTACCTATGTTCAGATGCTTTCACAATGCATTATTGAGAATCAGCGCAGACTTCAGATTATCGAATATGAACCTAACAAATTCATCAATTTCCGTGTGCTGGAACGGGAAGGAATAACGCTTGAAATGATCCATGATTTTTGCAGTGAAATATACGATTCTGTTGAGGACGGAAGTTACTTTACAATTCATTCACTTGACGAGACAGGTGTTTTACCGCAATATAAATTGCTCGATGAACTTGGTTTTTCCGAGTGGTTCTATTCCAATATCCTGCTTTCGGACAGAAGATTTTCTCATCAGAAAATGTTTGGCAATATTGTATTTTACAAAGGAAACATAGACATAACAATCAGGTCGTTAGTTTTGCATCTGATACACAATTATGGATGTGTGGACATTCTTGATCTTATGAAAGACTTAAAAGAACATTTCGGTTGTGTTGTAGCAGATAAATCTGATATTCTTTACAAAATACAGGACACCGAGGTTTATTATGACAATATCCTTGAACGGATATATGCCAATAAAGATATATACTATGATGAGCTTGAAAAGGAGGGATGGTAATGACACAGGAGCAGAAGGAAAGGTTTCTTTCGGAGCTTAATAAGCTGCACGAACGGTTTGAACTGTCAAAAACGGCAGAACCGGACTACTTTGAGCCGGGCATGATGGAATACCTTGACAAATCCGAAGGATTTTTTGATGAAGATACAGGTGATGTTTTGATACGTTTTGAGTCCAAGGGTACACGTTATGACGGCAGAACAGAGCTTATTGAAAATATCCATGTCGGTGATGAGATACAGGTAGTCAGGGACAAGGAAAATCCGTACAACAGCAACAACTTTACAATGATCAACCGCAAAGGCAGAAATGTAGGAAACATGCCGGCAAAACTTTGCAATGCTATTGCTCCGCTATATGACAACGGTGATCTTGTGTTTACCGGTGCAAAGGTGAGCTTTGCAGAACCGATATCGAGGCGCAGCCGTCACGCGAAGCAGGCAATGCTTTTTGTAGAACTGAAATGCAGACTTATAGGTGCTATAAGCGAAGATACTTCCGTTTGATGATCTGCTGTCTGATTTAGATGAATGGTAAAAAACAACACCACTGCATGACCGTATCGGTTGGCAGTGGTGTTGATCTTATATTTATTAGCTGTAGTTTGAACAAGCGTTCTCCAGAAGTTTGAAATCATTGCATCGCCTCAAAAGCGGTGTGGAATCACCGTTTTTAATTTTCAGCTGATAAAGTGTTTTTGCATTTTTCCTGATCTTATCCTGAATGGATTTTATCATACGATACTCAGCCAGAAGAAGCGCTTTATATTTCGGGTCACGTTGGGCATTGATGTCAACATATGTATATAATCCTGACGGCACAGGAAACATGTTGTTCAGATTTATAACGGCATATTCTTTGATCTTCAGAAAATCCAGCCCTTCCTTCATTTGGCGGTGCTTAGGCTTGAAAGATGAAAGCGGAGCAAAATATTCAAAGCCTTCTATGTAGAGAATAATTCCGATATATTTTCTCTCGTTGCTTTGCCCCGGCTTTTTGTTATGGAATAAATGCGGTGCGTATTTCGACATATAATTGACATAATCCGGGTCTATTTCATATAGTTTGATATTATCCATAAATAACTCCTTAAAACAAACGAGGGCAAGCAAAGCTGCCCCCGGATGTTACGATCGCACTCAGAGCTGCGAAACGCTCACTTTTAAATGTCTTGCTTAGAGCCAAGAGAAGCTCACTCTGTAAATCTCTCATTTAGGGCTGAGATACACCCTCTGTATATATTATACCCATATTTTCAGATTATGTCAACGGAAAAATCAAAAAGAGTACTCTTGTTATCAAAACACCACTGCATGACCGTATCGGTTGGCGGTGGTGTTGGTGGTTTTATTCGGTTGTGTTATTCATCGTCATCTTCATCATTACAATCGGAACAATACTCTTCCATAGCTTCTTTCAAATCAGAAATGTTTTCTTCTCCAATATAATCTTTATAAATTTCAGTATAAGCTATTAGTTGTTTAATTTCATCGCTTATATCATCCCCGTAGTAGTTTTCTTCAAAATAATCAATGATACTATCATTATCCCAAGATGATCCTATTAATTCTCCAATATACTCATTCGGATTTGGTATTGCATCATTTGAAGAGAAAAATTCATTTTGGGAACAGTACTGACCCGAAGGATCGTCTACCACATATCCTTCAAATCCGTAGTATTTGATTTGTGGATATTTGTTATATACTATATTTAAAGCATCTTCAAGAGCCGTTGATTCTCCTATTATCCAGTAACCTTCAATATCGGAATATAATGGAATTTCAAATTGAATAAACATCCCTGTAGGACTTGCTGTTATTTCTATTCCCAGGTTTTCGGTATTATGTGGGTCAAAAGTCCATAAATAATCGCATAATTCAATAAGGGTTTCGTTAAACTCGTCTAACCTGCCGCAAGTTTTGGAACAAATAATTCTCATATCATCATCGTCGATTCCATGAGAGTAAAATGATACACAATCATGTCTTGACAACAACTTGAGAATCTCCTGTATTTTTAGTTTAGTGTACTCTGTTATTAGACATTCTTTTATTTCAGCATATTTTTCTTTATAACCTTCTGACCATGTTATATCGGCGTAATTCATAGTGGCTTCATAACCTGTCTCAATCTCGTTTAGTTCTCGAGCTACGGTTTCAAGAACTGACTGTGGTAACAACATTGTATTCATCCTCCTTGATTTTTTCAACAAACAAAAAAACACAGCCCACCCACTAACAGGCGCACTGTGCCGCAATGACA
This sequence comes from uncultured Eubacteriales bacterium, assembly GCA_900316485.1. Classification (GTDB taxonomy): domain Bacteria; phylum Bacillota; class Clostridia; order Oscillospirales; family Acutalibacteraceae; genus UBA1213. The sequence goes on from ONDB01000014.1 coordinate 8,152, forward strand.
GAATAAGCTTGACAATTCAGACAGAAAGGCTTGTTGATTGATGCCCTTGCTGTCATTTCTGTCGCCTCCTCTGTGCTTTGTTTAATTTGTTTACATCTCAATTGTATAACAGCTGTCGTAAAATGTCAATACAAAACCGTCAAAATGTTTGACAGTATTGTATATTTTGTATATAATAATACTGTGATAAGAAACAACAAACCGGAACAGGAGGAGCAGCCATGCCAAACGAGGAACAACAAAAGAAGATACAAAAGATCGCGCTGGATGTGCTGAACCTCTGCCGCAACTGCCTGGTCATCAATCTTCGCTTTATGGACAGTGCCATCAGCCGACTGACACTGACAGAGGGCGTGACGGAGCGTACCGCAACGGACGGCGAGAATTATTACTACGACCCTGTGCATATCCTGCGAAGCTACAAAAAAGCCCGTGAGTTGCCTATA
>ONDB01000099.1 GCA_900316485.1 uncultured Eubacteriales bacterium
CTGAGCAATATTCAGACGGAACAAATGCAAACGGTACGTTTGACTTTCAGAATTACAATGACTTCCTGCTTGAAGATGGCAGCAGAACCAGAAGCCAGGTCAGGATCAAACTGACGGTTACAAGAGTATTGTTGATGAAAACGGCAACAATGTAAATAATTTGTCTGCTCAGTACGGTGATACAGTAACATTCAAACTTACCGCAACTGCTACCAACTATGACGGAGATACAAAGATAACAGAGTATGTTGCACATGATCTCCCCGGCCAAGGTTATTCAAATCTTTCAGTTTCAAAAGTTGAAGTAAACGGTGTTGAGCTTGCATTAAGCGCATACGAAACAGGAGTATCCGCAGGAGAAACAAGAGTCAGAATTCCCTGGACAAATACATCAACTGGTGCATTCCTTTACACTTCCGGCGGAACAACCTCAGTTCCGATCGTTGTAACACTTACTGCTACCGTAACTGATGCCTCTGACGGCAGAACAAATAAAGGTTGGTTCACATGGACAGAAAAAACAGATGACGATGACAGCGAAGAGGTTACAGTAAGCTCCTACAAAATCACTATTGATAAGTATGATTCACAAACAAATACGAAACTTCAGAATGCTGAATTTGTCCTTAAAAACTCAGAAAACAAATTCTATAATATTACAAGCGGAGTTGTATCCTGGGAAGATAATCAGTCAGACGCACATGTATTTATCACAAATTCAAACGGTGCAGCTGAAATAACTGGTCTGGAGAACGGAACATATACCGTAATGGAAACAAAAGCACCTGATGGATATGTACTTGCAACAAACGGAACAAGTGTAACAATAAATAATGCAAACGGTACAGCTTCCATATCCAATATAAAGGGTGACGAAACACCTCTTCCTGAAACAGGCGGCGCTGGTACAATTATCCTTATAACATTTGGTATGATCGTTGTTATCGTAACCGGTGTTCTTCTTGTAACAAACAAGAGAATGTCAAAAGAAGATATCTGACATTAATTAATCAAAGCTTTATTCGATAAGAACAGAGGGGGGCATTCTCCGCTCCCCTCATTCTTTTAAGAGAGGGAAATCTATGAAAAAAACAAGAAAAATTGTATCCTTAGTTCTTTTGATTGCTTTCTTCATAGGTCTCTCTGTATTGTTATATCCGGCCATAAGCCAGTATTATAACTCACGTCTGCAAATGAAAGCTATTGTTGAATATGAAGAAATGGCAGATAATATCAGTGATAATGATCTCAGGAAAATGCTGGATGCTGCTCAGGAGTACAACAAAAAAATATCGTCATTTGGTTTTCCGCTTACAGAAGCCAGGGAGCTTGAAGAATATAATAGTATTCTGAATATTGACGGTAAGGGAATGATGGGGGTTTTAAGTATAGATAAACTAAGGCTTCAGCTTCCTGTTTATCACGGAACAAGTGATGCCGTGCTTAATACCGCCTGCGGTCATCTTGAAGGCACAAGTCTGCCTTCAGGCGGCACAGGAACACATTGTGTACTTTCTGCACACAGAGGGCTGCCGGCATCAAAACTATTTACAGATCTTGATAAAGTAGAAGTCGGTGATGTTTTCACCATAAGCATTTTAAGTGAAGTGCATACTTATCAGGTCGATCAGATCAAAATTGTACTTCCGACTGATACTGCAGATCTGGCAATAGACAGAAATAAAGATTACTGTACACTAATGACATGCACTCCTTATGGAATCAACACACATCGACTGCTTGTGAGGGGCAGGAGAATAGAAACAAAAGAGAGTAAAAATCTGATCATTACATCGGATGCATATCTTATAAACAGACTTATTGTAACACCGATAGTTGCTTTGCCTATTTTATTAGTACTGATTATATATGTAATATTAAAGCCTGTCAGAAAGAAACCGAAGTTTGAGGAGGATGATGAAATGTGAAAAACAGACGTTCTTTAAAAATGCTGGTTTTTGCTGTATTTGTAATAATGATAATGTCATTTTCAGTTAATGCACAAGCGGTGCAGACATCAGAAAGTGTTGAAAAAGACAGAAAATGCTCCTTGCAGCTTATATACCATTCACAGGATAAATACTTTGAAGGACTTGAAATCCAGATCTTCCATGTAGCAGAGTTTGGTGTGGAAACAAAGTACAGTCTTACTGATCAATTCGGGTCATATCCTGTAAATATAAATGCAGTTTCCTCTCAGACAGAGTGGGACTTGGCTGCATCTACTCTGAATTCTTATATTATCGCGGATTCTGTTTCACCAACACAGGATAAAGTGACAGACAAAAACGGCAAAGTCAGGTTCAGCAGCCTGAAAACAGGACTTTATCTTGTCCGCTGGACCAGGAATCAGACAAAAGATAATGTTTCGGGATTTAAACCTTTTATTATGGCTGTACCGAATCTGGATGATAACGGAAGCTGGAATTATGACATCAATTCATATCCGAAACCGGGAAAATATACACCTTCTGAGAAGGAAATAAGTTACAGGGCAGTTATTCTCTGGAATGACAGTGGTTTTGAGGATGAGCGTCCGGACAATGTACAGATAGAATTATTCAGAAACGGAAAA
>ONDB01000072.1 GCA_900316485.1 uncultured Eubacteriales bacterium
CCCTTTTTGAATTCTTCATCAGCCTCTGCATCTGAAGCAAGGGCAAGAGCAAAGTTATCCGCAACGGGTAAAAATGCTTCAACTGTGGTAGCAACAGCATTGTCAAATGTCGCAAGCTTTTCCTTTTCGGTTCTTTTGCGGAAATTATCATATTCTGCTGCCATTCTGAGAAACTGTTCTTTCTGCTTATCCAATTCTTCCTTAAGCTTGTCATACTCTGCCTTGGTCACTTTTTCCTCTTTTTTGACCTTTTCCTTTTCAGCAGCAGTTGTTTCAGCCTTGGAAGCTGACTTAGCACTTTTCTTTTTTGCCAAGACACATTTCTCCTTTCTTCATACACCGGATTTCAGAGCCGCCGCACCATAAAGGCTTACTGCAAAGCCTTTATCAGTCGAATTCCAGCATTTCTCTGAGAAGCTCTCCCACCTTGTCGGCGGTATATTCAAGCGCCGCTGTAACCTTTGAGTAATCCATCCTCACCGGTCCTATCACTGCAAGTGCGCCCCTGCACAATTCGGACGCCGCATAATGTGATACAACGATACTGAGATTTGACAAAGCCGGGTCGTTGGTTTCACTTCCGATAAGGACGCTTGCCTTTGTTTCGGCAGAACGCAGCAGCCTTGAGATCTCTCCTGAATGACTGAGAAGCTCCATTACTCTTTTTCCGTCATTCGACGCAAGCTGCGGAATGAGGAAAAGATTAGGCTGTCCCTTTATAGAAACGCTTGTTGAAGCTGCCTCCCTTGAAGCATCCAGCACAGCCATAAGAACATTTGACATCAGCATCGACATTTCCCCCAGGGAAGCCGCCGTGCTCTGCATGAATGCCGGAGTAACGCCGGTTACTGCAACATCTGCAAAATGCTCATTGACCGTTTTGTCAAACATTTCTATTATTTCGGGAGTGATGATATACTCGCACCTGAAAAGCCTTGTCTTTACAGAGCCGGTAGAGGTTATCAGCACAGCCATTGCCGTACATCGTCCTGTCTGCACAAACCGTATCCTTCTTATTACAGCGCTTTCACCTGAAGGCGAGGCTGCAACAGCTGCATATTTCGTCATTCCCGAAAGAAGCGCCGCTGCGCTTTCCAGAAGATGCTCGGGAGCATCTGCGCTGAGATACAGTGCATCGTCGATTCTGCTCTGCTCATATTTCGTGAGCACTGCTGAATGCATAAGCTGATCCACATATATTCTGTATCCAAGCTCGGTAGGGATTCTTCCGGAGGACGTATGCGTCTGTTCAAGAAGCCCGATAGAGGCAAGCTCAGCCATATCATTTCTTACAGTTGCACTGGATACGCTGAGATCAAGACTTTCGCAAAGACTTTTGGAGCCTACCGGCTCACCTGTCCTGATATAGGCCTCAACGACCGCTTCAAGGATCTTCATTTTTCTTTGAGTCGGTTCCATTCAAGCCACCTCTCCGTTAGCACTCTCGGTGTTTGAGTGCTAATCTATTTATAGAGTACCACTATTTTAAAGTCTTGTCAACACTATTTTAATTAAATTTCTGTTACAAATCCGGGAAATTTACAATAAACAGCCTTGTTTCAGCAGCCCCGGTCAATAGTAAGATACAAAGTATGCTTATCTGTTATCATACGCAGCATTAGCACTTATTATGCAAAACTGCTAATCCGGAATAATATTTGCCGCAATAAAATGCTATGGAAATAATTGACTGCACTCTTTCCGGATTTATTATTATTAAAGTAAGAAACATTATTTCCAATTCTGAAAGCAATGACATTTTTGTGCAGATTACGGGAATTGTTCAATATATTCTCCATCAAATATAACAGAAACTATTGATTTTTACATTTTTTATTGTATAATATAATTTAAAGTGTGTGATTTCTTCAGTCGGTTACAGCTATACAGCATTATTTTATTAATAAGCCGGCTTTTAATAGTACAATCAGTACTGTCAGCTGAAAGCACCCGCATTACAAACACAAGTCAAAGGAGTGCTGCTGTATGAAATTGCGGTTCAATAAAATATTATCCGTGTTATTTGCGGCAGCTTTTTTATCTGCCCAATGGATTCCCGTAAACGCCGACAAGCTTGCAGTAGGATCTGTCGAGGGACTGCCTGAAAAGCTTGTAGTCCTTGACGACAAAGGAAATTCGGTAAGCGACAACGGAGAATATTTCTTCCAGGTCGAAAACATGAAGGCAGGCGAAACCTATACAAAGAAGATACAGATAATGAATCTTCGCGAGGATGCCACCTACGCTATATATTTCAATGCACAGCCAATAGATAAATCCGGCGAAATTAATCTGGAAAACGAGTGTGATTGCCGCATTCATATGAATGATTCCCTTGTGTATTATGGTAAGGTAACCGGCGAGGGCGAGCCTGACATCAGAGATAAAGCCCTTTATCTCGGCGATTACAATCCCGGAGACAGCCGGGTAATGACGGTTGACATAACATGGGTTGATGCAGGCAATAACGGCGGAGCAATAGATCACGGTGCAAGAGTAGTCGATTACAACGGCACAAGTGTTGTGCGTGAAGAAAGCGGAAAAAAGCATATTGAGGGTGAAACCACCTTCAAGTGGATATTCACAGCCTCTGTAACCGAATCATCCACCCATACAACAAGTGATGATCCCATTGAAGTATCAGACCCCAGCGAACAGACTTCCACAGTCAGCTACATTTCAAACCCGGATAATCCCGGCGGCGGAAATCCTGTTCCTCAGGGGCCGCAGAATATAATTGATTTTGTAAAAACCGGTGATACAATAATGTATGTTGCCGTTGCTGTAGTAGCGGTAGCCACACTGTTCATGGCATTCCTTGCTTTCGGAAAACGCAGGAAAAATAAAAACAAAGACGACAGCAAATAGCATATCAATAAAATAACAAAAGTCGATGAATCAGGAAATTCATCGACTTTTTTGTGTTATTTTTAATTATATTATTTATTCTTATTTTGTAACGTGAGCTATGAGTCCGCCGTCCTGAATTATTCCCTGGATAAAGGGCGGGAACGGCTCAGCCTGATAAGTCTTTCCCGTTGTGTTATCGGTAATAATGCCTGTGTCAAAATCCACCTCTACATCATCGCCGGCTTTTATCTCTTTTGCGGCAGCGTCACATTCCAGTATCGGAAGACCTATATTTATAGAATTGCGGTAGAATATTCTTGCAAAGGTAGATGCGATAACGCAGCTTATACCCGATGCCTTGATAGCAATAGGAGCGTGCTCTCTTGAAGAACCGCAGCCGAAGTTTTTCTCAGCCACCATAATATCTCCGTCTTTAACCTTCTTTGTGAAATCAATGTCGATATCCTCCATGCAGTGAGCTGCAAGCTCCTTGTGAGAGCTTGTATTAAGATATCTTGCAGGGATAATTACATCAGTATCCACATTATCTCCGTATTTATGTACAGTACCGTGAGCTTTCATTATTATTACACCCTTTCACTGCAGCAGTCGGCTGCATAATTAATCAGATCTTACCCGGATCTGTGATATATCCTGTTACAGCGCTTGCAGCAGCTACTGCCGGGCTTGCAAGATATACTTCAGATTCAACATGACCCATTCTGCCCACAAAGTTTCTGTTTGTAGTAGAAATAGCCTTTTCACCCTTAGCCAGAATACCCATATGACCGCCAAGGCAGGGGCCGCAGGTAGGTGTGGAAACAACTGCTCCGGCTTCGATGAAGATATCGAAAAGTCCCTCGTGCATAGCCTGCAGATAAACCTGCTGGGTTCCGGGAATAATGATGCAGCGTACTCCCTTTGCAACCTTTCTTCCCCTGAGGATCTCTGCAGCAGCCCTCAGGTCTGAGATTCTTCCGTTTGTACATGAACCTATAACAGCCTGATCTATTTTAACCTCTGTCTCGCCTATCTCATCAACCGTTCTTGCATTTTCAGGAAGATGGGGGAATGCAACTGTCGGACGCAAAGCTGAAAGGTCAATTACATATTCCTCATCATATTCTGCATCATCATCAGCAAAATATTCCTTAGCCTCGCCCCTGAAGCGATCCTTGATATATTCTCTTGTAATATCATCAACAGGGAAAATACCGTTTTTGGCGCCTGCCTCGATTGCCATATTAGCAATGCAGAGTCTGTCGTCGATATTAAGGTATGCAAGTCCGTCGCCGAAGAATTCCATTGATCTGTACAGAGCGCCGTCAACGCCTATCATGCCTATGATATGCAGAATAACGTCCTTACCGCTGATATTTGCAGCAGGCTTGCCTGTCAGAATAAATTTTATAGCAGAAGGAACCTTGAACCATGCCTTTCCGCTTATCATACCGGCTGCCATATCAGTAGAGCCTACACCCGTTGAAAAGGCACCAAGTGCGCCGTATGTACAGGTATGGCTGTCTGCGCCTATGCAAAGGCTGCCGGGGCCTACAAGTCCTTTTTCGGGGAGAAGTGCATGCTCTATACCCATCTGTCCCACATCAAAGAAATTCTTTATATCATATTTATCAGCAAAGCGTCTTACCTGAGCACACTGCTCAGCCGCCTTGATATCCTTGTTAGGTGTAAAATGGTCCATTACCATTGCAATTTTTGTATTATCAAAAACTGCGCCTGCATTTCCGTCATTAAATACATTTATAGCTACGGGAGAAGTAATATCATTGCCTAACACCATGTCGAGCTTTGCTTCGATAAGCTGTCCTGCCTTTACGGACTCAAGACCGGCATGAGCGGCAAGTATCTTCTGTGACATTGTCATTCCCATAATTATAACCTCCTTAAGAATCTTATTGTTTATACCACAGTAAAAGCAGAAAAATCGTTTTTCCTGAAGCACTACAGCCCCATCTGTTCCATAAAGACTTTACATCCGTTTTTCCAGCATTTTACCGACAAAACAATTATACCACACTCCCCCCACAAATTGCAACCCGCCCCAGCGCGCCGGCGAGCCGCCGGTGCCGCAACGCGATGGTGTCGCTTCACTTACGTTACGCTCTTAATGCACCTGACTATCTTGCTGCCC
>ONDB01000136.1 GCA_900316485.1 uncultured Eubacteriales bacterium
TATGGATGCAGAAAACATGGGTTCTATAATTCTCAATAAAACTGGTGCAAAGAATGTAAAGCTTGAAGGTGCTGTATTCTCGTTCTGGAAGAAGATCTATTATACAGATGATACAGGCATTACATCAGATCTTGAAACCGGCACAGACGAAGGCGGTAATTTCTACTGGAAGCGCTACAAAACTGACTTTACAACAGATAAAAACGGTCAGATAAGCGTAGAAGCTGTTCCCTTCGGAACCTATCGTTTCATAGAAGAAAAGGCTCCCGAGGGCTACAAGCTTGACAGCACTCCCCACTTGATGACTGTTGATGAACCAGCTACACTTAAACTGGAAAATGAATTGATAGTACCCGATGCAGGAACTCCCTGTGAGATCACAGTTATAAATGTTCTTGATGACGCATATGGTGAAGAATCAAAGGAACCTGATGCCTCTGTAGAAGACGTGGGATTTGAAGACAGCGCCGGCGGCGAGCTTTCGGATAAGACTCCGGCACCTGTAGGTTCAACAGCAAATCTGGTTTCAACCGAAAAGCCAATAATTGAGATCACAGGTGATGATATCGCTAAGTATATTATTATCGGTTCAATTGTAGGTGTATCTCTTCTTTTAGTAATTATTATGGCTGTAGTTGGTAAAAAGGGTAAGAATAAGAAAGATGATGATGATAAATAATTGATCGGACATGGGACGGTCACATAATATTAAAGCATTATACCTCATAAAAACACAAAAAGGGGTTGTCGCATTAAAAGACCGCATTACACCTAATAATAGCATAAAAAAGTCGATGAATATTTTGGATCATCGACTTTTTTATTTGTCAGGGAGTCAATCCTTTCGCTTTCTGCTATGCTGCCTTACGGCAGAATTACTATTTCTTTATTAATCAGAATTCGACCCTGCCGACAAAGCGGTGAGGGTGAAACAATTGTAAATAAATATCACCTTTGTTAAATTCTTACAATTTTGTATTATTTTAAAATTATAGCTTGTTATTAATTTGGTATTGAAAAATCAGCAAAAAAAAGTTATTATATTAGAGAGTGGATTTATTCAGTGGTTCCATAGTTTTTTACTCATGAAAGGACAGAGCATGAATAATAACGAGAATAAGGAAAAAGAAAAAAAGGAATCGGCATTAAGACGGTTTTTCCGTATTCCTCAGATATTGAAGATTGATTTCGACAAGCCTGTTTCTTTTAAGCAGCAGATGGCTGTTATGGGTACGGTGCTGTTTGCTTCCTGCTTTCTGTTCACAGTAGTCTATGCAGTACAGCTTTATTCAGGAAATATTGTTTCAAAGGACGAAGCTCATGCTGCAGAAAGCATACAGACCAGTGTTGTGAAAGAAGGGGAAAGCGGCGGAAAAACTCCATCAGGCGACAAGACTGTGTCTTATCCGGAAAAGGAGAGGATAACGAAAATAACCTCGGCAAAGAAAGATATCTTCAAGAATATGACCTCTGTTGTAAAAACACAGGAAGATGTTTACAACGGTTCTCTGATATTGGTAAATAAAAACTATCCCTGCAGATTTGACGGTGAAAATGTAAAGCTTCTTTATGAGGATCAGAACGGCAGCTATATTCTTTCTGATTATTCGGTGGGAATAGCTGAGGAAAGTGTTGAATCCTTTAATTCGTTTCTCTGGGATTTTGCATCAATTTTCGGTGATACAGATATAATGATAGCCTGCGGCTACCGCAGCAAGGAAACCCAGGAGTCTCTGAAAAACGCGGAGATCTCAAGGAGTGACGAAACTACTGCAGAGCAGTGGCTTGCTCCTCCAGGATACAGCGAGCACCAGACAGGTTACGCCTTCGATTTCGACCTGAATCTTGCTGACGGCGGTAAGGCAGGAATTAATTATGACGGTGAGGGAGATTATTCCTGGCTTAATAACAACTGCGGTGAGTATGGTTTTATCCTGAGATACCGAAAGGACAGGGAAGATATTACCGGTTACCAGTATGAGCCTTGGCATTTCAGATATGTGGGCTACCCTCATTCACAGTATATTGAGGATCATGATATTGTATTTGAGGAATATATAGCATTCGTTCATAAGCACCAGGCAGATAATGCCATTATCATGGAAGATCATAACGGTCAGAAATGGTGTATTTATTATGTGCCTGCTGACAGCAGCGGTTCTACTAATGTTCCGGTGCCGGATGATCGTGAATTTACCATCTCAGGCGATAATACAGTCGGCAGTGATGACAGCAGCGGCGGCGGATTTATTGTTACAGTCAAGCTTGAAGCCGGTGATGCTCCGGGTGACGGTCCTGAAATAAACCGAGAAGCTGAAATGAGCAATGATACATTCATTACTCCGGAAGTATCCGAAAGTGATGAGTCTGAATATTCCTATGACAGCGACGAGCAGTATTATCCGGAAGAAAGCGATTACAGCAGCGATGATTATGACAGCGATAATGATGATTATGACGGTGACAGTGATAATGATTATTACAGCGACGATTATTACAGTGAGGAATCCTATTATGAGGATGAGACTTACTACTGATATTACCGGATAATATGTAAGATAATTACAGAAAAGAAAAATAATCAGGCTGTGAAAACAGGGTGAAACAGCACCTTGCTTTCACAGCTTTTTTCTTGATATAAAATGAATAATGCCGTTAAGATTATTCTTTATAAACGAAGATTATTTGTGAAAAATAGCAGATAAGTCTTGAAAAAGAAGTCGAAAGATTGTATAATACAATTGTGTGTACAATTAGGATAATATTGAATATATACCGGTGATTCTGAGTGAAAATCAGTGGGGTCATTATCTCCCTGAATACCGGATTTATTTGGTTATCTTGCGTAGTTGAAGCTGTGTTATGCAGCGGTATTCAATAAGAGGTGTGATATTTGGACGCTGGCGCAATAATCGGACTTGTTACTGCGGCACTGTTTTTTCTAGGTGTCGTAATAATAGTAATTATTATATTTGTTATAAGGGCTAAGGTAATAAAATACCAGAAGGAATGGGGACTGAACGCAAGAGGTATCTTCAGTGATATCAATTCCACAAAAGCAGTTGGAAAGAATCCTGCATCGCTTAACGGTATGGATCGTATTTATATACCGAAGATACAGGCAGATTTTCCTGACTTTCAGCTGGCTCCCGTTATTCCCCAGGTAGAAACCTTTATCAAGACATTTCTCGACAGCATTGAGGATCAGGATACAAAGCCGCTGGAAAAGCTTGCAATAGCTCCGAGTCTGATTGACAGGGCTGACGAGATAATTAAGGATGTAAATTCCCAGGGAATACGGGTTTACTATGATAATATAGTTATCCATAAGACTGTTATCAGCGAATATGTAAGGGAAAACGGTATGGTAATAATACGTTTCCAGTCTGCTGTTGGTTATCTTCATTATGCAGAGGATGAAAAAGGCAAAATGGTAAGCGGCAGCAAGGAAGCCGCTGAGGAAACAGTATATGTTACTTCCTATGCAAGGATACTGAATTCCGAGCTGGCAAGACAGTCCGGCGCTATAGATGTTATAGGGCTTAACTGCCCCAACTGCGGCGCGCCGCTTCGCTCTTCAGACGTGACATATTGTCAGTTCTGCGGAACAGGCGTAAACAATCTGACCGAGGATGTCTTTGGATGGACATTTACGGATATAAAAGAAAAGAACAGAATGACAAAAAAATTATTCTGAAAAGGAGATGCTTGAACAATGGGTATAATTAAAGCTGCAATTAATACTGTAGGCGGTGCACTTGCCGATTCATGGCTTGAGGTCATCGAGCCTAGTGACATGGATTCCACAACGGTAATGTGTCCTGGTATCAGCAAGGCAAGAAACGACAAGAGAAATACCAATACAAAGGGTACAGCCAACAATATATCAAACGGCTCTATCGTTCATGTATACGATAACCAGATGATGCTTCTTGTTGATGGAGGCGCTATTGTTGACTATACTGCAGAGCCTGGTTACTTTGAAGTAAAGAATTCATCTCAGCCTTCACTTTTTAACGGCCAGTTTGGTGATTCTCTGAAAGAGGCTTTCAATCGTTTTAAATTTTCAGGTGTTACACCTACTGCTCAGAGAGTTGTATATATCAACCTTAAGCCTCTAGAGGGTATTAAATTCGGCACAAAGACACCTATTAACTATTATGACGCTAACTATGATATTGATGTAAACGTTCGTGCTTTCGGTAAATTCTCACTTGAAATCAATGATCCGCTTACATTCTATAAAAAGATAATTCCCACATCAGACGTAACAAATATGCGTCCTGTAGATATGGAATACCTTGCTAACCAGAGATGGGACAGCGAGTTCCTTATGGCTCTTCAGGAAGCTCTTACAACACTTTCTGCACAGGGCGTAAGAATTTCTCAGGTTGGTATGTATAATTCCAAGCTTGTTGAAGCTCTTAAAACTGCTCTTGCAGATACATGGAGCAATAAGAGAGGTATCACACTCAGCGAAGTAGGTATCACAGTTTCCTACGACGACGAGACAAAGGAACTTCTCAAAGAGAGAAACAAGGTTGCTATGTTCAACAACCCCGGCATGAGAGAGACAATGATGCAGAAGAACATCTCCGAGGGTATGAAGGCTGCCGGCTCAAATGCAGGCGGAGCTATGAACGGCTTCATCGGCATGGGCATGGGTATGAACTATGCAGGCGGCTTTATGAATAATGCTTCTAACGCAAATATGCAGCAGATGCAGATGCAGCAGCAGCAGCAGATGCAGCAGCAGCAGATGCAGCAGCCCCAGATGCAGCAGCCTCAGGTACAGCAGCCTGCAGCTCCGGCACCTGCAGCTCCTGCAGCAGATGGCTGGACCTGTGACTGTGGTAAGGCAGGTAATAAGGGTAAGTTCTGCGCAGAATGCGGAAAACCGAAGCCGGTTCCTGCTGATAACGGCTCATGGACCTGCTCCTGCGGTGCAACAAATACAGGCAAGTTCTGTGCTGAATGCGGAAGCAAGCGTCCCGATGCAAAGCCGAAGAAGATCAAGTGTGACAAGTGCGGATATGAGCCGGATATGTCACAGCCCATCCCGAAGTTCTGCCCCGAGTGCGGTGATCCGATAAACGAGGCTGACTTGGTATAAAAGCAGACTGAAAACAGAGAGAAAAACTGAATAATCCTGATACTTTGTCTGATGTACAAAGAGGCGAGGTTTTCAAGTAAGTTTATTGCCCCGCTTGTTACGGCGGCAATAAACTTACTTTAATTTTCACAGAATTGTGTATAAAAGTTTTTTCTCTGAAAAATGAAAAGAGGTGAGCGGCTGTGCCTGTGGCACGGTCATAATATGGAAGCACTGTCATATAAATGTATAAACTGCGGCGGTCCGCTGCAGTATGATCCTCAGAAGCTTAAATTTGCGTGTGAATACTGCAGAAGTGAATATACTGAGGATGAGCTTATTAAGCATTTCGGCAAGCTGGATGAAAAGCTTGACGAGGAGTCAAAGCCGGAGCCTGAAAAAACAGAGGGCGAGGATGATTACGGCGAACCTGCCCTTTATGTCTGCCAGAGCTGCGGCGCAGAGGTAATTGCTGAAACAAATACAGCAGCTACGTTCTGCGTATATTGTCATAATCCAATAGTTCTTTCCAACAGACTTGCAGGAAGCTTCAAGCCGAATCTGGTTATTCCCTTCAAGATCTCTGAGAAGGACGCAAAGCAGAAATTCTATGATTTTTGCGGAAAGAAGAAATTCCTTCCCGGCGATTTCCTTTCAGATGCACAGCTCGATATGATGAAGGGTGTGTACTATCCTTACTGGCTGGTCGATTCTCTGAAGGACGGCGGAGTTCATGCTACTGCAGAAAAGCGCAGAACCTGGCGTGAGGGCGACTACGAGTATGAGGAAAAGAAGATATATAAAGTAAAGCGTTTTGGTAAAATTGATTTTAAGCATTTCCCCCACAGTGCGCTTAAGGCTGCAGATGACAAAAAGGCACTTAAGTATGTAAATCCTTTTGAGGATGAAGAGGCAAGACCCTTTACAATGTCATACCTTTCCGGTTTCCTTGCAGAAAAGCGTGATCTTGAAAGAACAGATGCCCAGGCTGATGTTGACGAGGAGCTTAAGCATTATTCAGAAAAGATCTTTAAAGAATCTATCCAGGGTTATGATTCAGTGCGCATTGACAATCTGATGTTAAAGACATTGGAGGAAAGCTGGCAGTATGCTCTTATGCCGGTATGGATCATGACATTCAAGTATAAGGATAAGGATTATCTTTATGCAATGAACGGTCAGACAGGTAAAACCTACGGCGAGCTGCCTGTAAGTGCTGCAAAGCTGGCAATATTCGGTGCAATAATGCTTGTAGTAGTATTTGCTATTATGCTGTTCCTGGGAGGTGTGTTGTGAGTATGAAAAAGAGTAAGATTTATCTGGCATTATGCCTTATGATATTTGCTGTGCTTTCTTTTTCGGTATTCTCCTTTACCGCAGCTGCTGCACAGCAGGATGCAGATAATGAAACCGCAGCAGTTCAGACCGCTGAAAATGAAGAGGGCTATGCTCTTCTGAAGGGCGAAATCGGCGCTAAGCAGATACTCATAGCTGTAGGTGTAAGCGTGCTCGCTACAGGAATAACAGTATTCCTTATTTTCCACAGCTATAAGACAAACGGACAGAGTGAGCCGTATACATACAAGAAGAACGCTCCTCTTGAACTCAGCGATGCCGAGGATATTCATGTTGATACAATAGTCAACAGAAGAAAGATAGAAAGAGACAGGAATTGATCTTTCCTGCCGCAGGGCAGGATGCAAATGGGTTTTTGATAATAGTTCGCACATATACCGGATAA
>ONDB01000068.1 GCA_900316485.1 uncultured Eubacteriales bacterium
ATACCCAGAGAAGTCGTAATACGCATAACTATCTTCTCACCGAAAATACTCGGGAGAACGGAAATACGGAAGTCGATATCCTTACCGCCTACACGGTAATTAATACGACCATCCTGTGGAATACGTTTTTCGGCGATGTTCATGTTGCCGATAAACTTGATACGTGATGTAACCGAGGGTATCAGCTCGGGAGCCGTTTCCATATATGTTGTCAGCTTACCGTCAATACGGAAGCGGATTCTCAGACATTTTTCCATCGGCTCTATATGAATATCGGAGGCCTTTGTAAAGATTGCCTCTTCGATCATATTGTTTACGAAACGGATGATAGGCTGATCGTTTGCGGATGCATCCTGAGCGGCTGCTTCCTCAGCCTCCTGCTGGGCTCTCGACTTACCGCCCTTGGATTCAAGGAATTCCTTAGCATCATCGATAGCCTTCTGTGCAGCGTAAAGCTCACGGAATTTATTGTTAATCTTTGTTGCTTCGCCTATTACAGGCTTTATCTTCATTTTTGTTGCAATGGATATATCCTTAAGACCCTGATAATTAAGCGGGTCAGCGATTGCAACAGTAAGGAAACGGCCTTCCTGTTCTATCGGGATAACCATATGCTGCTGTGCAAGATCCTCAGGGATGATAGCACCAAGTTCCTCGGGGATCGTTATCGTATCAAGATCCACATAGGGAATAAAGAGCTGCTTTTCGAGAGCCTTACAAACCTGCTGCTCAGTAACGATACCGTCTTCTATAAGAATATCAGCTACACGCTTTTTTCCGTCACTGGCTTTCTGCTTGATAAGCACTTCGTCGAGCTGTTCTTCAGTAATATCACCTGAATTGATGAGGATCTGTCCGATTCTCAAGTTACTTGCCCTCATATACTCAGCTCCTAAATCATTTAAATAAATTCAGATACAAACCTGCCAGATACTGGAGAAGATCAAACAGAGCCACATATGCACATACTGCAATTGCAATATACGGACCGAATGCAAGGTACGATCCGAATCCGACTCCATCCTGCTGCTCATCATTTTCCTGTGCAGGACTTTCCACATCATCATTATCCCCAGATTCCTCGTTTTCAGTTTCCGGGATCTCTTCTTCATTCTCAGAATTGTCAGACGGCTTTTCATCCTCCGTCTTTTCTTCTTTTCCGGCTTCTTCAGCGGGAATATCAGATTCCTCAGAAGCCTTCTGTTCACTGCTGCCGCCAATTATTCTTGCTGAAATAATAATCACAACAAAGCAGACAGTAGCGGTAATTATTGAAATAATAAAAGCATAAATTGTTCCGGGAAATCCTGTCAGCACACCCACAGCAAGGAAAAGCTTTACATCACCAAATCCCATGCCGTCTTTATGGTATACAAGCATACCGATAAAATCTATCAGCAGCATTACAACTGCGCCGATTCCGGCTCCGGCAAGCGGACTCCACCAGGCACAGTGCAGGATATTGAATCCCCTGACAAGATCGTACACACTGACAGCCAGTGAAACAACCCCCAGCGCCACTGTGAACTGATCCGGAATGATCTGATATTTAATATCTGCTGCTGCAATAAGCAGGGCGACAAATATTATCAGCGAAAGCAGCAGAAAATAGATATCAAATCCTTTGTTGAACTGTAATCTGCACAGCACAAGGCATACCGTCATTGCGATAGCAGTCGGTATACCCGTACTGATGTAGCTGAATCGTTTTCCGCTGAGCAGCTCCTCATCCGGTGTTTCACCGTAGTCGCAAAGCCAGGACGCCGGTATGCGGTTAAGTATCAGCACACCCAGAGCTGCCAGCAAAAATCCGACGGGAATACAAGCTATAGTCCATATCAGACCTGTTGTCGTATTCAGATAATCAAAAGGTTGCATTTTTCAAATCCTTATTCTTCACTTGATTCTTCTACAGATTCCTCAGTTGTTGCGCCAACATTCTTGGAAGCATCGAAGTAATAAAGCTTTATTGTAAGGGTTGTGTTATAAAGCTGTGATGCAGGTGAAACAGAAACTACTGATGATTCTGCGTCGCTGGCATCCGGTACAGCCTTATCTTCCTGCTGTGAAATTGCAATATTGCTGATGAAATAAGCGCCCTTTGATTCTCTCTCAAAGAAGTCGAGAGTCTCTATTAGCTTCTTCTCAGATGAGGTGAAGCTATATGTAAGAGTTGAAACATAAAGGGGATCGCCTGAAGCGGAAACACCGCCCTGATCATCAGGAACACCTTCTGTGATGTTAAGTGTTGTAAGATCCATCTCATGCTTAGCAAGAAGGTCTCTGATATCATCAACTGTCTTATTCGGGTCTACTGTAAGCTTTTCATTTTTCTCTGAACATTCAGCCTCTGTCTTTTCTACAGCAGCAGTAATTGTTTCAGCATTCTTCAGATAATAAGCATACTGGCTGATCTGTGATTCAGCTGATTGATGATCCTTATTATAGGTTTCTATTTTCTGTGAGAACGGCATCTGGACAGCGATGAGGAAAATAATGCTGACAACCAGAATACCTACGAGTACCCATATGAACTTGGGTATTTTTACCTGTTTCTTATCCATTATTGTTTACCTCCGTAAAAATGTTTAATCTGAGGTGTACCGATCGTAATTACAAACGACAAGTCTTATTCAGATGCCTGGGCTTCCATATCAGGAGTCTTGTCTGATGCATTCTGTTCTGCAACTGCTGCTTCCTGCTGTGACTTCTGTGCTGCCTCTTCCTTGGTCTTTTCCGTTACTTCAAGCTTGATAGTAGCGCTGAGAACCTGAACGGGATTTGTTCCGCCTTCTTTAAGGCTTGCCTGGTTCGTGAACTGAGCTGCGCTGCCAACCTTGAAATAGCCCTTGTCGTTGATCTCATTTTTAAGAACGGTATACGCATTCATATCCTGAACCTCAATGGAGGTATCTATTATGTATTCAATGTTATTTACATTAAATCCTGTGCAATTTCTTACCTTATCGTTTATCTGATCATAAAGCTCAGTAACGATATCTGCTGACTTAAGATCAGTCTTGGGCAGAAGCTCAATATTTTGTGTAAGATTTTCAAGTCTGCTGTTTGCATCTGCTTCTCTCTTGATAAGCTCCTTAGCAGATACATATTCCTTGCTTGCAAGTCTTGTATTGTCGTTATTCTTCTGAAGCTCAAGCATACCCCACCAGCCGAGAGTACCGATCATCCATAGAGCTGCTATGATACCGATACCTGCTGTTATTGCAGAACCCAGCTTTGAGCTGCCTGCTTCAGCCATTGCAGAAAGAACATTTGTTTCACCCATAAGAAGGTTAGCATCTGCCGGAGGCATTGTAAGTACGCCGTTGAGGGTGATGAAGGAGGTTGTATCATAGCCCTTTTCAGCCGCAAGTGCTGCTGCAACAGGAGGCTGTGATCCGCCGGAGAACAGTCTTGTGATATTCTCCATAGGAGCTGAAAGACCAACCTGACGGCAGTAGTTAGCGATATTCGGAAGCTTTGCAAGTGCATCTATGAGAACTATCTCATCAATGTCAAGACGCTTTGTCGAGATAACCATTCGGAGGTTTCTGAGTATTTCGCCTGCTGCGTTATCAAGCATAGTCATTGTCTGCTTACGTGTTGAAGCGGACTTACATTTATTACATACGCCAAGACCTTCCTGACGGATAAGGTCGATAGCGCCCATCTTACTCATACCGAATTCAAGAGAGAACATCTCTGCGATATCCTCAAGAACG
>ONDB01000078.1 GCA_900316485.1 uncultured Eubacteriales bacterium
ACACTTTGTGCTTTTCAGGTGTTATATATAGTGAAATCCATAATATTGCAATATGATGCTGACGGCGGTCAGCAAAGGAGGTTCATATGAACGAGGATGTAATTATCAGGAAACTGAAACAGCAGGACAGCGAAGCGCTGGACGAAGCCATAAAACAATACACCCGGCTGGTAAGCGCCATTATCTGCAATATTGCAGGAACCCAGCTTACTGCCGAGGATGTGGAGGAACTGACCGAAGATACATTTATAGCCATGTGGTACAATGCGGATAAGCTGGAAGCCGGAAAGATGAAAGCCTACATATGCCAGATAGCCAAGAACAAAACAAAGAATAAGCTCAGGGATATGAACAAGCATAAAAAGGTAATAAGCATAGACAGCATCCAGACTGAGGATGATTTTCTTCTGACAGACGATATTGAAGAAAAGCATACAAGCATGACGCTTCTTGAAGCATTGGACGAAATCGGAGATCCGGACAGGGAAATAATAATCAGAAAGTATTATTACTACCAGAATTCAAAACAAATCGGCGAAAGCATGGATATGAATTCACAAACGGTAAGAACCAAGCTCTCAAGAGCCAAGGATAAGCTTAAAAAAATTCTTAAGGAAAGAGGTTTTACATTATGAAAAAGACAATGTTTGATATACTGGAAAAAACTCCCGAGGGTGTAGATGAAAATACAATAAAACCGGCATATGAGATTGACCCGGAAAAGGTTCAGGCAGGCGTACATAAAAAGCTTGAAGCTGCTGCCGGTAATAAGACCGTTAATACAAAATCAAAGAAAAAAAGCAGAAAGGTTGGCTTTATTCTTGCCGCAGCAGTTATTGCTGCTATTGCAGCAGGTACTGTAACAGTAGGTGCCCTGGGTGGAATCAATACATTTATCGGTGAACACAGCGCCGGCGAAATGGTCAACAATCTTTATCCCGGCGGAGATATTAATCTTTCCACAAATGACGCAATAAAAGGTGATTTCCTTGGCATTACAGGAGATGACACCAATATGGTATCTCTTCTCCAGCTTAAAAATGCTGACGGCTCGGATATACTTGATGAAGGCAAAACCGGATTTATTGAATCCGCTGATAAACAGGATTATTTTGACAAAACATCAAAGCTTGTAGAAGAGGACGTACTTGATATTGATCCCAGAGGTACAGAACCCCTTGATGTCAGCAATATTCCCACCCGCAAGGCAATGATATGGAACACAGCAGGCTATGATATTTCTGAATACACCGGTGAGGACGATCCGGTATCTGATATCTCACATACAGTATGGTTCAAAAAGCCCTTTGAATATACCTATCCGGCATTCATAGATTATGAATTTGCAGATACAAAAACCATTAACTGCTATATTTCAAGTCATATCGACAGCGGTCTGCTTCAGAGTCTGAAGGGAGAAACACTTCGCTTCTCAGACAAAAATCTCTGCATCTATCAGATAGACAAGGTTCTTTATGAAACCGATTCAGAAGAAGAGTTCATATATTTCAACATGGACTACGATAAATTCAACGGTCTTATCAGTGATAATATCAAATCCCTCAGGGACGATCAGGTAATCATTCTTCATAATCTGAGCATGGTCATTGCAACAAAAAAGATCATTGATATTGACACCCAGCTTTCTGTTAAACTCAATTACAAGAGCAATACAAAACAGCTCACTCCCCCCTCCGAAACCTTCAAAAGCAGCAGCGGTACGGATTACACAATAAACAAGGTAACAGCCGGACCTCTCAGCACAGAGCTTGAACTTGGCATAACCATTCCTGAGGGTGCCGACGAATACAAAACATTCATCAAGACTGCGCTGGATTTCAGCAAGCCCTCAAAGATCACCCTTACAAACGGAAAAGTCATTTATGCACACTACAATGTAAACCACAATTACTTTGAACATTATACCGTCACCCTTACCTATTCAGACAGTGAAAACGAAAACAATTCCCAGTGGGTAATTGTAAATCCTGATGAAATAAAAACTATTGAACTTCCGTCTGCAACAATAACCGCATAAGCTCCGAACATTTCACACTGCATTCTTATAGTCCAAAAAATGAGCTGTGGCATTAAAAGACCACATTACATCCCATAATAACATAAAAAAAGCCGATGAACTAAAATTCATCGGCTTTTATTTTATAATCATGACTGATGATTAATGTTTCCTTAAAAACTATATTTCCTTCTCCATTACATAATCGTTCATATAATAACCATGACCTATAGGGTTGTCTTCAATGGCTATTTTCCTGAAACCTAATTTTTCATACGCCGCTATGCTGCCGTAATTGTAACGGTTGACATTGAGGAATATCCTGTTCATCCCTTCCTCAATGGTCTGTCGGGAAATAAAGTCCATGCTGTCACTTGCAAGATGTCTGCCTCTATAGCTTTTTTCTACATAAAGCTTGCTCAGATATGTTTTGCCGTCTCTGGGATAATATCCGAAAAATCCGGCTCTTTCTCCGTCCTTGACAATAAAATAATATCTGTATCCGCTTCTGATCTGATCTCTTATGGCATCCGGAGACTGGAATTTTTCTATCATATAATCGTTTTGCTCTGTTCCCAGAATCGGATCGTAATGCTCTCTTACTATCGCACTTGCAAGCCTTGAAAGCTCCTCTGTTTTTTCAATATCCACCTTTTCAAATTCAGTCATCGGTTCCTTCCTCTTCTTCCTGCATGAGTTCAATACCCATTGCTTCTATCCTGCCGCAGATTTCCGCATTGTCATAGTTTTCAAGAATTATGGCAAGAGTCTGCTTGTCATAATCGGAAAGCTCTCTGTTTTCTGCTGCAGTAATGAACATATCCATTATTTTCGGCTCGTCCTCTCCAAAGGCTTTTATGCCTATTGTGGGACCTTCTATAATAAGGAAAGCTATAATAAAACCGACTGCTGAGAAATTGTCGTCATTCAGTCCCTGCTCAAGAAGATCAAAAACTCCTGCCTTTGCAAAAACTGTTATTGAAGAATATCCCGGGAATATGCTGTTCCTTGCACCTTCATACAGCAGCCATTCCTTTATTTCATCTGTCTCAGGCTCAAGCTTATTGACTGCGATAATTCTGCCCCAGCCGTCTGCCCTCTTTGCCATTTCAAAAATAAGCTCATTTGCATTTTCAAGGGAGCTTACTGCCCATGTGCAGTAAAGAGTAAATTCGTTGCAGGCTGCAAGGTCAAGTATAGCTTCTATAAGCTTATCGCTGAAATCTCCGAAAAGCTCCAGTATGGTCAGACCCAGCTTTACACATTCTTTGGAACTGGATGCTACCGTAAGCCTTATAGCATAATCGAAAAGATTGCCGGGGTCAAGCTCTTCCTTGTTTGACAGAATGAAATTCTGAACATTGTCCGCAAGGGAAAGAACACTTAAATCGTTTTCCTCAAAATATTTTACAGTCTTATTGTATGAAAGCTCAGATTCATCCGCTGCCTTTCTGATAATTTCTTCCAGCTCCCCAAGCTCATTATTCTTAGGCTCGCTGTGGAAAAGAAGAATACCGTCATATGCGCCGTCAACAAAGCTTTGTCCGTCCTCGTCTACTCTGGGATCAGGCAGCGCAAAACCATCAGGAAGGAAACCGTCGTCAAGATTTTCTCTTATATAATCAAGAATCGGATATGTAAGCTGTTCGATCTTACGCTGGAATCCGCTTTCATCCACATCATAGATCTTATCAAGATCCTTTGTAAACTCCTTGCTGCCGTTTCTTGCGTCAAACTTTTCAGCAAGATCCTTTGCCTTATTATAGAATACTTCCTTAAGGTCGGATATTGCGTAGATATTATCATCCTTGATAAAATCCTCATCCCTGAACGGCAGTCTGAGTCTGATATTTGACGCTCCCTTTAATTCAAGCTGTCTCATGAAATAATATGCGCCCCTGTACAATTCAAAAAGATCATTGGGGTTTGAATTATCATCCACATGAGTAAAAAGCTTTTTCAGTATCTTGATTCCCTTATTAATATCCGAATGGGCAAATACAATAAGACATTTTACCTTATCAGGAATAAGTACGCTCTGGTCTGCGTAATCACG
Organism: uncultured Eubacteriales bacterium; assembly: GCA_900316485.1. GTDB lineage: Bacteria > Bacillota > Clostridia > Oscillospirales > Acutalibacteraceae > UBA1213. Next base: position 4,074 of record ONDB01000078.1, read on the forward strand.
GTTAATGAGGTGATATGATTTATTTGCAAATTTATCTGCATTTACAAGATCGCCGTTTTCAAGATAATATTCTGCAATATGGGCAAATGCTGCATGAGGCTGTTCTGCACAGGTAAGCTTGCCTTCAATAAGAGGCTGTGCTTTTTTAATTATCTTTTCTATATCCTCGTGCAGATGCATCATATATCTCAGCTGATCTGAGGTTTCACAGGCAACGCAGTCGCTGAGGTTATCCCTTTTACATTTCTGCATTGCTTCATGAGCCTGCTGCATTGTCATTCCGCAGAATTCTCTGTCCTCACCAAGATATTCAGGAATGAAATGACGCAAAGCTTCATAGTAGGTACGCAGATTATAATTGAACCGCTTACAGAATTCTCTGTACTGATTATATATATCCTCAATCTGGGACATAGGTATCTGATAGAATTCTTCTATATTACCGATTATCCATTTATACGTCCACATAACGTCATGATTATATTCTGCATGCTTATCCGGATGCTGTTCAAAGTAGGCCACATATTCAGGGAAAAGAATGATAGCATTATAGCTGCTTGCATGCATAACATCCTCATTCATATATTTATAGTACAGCTGCAAAGCGCCGTCTACATCCTGCTGCTCAAGCGCATAATCAAGAGCTGCCTTTATTCCCTTTGCCCTTGGAGTTCCTCTGTCAAGACCTTCATAGAATTTTTCCTCATATTCTTCTATATACATCAGTTTTTGCTCCTTTCATATTTATAATTTACGGAAAATCCATTAATTAGATTATCTCATAACTTAACTAAAAAATCAATAAACGCACTGTAAATAATATACCTGCTGCCGCAAGGCAGCAAAGCAAAAAGCAGAACGACTAACCCATTGACAAATAAAAAAAGCCGATGAATCATAATATTCATCGACTTTCTCGTATTATTATCGGGTATGATGCGTTATTTTACTGCCGCTGCCCCTTGCCTTATTTTATTCAGGGCTTGATAACGTCAATTCCCATGTAGGGACGAAGCACCTCAGGTACTGTTACGCTGCCGTCAGCATTCTGATACTGCTCAACAATTGCAGGAATAACACGGCTTGTTGCAAGACCGGAAGCATTGAGTGTATGTGCAAAATGCATCTTCTTGTCATCGCCTCTGTAACGGATATTGCCTCTGCGTGCCTGATAATCTCTTGCATTTGAAGCTGAGCTTACTTCCTTGTATATTTCCATTGAGGGAATCCATACTTCTATGTCATATGTTCTTGCCATTGAGAATGAGCAGTCGCCTGCTGCCAGCTTGCTGAGTCTGTAGTGAAGTCCAAGCTCACGTACAAGTCTTTCTGCCTTTTCTACAAGCTCCTCAAAAGCAACATCGGATTTATCATCCTCAGTATACTGTACCATCTCTACCTTATTGAACTGATGGCCTCTTATCATACCTCTCTCTTCTGAACGGTAGCTGCCTGCTTCACGGCGGTAGCAGGGTGTATATGCGATATACTTTCTGGGAAGCTCGTCCTTTGTAAGTATCTCATCTCTGTGGATATTTACAAGAGCTGTTTCGGCTGTGGGAAGCATGAATTTTTCATCGCTGCTTGTGGGGTTCTGTATCCAGTAAACCTCATCTCTGAACTTCGGGAACTGACCTGCAACATAGCCGCACTGGTAGCCAAGCATATGAGGCGGAAGAATAAATTCAAAACCATCCTTGATATGCTCATTGATAAAGAAATTAAGGAGCGCCCATTCAAGTCTGGAGCCCCAGCCTCTGTACAGCCAGCTGCCTGCGCCTGCAATCTTTGCACCTCTCTGATAATCAATCATACCAAGGCTTTCGCAAAGCTCAACATGATTTTTCATTTCAAAATCAAACTTGGGCTTTTCGCCGAAATAACGTACAGGCTCATTCTGTTCCTTGCCGCCGGCTGCTACATCCTCATCCGGAAGGTTCGGCAGTGAAAGAAGAAGCTCCTTCTGCTTTTCATCCAGCTCTGATACCTTAGCGTCACCTTCTTTGATCTGAGCAACCAGTTCCTTCATTTTTGCCATGATCTCGCCTGCATCTCCGCCAGCCTTTTTAATCTGGGGAATCTGCTTGCTTGCAGCATTCTGCTCTGCCTTCATAGCCTCAACCTTGCCCAGCTGTTCACGCTTCTGAACGTCAACCTCTCTGATCTGGTCAACAATGCTGTCAAGATCCATTTCTCTTTTCCTGATTCTTGCTTTGACTTCATCGGGATTATCTCTGATAAGTTTAATGTCAATCATTTTTATTACTCCTTTAATTAATCATTTATATATTTATCCTACCATTTCGGCGGATTCTATACCTTCATCAAATGAACCGCATACCTGAATGCTGTGTCCCCAGAACATATCGTCATCACTGTAATATACGGCATAACTGCCTTCGCTGTCAACCGATATTTCACACAGATCTATACGCTGTGCAAAATCTTCTTCTGTTATTTCTTCAATCTCTTCTTCATCATCTTCTACCGAATCCTCAAGCCAGTCATTTGCAAGATCTGTAAGGCTGTCTGCTGAAAATTCACGCATTTCTTTATCACGGATATCAAGCTCTGAAATAAACCTTTTCATGTTTTCATGAGCATTATCCCATGTTTCAGGATCATTCTTTTCAATTTCAAGATACAGGATTATTTTTTTCCCGTTTCTTTCAATACTGCCTTCAAACATTTCAAGGTCTTTATCAAGAACAAATTTTCCTGAAATTTCATCTTCTATAACGACCTTTTTTCTGTACTCTTTAAGAATGGATTCCAGTCTTTCATCAGATATACTGTCTTCAATAACCCTTACAAGACTGTACATATTATTATATTTATTTTCAGGTTTTGCTTTTGATCTCCGGGCAAGTATCCGGTAAATCGTACCTTTTTTAAACCTCTTAAAAAATGCACCTGTTTTAAGTTCTTCATCTGTTGTTTCCCATATTATTTTACCTTCCATGGAATCAAACTCATCTGTCTGAACATCAACCGATGCTAAAATATCCATTTGTGCAGTCTTTCCTACAGCCGCTCCGCTGTAATCGTTTGTAACTACAAGATATTCCCGTATTTTATCCTCAAACATTTTATTCTTTGCATCCGGAAGCTTTTCGGGAACATAATTTTCTTCATCATAGAATCCCAATATAGAAATCTCCTTTGACATTCGTCATTTTCTTTGCTTACGCGAAGAAAATGTCTACTTTTGGTTTTTGGGGCCAGGTGTCTGCCCGCCTTTTACAATCGGCTGCATTTAATTATTTATCAAAAAGCTTTGCAAGCTCTGCCAGATCTTCTTCGCTGTAAAACTCTATTTCAAGGGTTCCGCTTGTGCCGTCCTTAGCATTCTTTACCGTTACTTTTCTGCTCAGATGCTCATTAAGCGCAAGCTCCACTTCATCATAGAAGGAATTTCTGCTGTGTACAGCCTTTGCCCTGACTTTGTTTTCAGCCTTTGCCTTCTTTGCATATTTTTCAATATCCCTTACCGTCAGATCATTTTTTACAATCTGTTCAGCAAGCTGGATTATCTGCTGTTCATCCTCAAAAGCAAGAAGCGCCCTTGCGTGACCGGAAGATATCTCTCCCGTTTTCACCATATCAAGCACTCCCTGGGGAAGCTTTAACAGACGCATTGCATTTGCCACAACCGGACGGCTCTTACCTACCGACCTGGCTATTTCATCCTGGGTCAGACCGTATTCCTCCGAAAGAGTCCTGTAACCCAGAGCTTCTTCAACAGGGTTAAGGTTTTCTCTCTGCAGATTTTCTATCATAGATATCTGCATCATTTCAGAGTCATTCATTTCACGGATAACAACCGGTACGTCCGTAACTCCTGCCATTCTGCAGGCTCTCCATCTTCTCTCACCTGCCACAAGCTGATATCCGCCGTCAGGCAGCGGTCTTACAAGAAGGGGCTGAAGTACTCCGTGGCGGGCAATTGAATCTGCCAGCTCTCTCAGCGCTTCTTCGTCAAAATCATGTCTTGGCTGTGAGCGGTTTGGTTCTATTTCTCCGATTTTCAGGCTGACTGCTCCGCCTGCATCCTCGGTTTCATTTTCCATAAATATCAGGTCAAGACCCTTTCCGAGTCCGCCTCTTTTTGGCGCCATTTATTTCACCTCTGTTTTATTTTAGCTGAGCTTTCATCAGTTATTGTTTACTATGTACTGAGCAAGCTCCATATAAGCAGTTGTGCCTGTGCTGCGCTTATCAAAATACATTATCGGCATACCGAAGCTGGGAGCTTCCGACAGTCGTACCGCTCTGGGTATCACAACAGGAAAGACCTTTCTCGGGAAAAATTTCTTTACCTCCTGCACTACCTGCTGGGTAAGATTAAGTCTGCCGTCGTACATTGTCAGAAGAACTCCTTCAATATCAAGATAGTTATTGAAGCGTCTTTTTACTATCCTGACACTGTTCATCAGCTGTGAAAGTCCCTCCAGTGCATAATACTCCGGCTGTATCGGAACAAGTATGGTATTCGCCGCACACAATGCATTTGTTGTTATCAGTCCCAGCGAAGGCGGACAATCTATAAATATAAAATCGTAATCGCCCTTTACCGCCGCAAGGGAGTTTTTTAGTCTTGCTTCTCTTTTTTCTATATCTGCAAGCTGCAGATCAGCGGCAGCAAGCTCTATATTTGACGGAATGATATCCAGGTTTTCATACTCAGTATGCATTACAGCATCCTTTGCCTTTACATCATCTATCAATATATCATAGGAAGAATACCTGATCTGTCTTTTGTCAATGCCTACACCGCTTGTTGCATTTCCCTGGGGGTCAACATCAACAAGCAGACATTTTTTATCAAGCTTTCCTATACCCGCACTGATATTGACGGCTGTTGTAGTTTTTCCTACGCCGCCCTTCTGATTGGTTACCGCTATGATTTTTCCCATCTCATTCCCTCCGATCATGAGGCTTGTTTCTTCATATATTCCCTGATGTTTCACATGAAACATTCTGTACCGTTTCACTTGTAAAACAACAGTTATATTATATCAAATTTATTGCTATAATTAAATAGGCAAAGACAATTTTTTTAAAAAATCAGCTGAAAAAACATAAAAGCCGGATCGTTCATGCTGCGATCCGGCTTTTATGTTTTGTTTTGAGGTTGGGATTTTCGGTATACTTATGCCGTTTTGAACGAAGGGGTTTCTGAATTGTTCCTGCCCTTTGGTATCCTTACAGTATATTCAATAAAGTCTTCTGTTTCGGTACGACCCTTTACTGCGTCTATTCCTGTTGAGCGTATGGTATCCACTGCCTTATTAATTGTGTTTTCAAGGATTTTGATATCCTTTATTACCAGCCTGGTCTTTTGGGTTTTCAGCTTTTTCTTTGAACCTGCCGAAAGTACAGAATCTATGTATCTTTCGGACTGGGTTACATTCATTCCCTGTGCTATTATTTCAGACAGTATAAGTTTTCTGGTTGCTGCCTCTTTAACTCTGAGCAATGCCTTTGCGTGACGCTCGGTAAGCTTGTGTCTCTGAATAATTTCCATTTCCTCATCGGAAAGTTCAAGCACACTAAGCCTTCCGGTAATGAACGACTGTTTTTTTCCAAGGCGTCTGGATATATCAAGCTTTGAAAGATTATAGGTTTTCATAAGCCTGTCTATTCCCTTTGCCTCCTCAAAAAAACTGAGTCCGCTTCTTTGAAGATCCTCGATCAGTGATAACTGATCTGCCTGACTGTCTGTGCAGTTGATAATGATACACGGCACCTTCCTGCTGCCGCACATTACAGCAGCCCGAAGTCGTCTTTCACCTGAGATAAGCTCATATTCCTCACGGCTTACCTTCCTTACCGTCAGGGGCTGGATAATACCGTTGACCTTGATACTCTGGGCAAGCTCTTTCATTTCCTGCGCTGAGTAATCTTTTCTGCACTGGGTACGGCAGGGTCTTATCCTGACAATAGGAATATCATGTATCCTCTTTTCGTTACCTAAATTTAGCAGCACATCCGTCACTCCCTTCGCTTATTATAATACTATAGCTTCTATAAAAATTATGTCAAAGTCTGTCTTTGCCTGAAATTCATCTGTATACCCTGCTATTTACCATTGTGATTATTATACTCACGTTTTCAACATTTTTTCACCTGTTAACTTCACTCTTCATACAAGCAGAAACAAACATCTGTATATATCCGGAAACATAATATTAATCAGTATTTTTTCATATCGGAAGAAAAAAACTCCAAAGATGAAAAATAAAGTTTTCAACATCAGATTTTCCAAATGTTGAAAACTTTATTGTTACTATTATTTACTGTTCAGCGCCGTATAAAGAATAAAAAACAATCCATGCTCAAAATATTCTGTCAGCATATCAAAGGGGATTCTTATTTATCTTCTGACCTTTTCTGGGATATTTTTCCGGAGTAGATGCAAGCTTTGTTATTATGATTATTGTTCTGCAGCTTCCGTCGGGAAGGGTAAGCTTTTCGACGGATTCAGTTTTACCGCAGAGAAGCTTCATAGCATTTGCAGATAACTCAAGCTCGTTATCACCCTCCGGTCCCTTCATAGAAATAAACATTCCGCCCCTGCGTACATAGGGCAGACAATATTCGCAAAGTGCAGGAAGATTTGCAACTGCTCTGGAAAGGGCAAAGTCAAAGCTGTCCCTGTATTCGCTTTTTCTGGAGCCTTCCTCTGCACGGCTGTGTACAAGCTCTGCTTTTATTCCGGTCTGTCTGCACACCTCATCAAGAAAAATCAGACGTTTATTAAGACTGTCAAGAAGTGTAAGCTCAATTTCAGGCTTCATTATTTTCAAAGGAATTCCCGGAAAGCCTGCGCCTGTTCCGATATCAATTACCCTGCCTTTGATGTCTGCATATCTAAGCACAGTGATACTGTCGATAAAATGCTTTACCGCAATACCCTCATCATTGGTGATTGCAGTAAGATTCATTTTTTCATTCCACTCCTTTAACAAAGAAGCGTAGGCTTCAAATTGATCCAGCTGTATATCGCTGATTTCCACATCATTTTCTGCACACCATTTTTTTAATAGTTCTTTTATCATATGATATCTCCTTTTCGGGGAAGTCAGTCTTTACTATCATTTCTGTTTCTCAGCGTCGAAAGATAAATAACGAGAACAGAAATATCCGCCGGGCTTACTCCTGATATTCTGCTGGCCTGACCGATATTTTCAGGTCTTATCTTGCTGAGCTTTTCTCTTGCCTCAAGTCTCAGACCTTCGATGCTGTTGTAATCCGTATCTGCCGGCAGCAGCTTTGATTCAAGTCTTCTCACCTGGTCTATAATGATAAGCTGACGTTTTATATAGCCCTCGTATTTAATTTCGATTTCCACCTGTTCCAGAATATTTCTGTCGGTTTCATCTCTTGTCTGGTCAACAGGCGCAAGCACCTCATAATTAAGCTCCGGTCTTTTGATAAGCTCTGCCAGCTTTACTCCTGTTTTAATTTCAGATGTATTTCTTTCCCTGAGTATTTCATTGACCTTTTCAGTTGGAGATATTACCACTGACCTTACACGTTCAAGCTCCTTATTTATTCTTGAAAGCTTATTCTGGAAGCGTTCCCATCTTTCATCGCCGATAAGCCCTACCCTTCTGCCTATAGGAGTCATTCTTATATCAGCATTATCCTGTCTGAGAATAAGTCTGTATTCGCTTCGTGAAGTCATCATTCTGTAGGGATCATTGCAGCCCTTGGTAACAAGATCATCTATCAGTGTTCCGGTATATGAGCTTGCTCTGTCAAGGATCATGGGTTCTCTGCCTAGAATCTTCAAAGCAGCGTTGATTCCTGCAACAAGTCCCTGGGCTGCTGCCTCTTCATATCCGGAGCTGCCGTTGAATTGACCTGCACCGTACAGACCCGGGAATTCCATAAATTCAAGGGTGCTGTTCATCTGAATGGGATCTGCACAGAAATATTCTATAGCATACGCCGGACGCATTACTGTGCAGTGTTCAAGTCCCTTGATTGTATGATAGAAATCAAGCTGTACATCCTCCGGCAAAGATGACGACATTCCCTGGATATACATTTCCTCGGTATCCATTCCGCAGGGTTCAATAAACAGCTGATGCCTTGGCTTATCCGAAAAACGGACTATTTTATCTTCAATACTCGGACAATAGCGGGGACCTATTCCCTCTATCCTTCCGCTATACATCGGTGAGCGGTCTATATTGTCAAGTATGACTTTTTTGGTATTTTCATTTGTCCAGCTGACATAACATTTTACTTTATTTTCCCCCGGCTTTTCAGTATCATAGGAAAATGGTACTACCGGATCATCTCCGCTTTGTTCCTCCAGATCTGAAAAATCAATGCTTGAGCGAAGCACTCTTGCAGGTGTACCGGTTTTAAAGCGTCTTATTCTCATGCCCAGCTTTTCAAGGGATTCCGGCAGATATTTAGCCGGAAACATTCCGTCCGGGCCGCTTTCATATGATACATCGCCCACATATATTTTTCCGCCCAGATATGTACCTGTTGCAAGTATTACTGCCTTTGCACGGTACTGTGCTTCAAGTCTTGTTGTCAGCAGCCACTGACCGTCCTGCTCTTTTTCAAGCTCTGTGATTTCCGCCTGTCTTAGTTCAAGTCCTTCCTGAAGTTCAAGAGTATGCTTCATTCTTGAGCTGTAGGCTCTTCTGTCAATTTGTGCTCTCAGCGAATGAACAGCCGGTCCCTTTCCTCTGTTAAGCATTCTGCTCTGCAAAAAGCATTCATCAGCCGCCCTGCCCATTTCACCGCCCAGTGCATCTATTTCTCTTACAAGATGACCCTTTGCGGTACCGCCTATTGAAGGATTGCAGGGACAGTTTCCCACTGCATCCATATTGATAGTAAATACTCCGGTCTTACATCCGAGTCTTGCAGCAGCAAGTCCGGCTTCTATTCCTGCGTGACCTGCACCGATTACAGCTACATCAAATTCTCCGGCTAAAAATTTCATTATATCATTCCTTTCGGATTAATTACTGGTACTAAGCACCGGCATGATATTCATACCTGACAACCCATTTTCTATTATACTCCATATTTTAAAAAAATCAAATGTTTCACATGAAACACCAGCACCACGCAGGAGCGTTACGGCACCGGCGGCTCGCCGTTGGTGTAAAATAATTCTGGGTTTATTCAAAACCAGAATCAGCTAGGATAAAGCAAACCAAGCTATTACAGCAGCACCGCGGGCAG
>ONDB01000105.1 GCA_900316485.1 uncultured Eubacteriales bacterium
GAACTACGATAACAATCCTGCAAAGGTTGTAACTATACCGAAAGACGCACCTAAAAACACAAGAAGAGCCTTGACCGAAGAAGAAATTTTTTGTATTATTCATTTTTCATTTTTCAGTAATTCGCACGCTTGCGGGAGTTTACGCCGCTCCAAGGGCTAAGCAATGTAAGAACATACGCTAAGACAAACTTGACAGCATCGGCAGCGCCGGCACGCCTGGTTGACATAAGGAGAGGATTGGGGTATTATTATTAAAATAATATAAAAGGAAGTGGTCAGAGATGAAGCATAGAAAGATAATGACCGGAACAGTGGCAGCAATGCTGGCAGTCTGCTGTATTTTCGGAGAATGAGATCAGGGCGGTAATGAACAGAGCTCCTCCGCTCCTGCTGAAAGCTCTCAGGTGACCTCGCAGCAGCCGTCAGAGGGCAGCCGGAACAGCGGGGCTGATGAACCGAGCGCAGTTTCCAGCGAGAACCCCACTGAGGAAAGCAGCAAAAAAACGGAAAGCGAAGCCTCCGCAGAAGCAACCGGGAGCATAACTCCGAGAATATACGAAATAACCGATGATGAGGGACATAAGCTGTATACGATGGGAGCGATCCATATTGCGGATCCAAGCATTCTGAATATGCCGGAGTACTTTGAAACAGCTTTTGCAGAAAGTGACGCTATTGCTGTAGAATGCAATTCCTCTGATAATGAGTTCGATGCGCTCTCGATAGCAGAGCTGAAGTATTCTGATGGTACAAAAATTACGGATCATGTTTCTGCCGAGGATTATAAAAAGGTAGTCAGTATTCAGTGTTTCCGATAGTTTTCTGAGATAATTCAGTTGGTAGCAATTATGAAAGAAAATATATTGATTAATAAATTCATAGACTAAGGAAAAACATATGTTTGAAAAATTTAAAAAAGTGAAAAATATATACAAGCCAAGCAGCACCGTGATTGAACCAAAGAGAAATCTTGTAATTGTAATCATCGTAGCAGCATGTTTTTTTGCTGTACTTGTGGGGATTTATTTTTTTACCGGTGATATAAAATATTTAGTTATTGCAGTTATTTCCTTCGTTCCTCTTATCATTTATGCGGTTTTTTCATATTTCAAAGAAAAACGGCAGGATAAAAGCTCTGAAAAGGATAAGCAGGAATTTCTCAGCGGAGCAAAATATCGTCAAAAGGAATGGAAAGCAGCTTATTATCAGTATAAAGAAAAACATTCATTTGAAACAATAAGTAAAAAAGGCATGGTTTATGATCTGAAAAAAAGATACCGCAAAAATAATATGTGGGTTATGAGATTAGGATTATTTCTTATTATTGGATCTGTATTTATTCTTTTTATCCCTGCAACAGAACTTAAAGATAAGGCTGCTGCATTATTCGGAATTATTCTTGGCGGAATATTAACATCAGCAGGATTTAACAATTTCATGGGAAGTGCCGTAAAAAAATTCCTGAAGCAGCAGACCGATCTGACGGAAATAGAAAATTCCTATACAAAAGGTAAAATGCTATCACTTGGCGATAACGGCATAAATATAGGAAGCAGTTATATTGTGATATATACCCATAAATCCATATATGCCATTGATAATAATACAGTACAGGATATGACCAGAAAAATGGTACGGGTGAAGCAGTATGAGGATAATCTGTATTCAGGTCAGGAATACAGATATTTTATCAGTTTGATATATACCGCCGCTGAAGGAAAAACGCATACGATTGATGTCCGGCTTGATGAATTCCAATGTGAAATGATGATAGCTGAATTCTACAGGAGATTCTGTCCTGAAAAAGAATATGACAGTAAAACCTCGGAAATAACAGAAAACTCAGTATCAGTATAGCTTCTGGTTTTACAAAATTAATTTGCATAAAAACAGAAGTGCAGCGTTCAAATACTGCATCTCCCCCAATAATAACGCCTGCCGGGGCTTCCCGGCCTCTTTCAAAACAGTCCGCAGGACTGTTTTTTTTATCCCATTGCCGATGGATTGAAGAAAGGCTCATAGACCCCAATGTATTTGAAAAAACAGGTAAAACTATTTTAATGCGGCAGTCCCCCGTTTTAGATATGCAGCATTAAAAATGATCTTCGTTTGTTGTATCAAAAATAATAAATAAATGAAGAACAAGGGCTTAATTGCTGAGGAATTTAACCTGTTTTGACATATAATATGAATATTTTA
>ONDB01000108.1 GCA_900316485.1 uncultured Eubacteriales bacterium
GTGGATTTTATTCCAAAACCCTACGATATGCCTGAGGTTATCAGAGCAAGAGTAAAGCGCTCAATAAAACTTGCAGAGGAACATTCACTGCTGAGAGCTGTTGAAAATGACAGCATTACCGGGCTATACAATAAGGAGTTTTTCTGTCAGTATGCCCTTGACCAGGACAAATATCATCCCGACCTTGAAACCGATATGGTGGTGTGCAATATCAACCGGTTCCACATTGTCAATGAGCTTTACGGCCATAAGACCGGTGACAAGCTCCTCAGGGCGATTGCGGATTCAATAAGGATACTGCTGCAGAAGATAGTGGGTCTTGCCTGCCGCTGCGACTCCGATACATTCTACCTATACACAGCACATAATGATGATCACGAAAGCGTATTTAATTCTATTAAAAACAATGTTGAAAGGCTTTCCGGGCTGCCCGGGGTATCGGTGCGTATCGGAATATACGAAAACTGCGACAAAGAGCTTTCTGTCGAACAGAGAATAGACCGTGCCGCAAGAGCCTGCAGCATTTGCCGGAAAAACTATAAGTCATCATATACACAGTTTGACAAGGAACTGAGCGAAAAGGAGCTTTTCTGCGAAAAACTTATCCGGGATACAGACAAGGCTCTGAGTGAAAGGCAGTTTCAGGTACATTATCAGCCTAAATTCAATATTGAGGGCGAAACTACGGTGCTTTCCAGTGCTGAGGCGCTTATCAGATGGAATCATCCTGAATTCGGCAGAATCAGCCCCGGTGTATTTATACCTCTGTTTGAGGAAAACGGTCTTATTCAGAAGCTTGACCGTTATGTGTGGAATGAGGCTGCAAGACAGATAAACGAATGGAAGCAGCAGCTTGGTGTAAATCTGCCGGTATCTGTGAATGTATCCCGTGTAGATCTGTTTGACCCGGATCTTGAAAAGGAGTTTCTTGATATTGTTGAAAGAAACGGCTTGTCAACAAAGGAGCTTATGCCTGTTATGAACGGATACGAGGCAACAAAGTGTATCCGCAGCTTAAAGGATTCGGCTCTTGCGAATGTTCCTATAGTAGCGGTAACAGCCAATGCTTTCGGCGAGGACGTAAGAAAAGCTCTTGATGCCGGTATGAATGCGCATATTGCCAAGCCCATTGATCCGGAAAATATGAAAGCTGTTCTTACTGAGCTTCTGTTTGACTGATATCAAACTTTGTGCAAAAAATGCATAAATCTTTCCGATAAAGAAAATAAAGCTTCAGGGAGGTATTATAATGTCAATTTTCAGTAAAAACAATCGCTATGTTGAAATGTGTAAACAGCAGTACGAGGAAATGTTCGATTTCTATCTTAGCCTGGGTTATACCGAAAAGCAGGCAAAAAGACTCAGCTCATCATGCTTCGGTGCTGATATTGAAGTCAGCGAGAAAAGCGGAATATACAGGGCTGACTGGAGTTTTTACAGACGTATGAGAAGAAATGATGATAAAACAAACCGCGGCTTTTTTGGCATCAGAAGTATGAGTAAATCCTCAAGATGTGCTGAAGGCGCAGTATGTATGGATGAGCCTCTGGAGGATATGTGTGCTCCTATGCCTGTTATGGCAGCTCCTATGATGAATATGAAAATGGCGGAACCTGCTGAGCCTGAATTCAATACGGCTGAAACCAATAATGCTCCGGAGATAGAGGAGGCTGGTCCTCTGGACAGACCGCAGATGATTTTCTCGGCAAATGTAAACACTGCTTCGTGGTGCTATCTCAGAGATAAGATAAAGCAGTGCCAGCGTATAGACAAAAGCTTTGTCAGGATAGAGGAAATAATCAATTCATATCCATATGAAATGAAACCGCCGGAGGATGATGAGCTTTTTGCACTCAGCTTTGAGCACGGAAAATGTCCCTGGAGTGAGGACGGCGAATTGCTTATGGTGGGGCTGAAGGGCAGAAAGTCTGAAAAAGAGGTGCATCAGAATCTTGCTTTTCTTGTGGATGTATCCGGAAGTATGGAAGATGAATGGGTGCTTGCACAGATGTCCATAGCTGCAATTGTAAGCAAGCTTAAAAAAGGCGACTATATGTCTGTTATTGCATATTCAGATAATACAGTTACCGTTGCGAAAAAGATGAAATGCGACAATCTGGATGACTGCGTTAATGCTATCCTTTCAATTGACGGTATCGGGGGATGTACAAACGGCAGCCGCGGTCTTGAAGATGCATATCAGTATCTCTCTGATAATTTTGACGAAAACGCAAATAACCGTGTGTTCATATTTACAGACGGTGATTTCAATTTTGGTATTACAGGCGAAAGCGGTCTTTCCGATTTTATATACGAAAAAAGAAAAAGCGGTATATATCTTTCAATTGTGGGCTACGGCAGGAATAATTTCAAGGATAATAAAATGGAGGCTCTTGCAAGGAACGGCAACGGCAATTATACCTTTGTTACCAATCCTGCGGATATAAAGGATAACCTTTGGGATAAACTTGTATCCAACCTTGTAACGGTTGCAAAGGATGTGAAGATATCAGTGGAGCTTAATCCCCGTTATGCCAAGAAATACCGTCTTATCGGATATGATGCAAGAGTGCTTACCCAGAAGGAATTCAACGATACAGAAAAGGCTGTTGACGGAATAGGCTCTGAGCACAATGTTGCTGCGCTGATACAGTTTACCAGGGGTACTGCCCAAAAGGCATATCCTACTCGCTATGTCACAACCGAAAGCAGCGGCTGCGAGGATGAATTCGCATTTATTGAGATACACTATAAAACTCCGGACGATGAAAATAAGGTGATGACCCGTGCCATAAGCATACAAGAGCTTGAAAATGCAGGCAGCAAAAATATGCCTGTTATAACAATGCTTGCAGCCTTCGGACTTGTGGTGAAGCAAAGCGAATATAAGGGAACAGCCGATAATCAAATGATTTCTGAGCTTCTGGACGAAATCGAAAAGGATGAAAGCATCAATACCCGGGTTCCATACAGTCATTTCGATATTGTCCGGGAGTATGTACAAGGCGCAGGCTGCTGATCCTGAGGCATATCTGCACAGATTTCAGTGGTAAAGCTCCACGAAAAGGAAACGAATATTTAGAATAAAGCTGTGAAGCACGCCCGAAATTCAGAATATTTTTCCTGAGAAGGTTGAAAGTTCGGCAGTAATGTGCTAAAATCTCTATGTAACCATTTTTGAAAGTTGAATGCGCCGAACTTGCATATTTTTGTGTATCTCCTTTTAAAAAAGGCGAGTTTTCAGGGAAAAGAGGAAATTTTTATGTGTGGATTATGCGGATTTACCGGTCATGTGACAGACAGGGATAAGGTTCTTGAAAATATGACAGACGTTATCACCCACAGAGGACCGGATAGTGTTGGTTATTATAAAGACAGCAGAATATCAATGGGTTTCCGCCGTCTGAGCATTATTGACCTGGAGGGCGGACATCAGCCCATATATAACGAGGACAA
>ONDB01000062.1 GCA_900316485.1 uncultured Eubacteriales bacterium
GCCTGAGCCGGAAGCTGCTGAGCCTGTAAAGGCAGAGCAGCCTGAGCCGGAAGCTGCCGAGCCTGTAAAGGCAGAGCAGCCTGAGCCTGTTGAGCCGGAAATTGACTTTAAGCGTGAATCCGGGATAGTGTTTGAGCTGCCGGATACATACTTTGCTCAGCCCATTATCCCGAAAAAGGGTATGCTTACCTTTATACCTGCACTAGAAAGTGTCAATGCTGAGGAATACAATAAGAAGTTTGAGGCTATTCTGAGCGGAAAGGTTCAGTCAGACCCGGAACCCCTTATACAGTACGACAGCGCACCGGAACCGTCTGCGGCAGAATCTCTGCAGATAGAGGAACCGGAACCGGTGCCTGTTGTCCAGCCGGCGGTTCAGCCTGAAATACCCGAGCCGGCTGCGGAGATTCCCGAGCAGAAGGCATCCAGACCTAAAAAGCGTAAAGTAAGGAAACAGGATGCTGAAATTGAATTTTACAGTGAAGAGGGCGAGGATGATACTCTCGACCCGTTTGCTCCCGGCTCCGGAGAGATACCTCTTAAGGATCTGGAGGAAAAACCGGCAGACACCATTGGCAGCAAGCTTAAACGATCACTTGGAAAAATATTCACCACTCCTGACGGAGAAGACTGATTGGAGGTAAAAATGACTGATCTGCTTATTAAAAACGTACATATTATCGACCCTGTTAATAATACAAACGGTACAGGCGATATTTTCATCAAAAACGGAGTATTCGCTGATGCTGAATCAGCAGAAGGCAATGTAGAGATTATAAACGGAGCAGGAATGAAGGCTGCACCCGGACTTGTAGATCTCCACGTTCACCTTAGAGATCCTGGTCAGACGGATAAGGAGGATATCCTTTCCGGCTGCAGGGCAGCCGCAGCGGGAGGTGTTACAAGTCTGCTTGCAATGCCTAATACTGTACCGACCGTTGATAATCCAGATACGGTAAGATATATCAAGGAAAAAGCAAAGGCTGCCGATGCTCATGTATATGTAGTCGGTTCAATTACAAAGGGACTTGAGGGACATGAGCCTACGGATATTGATGCTCTTTATGAGGCAGGAATAGATGCTCTTTCCGACGACGGAAGACCTGTGCTGGATACCGCAATCATGGCAGCAGCTATGAAAAAGGCAGCAGCTCTCGGTATTCCTGTTGCAGCTCATTGCGAAGACCCCTATCTTGCAGGAGGCAAGGTAAATGAGGGTGAAGTATCCGAGAAGCTGGGAGTAAAGGGAATGCCCGCTGCTGCAGAGGATGCCGGCACAGCAAGAGAGCTTGCACTTGCAGCATCCTATGATCTTCCGATACATATTTGTCATGTCAGCACAAAGACTTCAGTTGATATGATAAGGGATTTCAAAAAGAGAGGAATACGTGTAACAGCAGAAACAGCTCCTCATTATCTTATGCTTACAGAAAACGAGCTTCTTAAAAAGGATGCTGATTACCGCATGAATCCTCCTCTTCGTACTGAAGAGGACAGAAGGGCAATGATTGAAGCACTCAAGGATGATACGATTGATGCAATCGCTACAGACCATGCTCCTCATACACCCCAGGAAAAGGCTGATTTTGAAAATGCTCCCAACGGTGCTATCGGAATGGAAACTGCATTTGCAGCAGCCTATACGGTTCTTGTAAAGGGCGGCATAATGAGTGAAACAGAGCTTATCCGTAAAATGTCGTGTAACCCAGCTTCAATACTTGGTATTACTGCAGGAACAATGTATATCGGTGCTCCGGCAGACCTGTTCCTTTACAGGGAAGAGGAGTGGACAGTAAATCCCGATAAGCTTCACGGTAAATCAAAGAATACACCTTTCAAGGGAAAGACACTTGCAGCCAAAGTAAAGCTTACTATCTGCGGCGGCAAGGTTGTATACAGAGATGAATAAATGTTTTCCAAAACAGGAGGAATATTATGTCATTCGACAGACTTATAAAGAATATCAGAGAAAAGCAGAATCCCACAGTAGCCGGACTTGACCCTAAGCTTGACTATATCCCGGGATATATCAAAGAAGCTGCATATGAAAAATACGGCAAGACACTGGAAGGTGCTGCACAGGCATTGTTTGAATTCAATAAGGGTCTTATTGATGCCCTTTGTGATATCGTACCTGCAGTTAAGCCCCAGGCAGCATATTACGAGATGTATGGCTGGTATGGTGTGCGTACACTTGAAAAAACAATTTCATATGCAAAAGAGAAGGGTATGTTTGTAATTACTGACGGTAAGAGAAATGATATCGGCACAACAATGCAGGCATATGCAAAGGCACATCTGGGAACTACTGAAATAGAAGGTGAAACTGTCAGCGCTTTTGGTGCAGATGCACTTACAGTAAACGGTTATCTTGGAACAGACGGGGTTAAACCTCTTCTTGAAATCTGTAAAAACGATGATAAGGGTATCTTTGTACTTGTAAAGACATCAAATCCTTCGTCCGGAGAGCTTCAGGACAGAATACTCGATGACGGAAATACAGTCTACAGGACAATGGGCAATATGTGTGAAAGCTGGGGAGAGTCTGTAATGGGCGAAAGCGGTTATTCAGGAGTTGGCGCAGTAGTAGGTGCAACATACCCGGAACAGCTTGGCGAGCTTCGTAAGGCATTGCCGCATACCTTCTTCCTTGTACCTGGATACGGCGCTCAGGGCGGCGGTGCAAAGGATGTTGCCCCTGCCTTTGACGAAAACGGCGCAGGTGCAGTAATTAATTCTTCAAGAGGAATCATGTGTGCATGGCAGAAGGAAGGCTGCGAGCCGACTGAATATGCAGCTGCCGCAAGACGTGAGGCAATACGCATGAGAGATGAAATAACCGGCTTTATCGGTGAGATAAAGTAAAATCAAAAGGAAAACACAGGAATGAAAAAAATTGCAATTGCTACTGATACCAACAGCGGAGTAATCGCTCAGGAAGCAGATCAGCTTGGGATTTTCCTGCTGCCCATGAAATTCAATGTCAACGGCAGGGATTATACTGAGGGTCTTGAAATTGATTATAAGGAATTCTATAGATATCTTGCAGACAGCAAGACCACTGTATCCACCACACAGCCGTCTCCCGGAGAGCTTACAGAGTTCTGGGATTCTATCCTGCAGGAAAATGATGAGTTGGTATATATTCCTATGTCATCAGGTCTTTCAAGCTCATGTCAGACTGCAAAACTGCTTGCTGCATCGGATTATGAGGGCAGGGTGTTTGTTGCGGATAACAGACGAATTTCGGTTACTCAGTATCAGTCTGTTGTGGATGCAAAGGCAATGGCTGATTCAGGAAAAAGCGGCAGCGAAATTTGTAGAATACTTGAAGCAGATGCAGCAGATTCAAGTATATACATTATGGTAAATAAGCTTACATATCTAAAGCGCGGCGGCAGAGTAACTGCTGCAGGCGCACTTATAGCAAATGTAATGAATCTTAAGCCTGTTCTGCAGATACAGGGCGATAAGCTTGATGCATATGCAAAATCAAGGGGCACCAAATCTGCGAAAAAAGCTATGATTGAAGCAATGCAGAAGGATATGGCAGGACGATTTGCAAATTATGCTTCTGAAGGAAAAATGGCATTGCATGTAGCATACTCAGATATGAAGCTTTTCGAGATTGAAACCTGGATAAGTGACGTAAAGGAAGCCTTCCCGGGTTATGAGATTCATGCAGCACCGTTGTCATTAAGTATCGGTTGTCATATAGGTCCCGGTTCATTGGCAATAGCTTGTGCAAAGAGGTCAGAATGATGCTTTATCCTGCCAGCAGGGTTTTTATTCCGATAGCACAAAGTACGGCTCCGCCTGCAATACGGGCTGCTGAAGAATCGAAACGGCTGAGTTTCATTCCAAGCAGATATCCTGTAAAAGAAACGATAAAAGTAATAAAACCTATAAGGAGTACCGCTGTAATTATCTCAGCGGTACTTTTTGCGTTTGTAGCAGCCGGAAGTGTAATTCCTGTTGTAAGAGCATCAATACTTGTAGCCAGCGACATAAAAATAACGCTGCGGAATCCTGGCAGAATAATATCGTCTCCCAGTGGCTTTTTGCTGTCTATCATCATTTTTATTCCGATAAAGGACAAAATAATAAAAGCAATAATATGGTCAAAGCTGTCAACTGCAGTGCTGCCTACCTTTCCTATACTCCATCCCAGCAATGGCATTATCATCTGAAAAAGAGCAAAACAACTGCATACATAGAAAGCAAAGCGCAGTTTTTTTGTTTTATCAAGTGCGCCAAACAATGCTGCAGCAGCAAAAGCATCCTGAGCAACAGCAGCACCTATCACAGTAACAGTAAAAACATTCAAATACTATTGCACCCCTTTATATAATGTATTACTCATATAAAACCCAACCCCCGGCTTCCCCGACAGGATTTCTGATTCATAGTAAAACTCAGATTATGTTAAAAAATGGTGTTACGGGTCCAGCGTCACGCTGTCCATCGCATTGCAGCACCGGCAGCTTGCCGGCACGCTGTTAGTGTAAAATAATTCTGGGTTTATTCAAAACCAGAATCAGCTAAGATAAAGCAAACCAAGCTATTACAGCAGCACCGCGGGCAGCCAGATAGTCAGGCGAAATCAGAGCGTAA
>ONDB01000165.1 GCA_900316485.1 uncultured Eubacteriales bacterium
GAAAGAGGGCAAAGCCCCCTTTCTTAAGGTCTTCCCCTTTTCAAATCCCTTTTCCTTAACTATCCCCCTCGCTTCGGCTGCTGCTGAACGCTTTACTCTGTTGCTGAACGTCAATTGTAGTTTGTTTTCGTGGGACAAGTGCTGAACGCTTTCCTCTGGTGCAAAGCGTCAGCCATAGTATGCGTAGCAGTGCAAGTACCGACCCCGAAAATTTAAGTAAACCAAGCAATTACAGCAGCACCGCGGGCAGGCAGACAGTCAGGCACAATCAGAGCGTAACGTAAGTGAAGCGACACCATCGCGTTACGGCTCCGGCGGCTCGCCGGCGCGTTGAGGGTCCAGCGTCACGCTGGCGCTGGCGGGTGAAGGGCACTTGATTTATTCGGTAGGATAATGTATAATAGGGAAAAAGATGACTTCTTGGGGAAGTCGGAAAAAACAGGCTATGCCTAAAAATGAAAGAGGGAATTTCCAATGTATAATGATCTGATGGACAGTATTGGCTTTCTGAGCAAATATGATAGTGATGTCGCAGCTGCTATGGCTGACGAGCTTAAAAGACAGCAGCAGAATATTGAGCTTATTGCTTCGGAAAATATTGTTTCCCCTGCAGTAATGGCTGCAATGGGTTCTGTTCTAACAAATAAATACGCAGAGGGTTATCCGGGAAAAAGATATTACGGCGGCTGCCAGTATGTTGACGTTGCAGAGCAGATCGCAATTGACCGTGCCTGCCAGCTTTTCGGAGCAAAATTTGCCAATGTTCAGCCTCATTCCGGTGCTCAGGCTAATACAGCTGTTTATTTCTCAATTCTTAAGCCCGGTGATACCGTTATGGGTATGACACTTTCAGAGGGCGGACATCTTACACACGGTTCACCGGTAAATATTTCCGGTAAATATTATAACTTCGTTTCCTACGGCGTTGATCCTGTAACTCACAGAATCGACTATGATAAGGTTTACGAAACAGCAATGGAAGTTAAGCCAAAGCTCATTGTATGCGGCGCAAGCGCTTATCCTAGAATCATTGACTTCAAGCGCTTCAGAGAAATTGCTGATGCATGCGGCGCTTATCTCATGGTGGATATGGCT
The DNA here is from genome assembly GCA_900316485.1 of uncultured Eubacteriales bacterium. Lineage (GTDB taxonomy): Bacteria > Bacillota > Clostridia > Oscillospirales > Acutalibacteraceae > UBA1213. The sequence continues at coordinate 1,096 of ONDB01000165.1, forward strand.
CATATCGCAGGACTTGTTGCTGCCGGCGTTCATCCCAGCCCTGTTCCCTATGCTCATTTTACAACAACTACAACTCACAAGACTCTCAGAGGTCCCAGAGGCGGTCTTATCCTCACAAATGACGAGGAACTCGCTAAGGGTATCAACAAGGCTGTATTCCCCGGCACACAGGGCGGTCCGCTTATGCACATCATTGCTGCAAAGGCTGTTTGCTTCGGTGAGGCTCTTAAGCCAGAATTCAAGACATACGGCGAGAACATCGTAAAAAATGCACAGGCTCTTGCTGAAGGTCTTACAAGCAGAGGCTGCAAGCTTGTTTCTGGCGGCACAGATAACCACGTTATGCTTCTCGACCTGACCGACAGCGAGGTTACAGGCAAGGAGCTTGAGCATCGTCTTGACGAGGTAAGAATTACAGCAAACAAGAACACTGTTCCCAACGAAAAGAGAAGCCCCTTCGTTACAAGCGGCGTTCGTCTTGGTACTGCCGCTGTTACAACCAGAGGTATGGGTACAGAGGAAATGGACAAGATCGCTGAGTATATTACTCTTGCTCTTAATGACTTTGAAGGCAGCTTTGACAAGATCAAGGCTGGCGTAGAGGATATCTGCGAAAGATTCCCCCTCTATTGATCATTATAATATAATCCAGAAAAATACAACGCCGGTTGAGCAGGTTTATCCTGCCAGACCGGCGCTGTTTTTTATTTGCTTTTCATAGGCGAAAATACTGTGGCTTCAGAATAATGAACTGACCTGATAATATCAAAAAGCTGTTATTAAGAATTGAACAGTTCCTTTATTTTCTTTGGGACAGAAAAGATTTACACTCTGAAAACAACGGTCTGAACAGAATACCCTGTTCAGACCGTAAAACATTATATAGTCATAGCCGCATTATTTGAAATATGCTACGCCGCTTTCAAAGAGCTTTTGGTCTTTTTCAAACGGAGTATTGAAATAAAGGTTTTCGCCCTTTCTTTCAGAATGTCCCATCTTGCCGAGTACACGTCCGTCCGGGCTTGTAATACCTTCAATGGCACAAACCGAACCGTTTGCATTGAATGCGATATCTCCTGAAGGATTGCCCTCAAGATCAACATACTGTGTAGCAATCTGACCGTTGGCAATAAGTGTATCAAGCATTTCATCTGATACTACAAAACGTCCCTCACCGTGTGAGATCGGAATTGAGAAGATATCTCCGGCATTTACTCCTGAAAGCCAGGGAGATTTTACTGATGTAACTCTTGTATATGCCATATGTGAGATATGTCTGCCGATAGTATTGTATGTGAGTGTGGGGTCGTCTGCCTTAAGTTCTCTTATTTCGCCGTAGGGTACGAGTCCGAGCTTGATAAGTGCCTGGAAACCGTTGCATATGCCCAGCATAAGACCGTCACGATTCTTAAGAAGCTCATTTACTGCTTCGCTGACTCTCGGGTTGCGGAATGTTGTGGCAATAAACTTGCCTGAACCATCAGGCTCGTCACCGCCGGAGAATCCGCCAGGAAGCATTATCATCTGTGACTCATTTATAAGCCTTACCATTTCAGTAATGGTTTCTTCTATTGCATCCGGTGTAAGGTTGCGCACGATAAGAAGCTGGGGATCTGCGCCTGCCTTTGCAAATGCTCTGGCTGTATCTACCTCGCAGTTTGTGCCCGGGAATACAGGTATGAATACCTTTGGCTTAGCCGTCCTGATAACAGGAGAGGCGGTATTTCTTTCAGTATAAAGCGGAATGTTCCTTGTTATCTCAGGACATTTTGCTTTTGACGGGAACACGCCCTCAAGCTTGCCTTCCCAGATGTCTATAAGCTCATTCAAAGCAAGCTCTGCGCCGTTTACGGATATAGCTTCCTTTTCTGTTGTTGTGCCCAGTTCATAATAAAGAACATCGCCGGAAAGCTCTGCGCCTTCTGCAAGTTCAAGAATAAGTGAACCTGAAAGCGGAGCATAAAGCTCATCTGCTGTAAGCTCCTTCGCAAATGTAAAGCCTATTTTATTACCAAAGGACATCTTTGCAACTGCAGCTGCTGCGCCGCCTTCCTTTACAGTTGATGCAGCAAGAACCTTGCCCTCATTCATAAGTGCCAGAACTGCACGGTACATAGTCTTAAGCTTTTCCCAATCAGGCAGCATAGCAGCCTTATTCTCGGGAACAGGAACGTATATAACCTTTGAACCTGCCTTTTTGAATTCGGCAGAAATTGTCTTTGAAGCTTTTGTCATTGCAACAGCAAAGCTTACAAGCGTAGGCGGAACATCAAGATCCTCAAAGGAACCTGACATACTGTCCTTACCGCCGATTGACGGAAGCCCCATCTTTATCTGAGCAACCAGTGAACCCAGAAGTGCTGCTGCAGGCTTGCCCCAGCGTTCGGGTACATCGTGCAGTCTTTCAAAATATTCCTGGAAGGTAAGTCTTGCTGTAAGCGGATCTGCGCCGATTGCAAGAAGCTTTGAAAGTGATTCGGTAACTGCAAAGGCTGCTCCGTGGAAGGGACTCCATTTTGCAATTCCGGGAATATAGCCGTATGACATTGCAGTTGCATCGTCTGTTTCACCCTCAAGAAGCGGGAGCTTTGCAGCCATTGCTTCCTCGGGAGTGAGCTGTGTTTTACCGCCGAATGGCATCATTACTGTAGCTGCACCGATACTTGCATCAAATCTTTCGCAAAGTCCGCGCTGTGAGCATACCTCAAGTCTGCCAAGGTTTGCCTTGAAGCTTTCTGCAGTATCCATTCCTGCAAGAGCCTCGGGAGCATGGGTGCGGTAATTCTTTTCGGCGTCAGGCGCTGTGATATGAGCCTGAGCAACCTGTGTAACACCGTTTGTATTAAGAAACTTCCGGCTGAGGTCAACAATAGTCTTTCCTCTCCAGTTCATTGTAAGACGGGGATTTTCAGTTACAACTGCAACTGCTGTTGCCTCAAGATTTTCCTTGTCAGCTTCTGCAATAAAGCGGTCAACATCCTTCGGCTCAAGTACAACAGCCATTCTTTCCTGTGATTCGGAAATTGCAAGCTCTGTGCCGTCAAGTCCGTCATATTTCTTTGTTACCTTGTCCAGGTCAACTGTAAGACCGTCTGCAAGCTCACCGATAGCAACACATACGCCGCCTGCACCGAAGTCATTGCAGCGCTTTATCATTGTAGAAACAGTCTTGTTTCTGAAAAGTCTCTGGATCTTTCTTTCTGTAGGCGGATTACCCTTCTGGACCTCTGCGCCGCAGGTTTCAATAGAATCCATAGTATGAGCCTTTGATGAACCTGTTGCACCGCCGCAGCCGTCACGTCCTGTTCTTCCGCCCAGGAGAACAATTATATCATCAGGTGAGGGAACTCCTCTTACTACATTTTCCTTGGGAGAAGCACCGATTACAGCACCAATTTCCATTCTCTTTGCAGCATAGCCGGGATCATAAAGCTCTACCACCTGACCGGTTGCAAGTCCGATCTGGTTGCCGTATGAGCTGTAGCCCTGAGCAGCACCTGTAGTAATCTTTCTGGAAGGAAGCTTACCCTCCATCGTCTTTTCAAAAGGAACCGTCGGATCGCCCGAACCGGTTACACGCATTGCCTGATATACATATGCACGGCCGGAAAGAGGATCACGGATAGCTCCGCCAAGACAGGTAGCAGCGCCGCCGAAGGGTTCGATCTCGGTGGGGTGGTTGTGTGTTTCGTTCTTGAACTGAACCAGCCATTGCTCTGTTTTGCCGTCAATTGTAACGGGTACCTCAATTGAGCAGGCGTTTATCTCATCGCTCTGGTCAAGGTCAGGAATAAGTCCCCTGTTTCTGAGAAGCTTCATACCCACAAGTGCCATATCCATAAGAGATACGTCCCTGTCACTGTCCTTGCCGTAGATTTCTTCTCTGCTTTCATAATAAAGAGCAAGAGCATCCTCTATTGTCTTTGTAAGTTCTGTTTTTTCGATTTCAATTTTCTCAAGTCTTGTAAGGAAGGTGGTATGACGGCAGTGATCGGACCAGTATGTGTCAATTACACGAAGCTCGGTAACTGTAGGATCCCTATGCTCGTCATCACGGAAATAATCACGGCAGAATTTCAGATCTGAAAGGGTCATTGCAAAGCCCATGCTGTCGAAATACTGCTTCATTTCATCGTCGTTCCATTTGATAAAGCCCTCAACAACTGCGACATCAGCCGGAATATCAGCCTTCATCTCAAGAGAATCCGGCTTGCTCAAAGAAGCCTCACGGGATTCAACCGGGTTGATAAGATAATGCTTTATTTTATCAAAATCAGCGTCAGTGATATTGCCCTTTACTCCGATCACCTTTGCAGAAACAACCTGAGGACGCTCACCCTGAGTCAGAAGCTGAACGCACTGTGCAGCAGAATCCGCCCTCTGATCGTACTGACCGGGAAGGTATTCCATAGCGAAGATGCGGTAGTCGCTGTCTTCGGGAAGGAACTCATCATAAACAGTATCGGCATTTGTTTCGCTGAGGATAGTTTTCTTAGCCTTTTCAAAATCCTCTCCGTCAATACCGCTGACATCATAGCGATTTATTATTCTTACATTTTCAACAGCTGTAAGACCCAGACTTTTCTGAATATCAGCTGTAAGATTAGAAGCCTCAACATCGAAGCCGCTTCTCTTTTCCACAAAAATTCTTTTTACTGCCATAATTATCCACCTATCTCCGAAAAAATCGGTTTATTACAGATAAAGATATTTTATCATATTTTGCCTGATTTTTCAATACACTCAGCGAAGCAATTTAGCCCTACTTATCAGCCTCACAATGGTGCATTATTCCAATATTATCACTTAACTGTCTTAAAGCGAGTAGCACCATGGGGCTGTCACATTATAATAACACAAAAAAGTAGATGAATATTTTGGTTCATAGGCTTTTTTTATTTGTCAGGGAGTCAGTCGTTCCGCTTTTTTCTATGCTGCCCTGGGGCAGCAAGACTATTTCTTCATTAACCAGACAAAGGGACGCCCTCTTTCCCAGGGCGTCCCCTCTCTCAAAACAGTCCACCGGACTGTTTTTGGATTCACCCCTTGCCGAGGGATTGAAGCAATGAAATTTCGCACTCTGCGGAGTGCGACGAAGGCTCTGCCCTCGAACTGCAAGCCTTTGAAAAGGCTTGAGCGAAACTTTTATAGCTTGGAGCGACCAATTGATTCACTATTCACGCTGGGGGTACGGGCTTATGGTATTGTAATTTGAAACATTAAGGGTTATAATGATATTGTGGAATGCTGCGGATGTAGGATAACATCAGGTACAATAATGGTATCTGCTTAAATCATTTGCACATTGTCAGAAATCAGATATTAAGGAGATGATATGGTGGAAGAATTTGTACTGAGAACATATGGACTTACAAAGAAATTCGGTAATAAAACCGTTCTGAATAATCTGAATCTCAGTATCAGAAAGGGAGATATCTACGGCTTTATCGGCCCAAACGGTGCCGGCAAGACCACAGCCATGAAGGTAATTCTTGATTTGCTGTCAGCCAGTGAAGGTGCGGTTGAGCTTTTCGGCCAGCCCAGATCAAGCGGATGCCTGAACCGTGTAGGCTCGCTTATTGAATCCCCCGGTCTTTATACCGGATGTACAGCTCTTGAAAATATGAAACGCTTTGCAATTCTCTGCGACGCAACAGATGATGATATCCGTTTTTATCTAAGAATGGTAGGTCTTGAAACTGTTGGCAATAAAAAAGTTGGCGCTTTTTCTCTCGGTATGAAGCAACGACTTGGAATTGCCATTGCACTGCTAGGAAATCCCGAGCTGCTTATCCTTGACGAGCCGGTCAACGGACTTGACCCCATGGGTATGAGAGATGTCCGTGATATAATACAGTTTATCAACAAGGAAAAAGGCGTCACCTTCTTCATATCCAGTCATCTGCTGGGTGAGCTTGAAAAAATCGCCAATGTCTACGGCATTATTAACTGCGGTATGCTTATTGAAGAGGTCACCGCTGAGGCACTTGAAAGGCGCTGCGGATTTAATGTTGTGGTTAAATGCAGCGATCCGGAAATTGCTCTTGAAGTGCTTAAACAGAAATTCTCTATTGAAAATGCAATACTGAAAAACGGTGTTATTACCATTCCGGCTGACCCAGCTGTGTCTGCAAAGATAAACGAGGGTCTTGTAACCTCTGGAATAGCTGTCAGCGAGCTTGGAGTAAACAGGATAAGCTACGAGGATTATCTGCTTAACAGAATGGGCACACTCAACGTAGGAAGCGGGGTGGGACAGTATGTATAAACTGCTTAAATTCCAGTTCAGGAGACTGTTCCTGAGATCAAGCCTTTATGTTTGTCTGGGCGTAATTGCAGTTCCTGTACTGTTTTCGTTCTATGGCATTGCTTCTTCTACTTTGTCAAACATTCAGGGCGCTGATTATTCAATGTTTATGATAATCCGGCAGATGATCTCTGTGGCAAATCTGACAACTCTGGTAGTAATTTTTACCTCAATATACGGCTGTGAGGACAGTGCAAGGGGAACAATAAAAACTATCTATTCCCTCGGATATCCAAGATATAAAATATTTCTGTCAAAATTTATTGCTTCTTCAACTGCGGCAATAATGATGTACGGAATTGTTCTTCTTTTCAGCATAATATGCGGATTGCTTTTCGCAAAGCCGGTAGGCTCCGGCAACATTATTTCGGATTTTTTGGGCTATGGCACAGAAGAACCTGATGTTGTTCTTTTCTGTCTGCAGCAATGCTTTATTATTCTTGGCGCTCATGCATTCTATTTCATGATGTCTGAACTTTCAAGAAAAACCGGTATCTCAATTGTTCTCGGTATTTTTGCACCCGGTTTGATCAGCTCTGCATTCGGAGTAGCTGTCATGATCGCAGTCGGAGTAATAGACGACCAGAAATTCAGTGAAACTGCTCAGAATATCTTTTTCACATTCTCTCAGTACTGGCTGCCGACTACCCTTTCATCCCTGACTCAGCTGTTTACCGGAACAACATCTGTTAACCTCTGGATCAGCATTTTAGTAAATATCGGTTATGTCATTCTTTTTGGTGGTCTGTCTATGCTTATCACCTACAAAAAACAAATAAAATGATCCTCTGCAAATAAATCTCTACCGCAAGCCGTTTTCTGGTTTGCGGTAATTTTTTATATACTGTTTGTATTTTATACTCTTTGTAGTATATTTTTTTATATAAGTACTTTTGGTATAATACTTTCTGTATAGTATACGCGTTGTAGAATACAATAAGTATACTATACAGTTTGTAGAATACAATTTGTATAATATACATATAGTTGAATACTAATTGTATATTATTACATATTGTATATCACTATCTGTATAATAATACTATTTGTTAAATACTATAAGTATATAATTACAATATGTATACTACTATAAGTATATTATACATATTGTAGTTTTTATAATAATAACAAAAAGGGGCTGTCGCATTACAATAACGAATTATACCTCTTAATAACACAAAAAACCGATGAATATTTTGATTCATCGGCTTTTTTGTTTGTTTAGGTGTTAGTAGTTCCACTTTTTGATTTGCTGCCTTACGGCAGCAGGACTATTTCTTCATGATCCATACAAAGGGACGCCCTCTTTCCCAGGGCGTCCCCTCTCAAAAAACAGTCCACTGGACTGTTTTTTTGATTCACCCCTTGCCGAGGGATTCAAGCAATGAGATTTCGCACTCTGCGGAGTGCGACGAGGGCGCTGCCCTCGACCTGCAAGCCTTTTCAAAGGCTTGAGCGAAACTTTTATAGCTTGAAGCGACCAATTAATTCATCATTACGGTTGCAGCGTCACGCTGCCCTTTGAAAAGGCGGGCGAAACTTTTTTAATACGACAGCCCCTTTAATATTTATATTTTATTTGTCAAGGAGTCAGCTGTTCCGGCGAGCCGCCGGTGCCGCAACGCGCCAGCGTGACGCTGGACCCGCAACGCGATGGTGTCGCTTCACTACGTTACGCTCTTAATGCGCCTGACTATTTGGCTGCCCGCGATGCTGCTGTAATTGCTTGGGTTACTTAATCTTAACTGATTCTGGTTTTGAATAACCCCAGAATTATTTTACACTAACGCTGTTCCGTTGTATTAATTGCTGCTTATTGCTCATGCAGAAAAATACATATTTCACATTATTTCGTAACAACAACCTTACAGCTTGCCTGCTTACCGTTGTAAAGACGTAATGTAACCCATGCTGTACCGGGTTTCATTGCCTGGAAACTTCCTGTCCAGTATGTCTTTGTCATTTTAACAACCGAGCTGTCACTTGAACGATAGGTTCGGGATGCACTGGCTGAATCTGACGCAATAACAGCGGAAACAGATGCAGTCTGACCGACTTTAAGCTTAAGACTGGTATAATTGAGTGAAACACGCGCAGGAGCTTTTCTTACAATGATCTTATAGGTTGCCTTTGCTCCGTTGCTGAGCTTAATAGTAATTATAGCAGTTCCGGTTTTTATGCCCTTTACAGTTCCGTCGGAAGTAACTGTAGCAACTGCTCTGTTGCTGCTGGTAAATGTGCTGCCATTCGGAATTGTTCCGCTTATTTCTTTAATAACGTTTTTGATGTTTTCTCCAACTCCGATGCTGACACTGGTCTGATTGAAGCTGATCTTTGATGGTAGTGAATTCACAACAACCTTGCAGCTTGCAGTCTTGCCGTTATAAAGCTTTACAGTTATAACCGCTGAACCGTAGCCCACAGCTTTTATCGTACCATCTGAGGATACTGACGCAACAGAGGTATTGCTGCTTGCAAAGGTACGATTCTGGGCAGCACTGTCTGAAGGAATTACCACCTCAGGATTTATGCTCTGTCCCAGGTGCATATTATATGAGCTTTTTGAAAAGCTGACGGAATTAGGAGCGTATCTGACTATAACCTTGCAGCTTGCCTGCTTACCATTGCAAAGCTTTACAGATACCCATGCTGTGCCCGGCTTCAATGCAGTGAAAACACCCTCACCATCAGTTTTCTGCATGCTCACAATACTGCTGTCGCTGGTGCGGAAGGTAACAGAAGCCGACGCAGTATTAGCAGGAAGGATAGCTGTCAGCTTATAATCCTCTCCCACACCAAGTACCAGATCTGTTTTATTAAGGCTTACGCTTGAAGCTACGCCTTTAACTGTCACTTCACACTTTGCAGTCTGTCCGCTTTTTGTTGATGCAGTAATAACTGCACTGCCTATTCCTACAGCCCTGAGCTTGCCGTTTGAAACGGTAACTATCTTTGAATTACTGGATTTCCATATAAGATCATTCATAGGCGCTTCAATTTTGTAATTGTCGCCGATACCCATTGACATGCTGCTTTTTGCAAGTCTGAAAGGAAGGTCAATATTAATATTTGTGCAGTCAGGGCTGGAAGACACTCCGAGACCTACACGCTGTTTTGTATTGGATATCGAACAGCCGGAAATACTTACATTCTTTGATGAATTACAGTATACGCCATAATCACCGCAGTCGGATATAGTGTTCTTTTCAACCTTTACGGTATCTACAACTGACAGCATTATGCCAAAGGTTCCGCATTTTTTGATTTTATTATTATAGATAACAGAATTCTTGCAGTCACGGCAGTCCTTATCATAATCATCAATAGGACCGGGAACAAAGAAAATAGCTTTTTCTTTGCAGTTCTTGAAATAGCATCCGCTTATTGTTGTTTGTGCGGCAGCTGAATTATGGATCCCGTCGGTTCCTATATCCGTAAAGGAATCATTAGTAAGCTCTGTCTTTCTGCACATAGTAATATGTATTCCGTAATTCTCACAGTTCGATACCGTATTGCCTGAATAAAGACTGCCATTATAGGAAATCTGACTGCCGATATGTGTATCTTCACATTCTGACAGCAGAAGTCCGCAGCCGGAACGTGCGATTTTTCTAAGGGGGTCAATATCAAGAATTGGGTTGAAAGTGACATTATTTACAGTATTGCCGCTGACGGTACCTTTACTGCATTTTACAAGCTTGATTCCATCGCCGCATATTTCATCGAATTTATTTTTGAGCACCTTCGGGGAGTCTGAAAGATACACATACACTCCGTGACCATTTGCATTTGACACTTTACAGTTGTGCATAACAAAATTATCAGACATGGCAGCAAAAACCACCTGACTGCGGATATTCCTGAATGTACAGTTTCTTACGGTAGCATTTTTTGTATTGTAAAGAAGAAGCTCGCCGTAGTCAAAGGAACCGCCGCCGTCAACCGTCATTTTTTCAATAAGGCAGCCTGTGGACTTTGTTATTTTCATCAGTCTTGAGGAACTTCCGAGAGTCCAGGTACCGCCTGTAAATGTAATATTCTTCTTTTCATAAGCGGCAAAAAGCAGTTCAGCATTACCAGTTACAGTAGCCATGTTAGCATTGATAGTCAGATTAGAACAAAGCATAATAGTGCTGTTGATTCTGAAATCACCTATAAGGGTGATTTTTCCTCCTGCGCTGCCAAAATCAGATATTGCAGCCTCAATATCATCTGCTGTTGCGCCTGCTGCAGAATTCAGCACTACTGAATTTACAGCCGCAGCCGACTGCATGGATACTGCTGCATCATCAACTGCGTCGGCAGTCAGCGAAACTGTGCCGAAAGAAGCTACAACAGACACTGCCAGAGCAGCAGCAATTATTTTTCTTTTCATTATCTTTCATCCTTTCGTGAAACCTGTTGGTGTTTTCAATTAATTCCGTC
>ONDB01000061.1 GCA_900316485.1 uncultured Eubacteriales bacterium
ACAGCCAGCAGTTTCAGTAGTCTGATAATAGTTTTTTTCATTTTAAACATCCTTTCCGGCAATTAATAAAACAGATCCGATTCTGACAGAACCGGATCTGAATACTGGTGCGGGTAACAGGACTTGAACCTGCACGGATCTCTCCGCAAGAACCTAAATCTTGTGCGTCTGCCAGTTTCGCCATACCCGCATATAAAAAATAGAACCACTAATTATCAGATTTATTAAAACCGGATAATACCAATAGGGAATTTCACTACCCGCTTATTATACACTATTCTCACTGAATTGTCAACCAATCATACATACAAGTTGTGATAGAGTAACATAGTCATATTTTATAATTGACTTTATAGTTAATGATGTTGTATAATTTAAACAAAAATATCTCTGTGATTCCCGGATTTGTTTTGTGCATATCCTTGAATCTTTAGGTGGATTATGAATGCAAAAAAAATCAAAACGGTTGTATTTTACAGCACACCTGCATACGGACATATTAATCCTGTTCTGCCTGTTCTTGCAGAGCTTTCCAGGAGCGGCAGCAGAATAATTTTTTACAGCACAACTGAATTTGAGATACATGCCCAGTCATGCGGTGCAGAATTCCGCAGTTATGATCTGGGGGAAATAACATTCGATACATCTGTCGGCAGCCGCCTGCCGGAGCTTTCCGAGCTTATTCTGAAATTCACCTGTCGTGTTATTGATGGTCTGATAGAAGAAGTCAATATGCTTAAACCGGATCTGATAATATTTGATACCCTTGCGTTCTGGGGAAGGGCAGCAGCAGAAAAATGCGGAATTATTTCGATGAGTGTAAATACGCTTATTACTGTACCCGGGATGTTCAGTAAAACCTCAATGATGTACACGCGCAGATTTTCAATAAGCAGTATTGCTCAGATGAATTATCTTTTCAGCCTTGATAAATACCGCCGTCAGCTTAAGAAGAAGTTTCCCGGCATGGATTGCGGCACTATAGATATATTAATGAATAAAGCTGTGCTGAATGTCTATACATATCCGCGGATACTGCACCCTGATGAAAAAAAGCTGGGGAAGGAACATTTTTTTCTTGGTCCTTCCTCGGTAATCAGATCTGAATCGGCTGCCGACAGTGAAAGAATAACAGGAGATAATCTGGTATATGCGTCACTTGGTACGGTATTTTTCAGAAATGAAAAGTTCTGGCATAGACTGGTTGATGAATTCGGCAGCAGTAAATACACCCTGGTTATTTCTTCGTCATTTCTGTTTGGTAGAATTGATCAGTTGAATCTGCCTGATAATATTATGGTCAGAAATTATGTTGATCAGAAATATATGCTGAAGAACTCCATATTGTTTATTACTGCGGGAGGGATGAACAGCCTTTGTGAGGCTGCTGCGTTTAAAGTACCTTGTCTTATCGTTCCTCAGCAGGGGGAACAGGGAATAAATGCAGCAGTTTTTGAAAAATACGGTCTTGGAAGAAAACTTGACTCAGGGAAAAGTATTATGCAGCAGGGGGAAAAGCTGATATGTGAATATTCTCCCGATGAAAAAACAACTGAGCAATTCCGAAGGGTAAGACTAACAGAACTTTTGGATCTGCTGAACAGGCTGATATAAGAAAAGAATTAGAGTAACGGTGGTGTTATAATTGAGAAAAATACTTGTTACAGGAGCAACAGGCTTTCTTGGAAAATACCTTGTATCCCAGCTATTGGATGAGGGCTGTACCGTGCTTGCAATGGGCAGGAATGAAGAAGCAGGAAAAGAGCTTGAAAAAATGGGCGCAGTTTTCTGCAAATGTGATTTCACAGATAAAAACAGCTGTTCAGAATATTTCAGCGGTCTGGACTGTGTCATACATGCCGGTGCACTTTCGACTGTCTGGGGAAAATGGGAGGAATTTTACCGCATCAATGTTGAGGGAACAAAAAACATCTGTGAGCTTTGCATTGAGAATAATGTGAAGAGGCTTGTGTATATATCCTCACCGAGTATTTATTCAGGAAAACGGCACCGTTATGGTATACGTGAGGAAGAGGTTAATGAAAAAAACGAGCTGAATTATTATATTAAATCAAAAATACTTGCAGAAAAGATTATACGGGAATTCAATTTCAGGGGGCTGTATACAGTAGTCCTCCGGCCGAGAGGATTGATCGGAATAGGCGATACAAGCCTGATTCCAAGAGTTCTGCAGGCAAATAAAAAATCAGGTATACCTCTATTTAACGGAGGAGAAAACTATGTTGATGTCACCTGTGTTGAAAATGTAGCTCTGGCCTGTGTTCTTGCCAGCAAAAAAGAAAATATTAACGGTGAAGTATTCAATATTACAAACGGAGAGCCGATGCGCTTCAGAATAATACTTGAAAAATTTCTCAGTGCAATAGACGAAAAGCCCAGGTATCTGCGGCTGCCTTTCGGACTTGTATATCGTATTTCATGTTCGCTTGAAAAGAAATGGAGAAAAGGCAGCAAACCTGGTGAGCCTCCGCTGACAAGGTACACTGTATGTACCCTTGCGTTTTCGCAGACTCTTGATATAACCCGTGCAAAAGAAAAGCTTGGATATAAACCTATAAAAACCTTATCAGAAGGGATCGTTGAATATGGCAGGTACTGGAAAAATAGTAACAGTAAAACTGTTTGAATGTGGTTATTGCGTAAATGACCTTGGTCATGTATTCAAAGGATATAGAAGTGAAAAAAGGAGATTTCCTGCTCTTGCCGTACTGTTGAAACACAGCGAGCTGGGATGTATTCTTTACGATACAGGATATTCAAAGCTTATTTATGATAATAAGCTTGTTTCAAAGATATATAATCTGCTGAACCGCACATATGTAGCTGAAACTGATATGATATCGTCGAAGCTGATGGAGAATGAGATAAATCCGTCGGAGATAAAGAATATCATACTATCTCATGCTCACCCCGACCATATTGCAGGACTTAAATATTTCAGAGATTATGAGCTGGTTTCAACTCCTGTTGTGCTTAATACCCTGTGTACCGGGAATGCATTTGATCTGGTTTTCAAAAATATGATACCGACTAGCGGAGTAAAGCTTCGTGCACTGAAACCTTATAAGGGAAGCACCATATTTGACGGTTATTTTGATCGTATCTTTGATGTATTCGGCGATGGTTCAGTTATCGGAGTAGAGCTAAACGGTCATGCGCAGGGCCAGCTTGGTATTTATATTCCCGGGTATGAGCTGTTTTTTGCGGCAGATGCCTGCTGGGGAGAGGATCTGATGAAATATGTGGGCAGAATGCGTCTTATTCCGCGACTTATACAGGACAGCTACAGACAATACAGGGAAACAATCATTACATTAAAACGCTTTTCAAAGGATTATCCTGGAATCAGAATTATATATTCACACGGGAGGTCAGAAAATGAGCAATAAACTTAATATACTGAAATATTATCTTAAATTCAGATACAGAAAATTCGACTCCAGACGTGAACTTGGTCTTTACCAGAAGAAAAAGATTAACCGCCATCTTGACTACGTAACAGCGAATTCACCTTTTTATCACCGGTTCAATGGTAAGATGCTTGAAAGTCTTCCTGTGATAGATAAAAAGATAATGATGGATAATTTTGATATTATAAATACGGTAGGTATTACAAAAGACGAGGCAATGGATTTTGCCGTTGAAAGTGAAAGAAAACGGAGCTTTTCTGAAAAACTTCATAATATCACAGTAGGACTTAGCTCAGGTACATCTCACAGCAGGGGCATATTTCTTGTTGCGGACAGTGAAAAGGAAAAATGGGCAGGCTTTGTGCTGGCAAAATTCCTGAACAGGGGATTGTTTGCAGACTATAAGATTGCATTCTTTATGCGTGCAGACAGTAACCTTTACCAGTCTGTAAATTCACGCAATATTAAATTTGAGTTTTTTGATATATATGCAGATATACATCTGAATATCGAAAAACTGAAAAGATTTGATGCAGATATCATAGTTGCCCAACCGTCAATGCTGCTTATTCTTGCAAAGGAAATACAAAGCGGCAGGCTTTCTGTTCATCCTGAAAGCGTTATATCCATAGCAGAAGTGCTTGAAAAGAGGGACGAACAGTTGCTGAAGGATGCATTCGGGCTTAATGTGATACATCAGGTGTATCAATGCACCGAGGGATGTCTTGCATCAACCTGCCAATATGGTACCCTTCACCTGAATGAAGATATTGTATATATCGAAAAGGAATATATTGACAAAAGACGCTTTATTCCAATAATAACCGATTTTGAAAGAACCTCCCAGCCAATAATAAGATACCGTCTGAACGATGTGCTTGTAGAAAAAGAGGGAGAGTGTCCCTGTGGATGCGTATATACAGCCCTGGAAAAAATAGAGGGCAGAGAAGATGATGTATTTGTGTTTTATTCTGACTCAGGAGAAAAGATCAGAGTATTTCCTGATTTTATAAGAAGGTGTATTCTGTTTTCAGGAGATATAACAGATTATAGGATAATACAGAATTCCGACGGAAATATTCTGATCCTGTGTGATGCAGAGGGAAAAATGAAGCAGAGAATCAAGGATGAATTTGCCTTGCTTGCAAAAGACCAGGACTTTGTTCTTCCCGAAATATCTTTTCAGTCTTATAGCTATGATAATAGCAGAAAGCTGAAACGCGTGGAAAGAATTGCTCATTGAGAAATCTATGGTCGCGGAGGTTGAAACTGATGAGGAAACTTAAAATAGCAGGATGTGCATATGCACTTCCGCAGGACGGAAAGATAAGATTCAAGGATCAGACCAGATACAGACTGAAAGACGGACAGACAATTCTGGATCTGGCAGAAGAGGCAGCAAATTCTGCCCTGGAATCAGCGGGACTGAATATTTCTGATATAGATATCATAATTGCAGCTATGGCAACGCCAATGCAGGCAATTCCCTGCAACGCTGCCCTTATACACGAGCGGATAGCCAAATCCACTGATATTCCTGCAATGGATATCAATACCTCATGTACAAGTTTTATATCTGCCCTTGATGTGGCTGCATATATGACAGACAGCGGAAGGTATAACAGGATGCTGATAATATCCGGAGATACAGCTTCTGCCGCCCTTAATCCTGATCAGAAAGAAAGCTATGAGCTTTTTTCAGATGCTGCCGCAGCTTTTATTGTTACTTCAGAGGAAGGTGACAGCGGAGTGCTTTATGCAGCCCAGAAAACATGGTCACAGGGCGCGCATGACACAGAATTAAGAGGCGGATGCGGACTTATGCCTGCGTTCAAGCTGACAGATGAGAACAAAAAGGATTATTATTTCGATATGAAGGGGCTTCGTGTTCTCCGTCTCAGCACTTCAAAGCTGCCGGAGTTTTTCAGATCCGGTCTTGAGGAATCAGGTGTTACCCTTGATGATATATCTCTTATAGTACCCCACCAGGCCAGCAAGGCATTAGGTCTGATGATGCCTCTGTTGGGAATAGAAAAAGAAAAATATATTGACAGGGTAAAAGATTTCGGAAATATGATCTCTGCCTCAGTCCCTTTTATTCTTTGCCAGGCAATACAGGAAAAGCTTGTAAACCGTGGTGATATTCTTATGCTTATAGGAACAGCAGCCGGACTTACCTGTAATATGCTGATTCTCCGCTATTGAAAAAACATATTTTTCAATTCTGACTGCATGAAAACATTCCCTGGGGAGTGGAGCCAATGATAACCGTTTCTCCGATTAGAACAGACGTGGTCACGTTTTCGCTTAATGTTCCGGAGGGTGTCAGTACACTGAGCTGCACATTTATTCTTAGTGACAGCTTATGTACCGTCTGGTTGATGCCTCCGCTTTCAAATTCCTCCTCAAAGTCGCTGTCAACATTTCCGGAAAGAGAGATGTACACCGGTATTGCAGGACCCACAGCACCGAACAGATCTCCTCCGAATATCAGACCTGAGGGAATATCTATTTTTTCATGGTTAAGTTTTCCTATAGCTTCCTGAGCTTTTAATGTTATAAGGTGTTTAAGATCGTTTGCCTTGGCAGTATTGGTGCTTAATGAACGAAGGCTGCCGTCTTCTGATGTGTCGATTTCTTCAAGCTGGTGGATATCACATTCCTCAAGTGCTTTTGCAGCTGCTTTATTCACAGCAGTTACAGCAAAGCTTTTCGCCTGAACTGATGCAATAGATGCAATTACAGGCCTGACCCTCCATTGAACAAACAACACCACAAAAACAGATAAAATGATAAGTAAAGCTATAATACGCAATAAAGATCGTTTTCTAAGAGTTTTTCTCTTCAAATAAATCCCTCCCGTAACATGATACTGTAGTGAGAGGAAAATGTTACATACCATTACTTTATCCTGATACAAAAAGGTGCTGTTGCATTAAAAAATTCGCTCGTCTTTTAAAAGGGCAGCATAACGCTGCACCCGTAACATTGAACTAATTTGTCGTTCCAAACTATAAAAGTTTCGCTCAAGCCGTTTCAATGGCTTGCAGGTCGAGGACAGCACCATCTGCTCATTCTGCAGAGTGGGAAATCTCTTTGCTTCAATTCCTCTTTTCCAGGGTGTCCCCTTGGTCTGGTTGGTGAAAAAATGGTCATGCTGCCCCAGGGCTCCAAGGCAAAAAGCGGAACGACCGACTCCTTGACATATAAAAAGTCGATGAACCCAGATTCATCGACTTTTTTTGTTATTATGAGGTATGATACGTTTATAGTACGACAGCCCCTATAATTTGTACTGTAATATCTGATTAATTAAAATCCGTTTTTTGATGCGGCATTATTTTGTGGCTCATTTTGCTTTCACTTTTGAACCAAAAAGCAGGGTAGCAAGGATAAAGAGTATTGTGGAAACAATCCACAGCCCGATGAAAGCCCATTTAAGTGAAGTGATACCGGAAGCCATGTCAGCATCGCCCTGATTAAAGCAGGGAGTGATATACACTATTCTGAGCAGAAGAATATTTTCAATAACATTGAAAACAAAAGCCATTACTGCCGAAAAAGCAGATGCTCTGAAAAGCAGGTAATGCCTGTCGTTGTTTATATAGAAGACAAGCGGCAGTGTAAAGCTGAACACAGCAAAGAAGAATGCAAAGATAAAATCCAGAACATAGAAGCGTGTCAGGTCTGTATCCCTGTCACCATTGTAATGGGACAGAATGGTCATGATATTATCGGCAGTATATGAAAACCTGAAATCAAAAAAATCAAATTCATATATTGAAGCTTTGATTGCAGGGAAGCCGATAGGAGAGAACCATATTATTCCGGCAAAAACAATAGCAAGCAAAAAACTCACCGGAAGTATTATCATCAGCGGTTTTTTTAGTTTTTTCATATTTATATCCTTTCATGAAAACAGGAATTCTGAAATCAGCAAAATGCCGCACTGTAAGAAAAAGGTATGCGCTGCAAAAAACTGTTGCGACACAACAGATTCATTACAATGATTATATAATATCTGCGCCGAATTGTCAATCACACGCCCATATCAAACAAAACCCGGCATCAGCAAGCGGAGTCTCGCCGGTGG
>ONDB01000059.1 GCA_900316485.1 uncultured Eubacteriales bacterium
AAAAAGTTTCGCCCGCCTTTTCAAAGGCGGTGGGGTTCATGGGGCAAAGCCCCTGGTCGCACTCCGCAGAGTGCAAAAGCTCTTTGTCTGAGTCCCAGGGCAAGGGGTGAGATAAGGAAAAGGGATTTGAAAAGGGGAATCGGCGTGACGCCGGACCTTGAAAAAAATCAGTATCCGTGATGTGAATTGAGTAAGACAGGACAGATTTTGAAAAACAAAACCAGAGCAATGTCTGAACTGTAATACATTGAAGTTTGGTAATTGAATATAAATTTTTTCATTTTTATTATGGAAATAAGTTGAAATGCTTAAGAATGCTGTAGTATAATTAAACTGAGCATATCTGACTTAGAATTAACTTATTTTTCTGCGCGGAGGTTCCCATGGAGAAAATACTATACTTCGATTATGCAGCTATGGTTATGGATATAGTCCTGCTTGGCTGTATGCTTCTGAGAAAAATGATAAACGGAAAACTGAACAGGATGTTTATTATCCTTGTTACCGTGGCGTTGTTTACTACTGCCATGGATATTATTGCTGTGTCATATGACAGAAGCGCTGCGCCGTTTATTGCTGAGAAATATGTGTATCATTCCATTTACCTTATGCTCAGGGCATTTACGTCCTTTTTCTGTCTGAGCTATATTATAATACTGACCGATACCTGGTTCAAAGCATCAGACAGCCTGATAAAAAAGGTTATTCTGTTTTTGCCTGTTTTGTCCGTTGTGGTGCTGATGATTGCGAATCTTTCTACGCATAATATCTTTTACATATCGGAAAGCGGGGAATATGTGCGGGGAGATTTGTTTTTACTGCTTTATGCAATCAACGGCTATTATGTGATATACGGGTTCATAAAAGTATTCCAGAACAGAAAGATGCTTGAGCCTACAAAGATATTCTCTATCTATGCAGGTACAATGTTTATGATAGTTGTTTCTATGGTGCAGTTTATTTATCCCCGTGCCCTTCTGGATATGTTTGCAAATTCCACCGGTCTGCTTTTCCTCTTTATGATGGTGCAGAGACCCGAGGAAATAACCGACAGCGAAACCGGACTTATAAAGCTGAGTACATATGATAGTGAAATAACACGCAGTTTTGCAAACAACAAGCCGGAAACCATTATAATGATAAAGATGGTGAATTATTCGTCCATACGTCATATGCTGGGCTACAGGGATACTGTAAATGTAAAGAAGATCATTGCTGATTTCATGAACAGGACAATGAAGGAAAAAAAGGCCCGCGGAGATGTATATTATACTGAATCCGGAAACTACAGAATAAAGCTTGAAGGCAAAAACCGTATCAAGGCAGATGAGATAGCAGAACAAATAAATGAAAAATTCAAAGAACCTTTAAAATATAATGAAATGCAGCTTGACCTTGTGATTTGCGTCTGTATTGCGAATATTCCTGATGACATTGATAATCAGGATGCACTTGTGGCTCTCGGCGGCGACCTGAAAAATCAGTACACGGGCAATGTGCTGTATGCTGCCCAAATCAACAGCAAGGAACGCTACAGTGTGATGCGTGATATGGATACGATACTGGAAAACGCCATAGCAAACGACGAATTTGAGGTCTACTATCAGCCCATCTATTCCGTACATGAATGCCGTTTCAATTCCGCAGAGGCTTTGCTCCGGCTTAAAACAGAGAGATACGGCTTTATTCCCCCGTCATTGTTCATACCTGCCGCTGAGAAGAACGGGGCTATACACCGCATCGGGCAGATGGTAATGGAGAAGGTCTGCGAATTTATCAGCAGCGACCGGTACAGTGAACTGAAGCTTGACTATATAGAGATTAATCTTTCTCCGACTCAGTGCATGGAAAATAATCTGGCAAGCAACATGATAAGTATTATGGAAAAAAATCATGTTCAGCCGGATCAGGTGAATCTGGAGCTTACAGAATCGGCTGCCGGAGATATTCAGAATACCATACTTGAAAACATTACAGCACTGCACAAAGCAGGAATAAGCTTTTCTCTTGATGATTTCGGCACAGGATATTCAAATATGACAAGAATAGCGGCACTGCCGTTCTGCATCATAAAGCTTGACAAGACCTTTACTAATGTAGAGGGAAATCCGAATATGATAATAGTGCTTGAAAATGTAATAAAAATGATAAAAGCACTGAATATGAAGATTGTGGTTGAAGGAATAGAAACAAAAGAGCTTGTGGAAAAATTCAAAGAACTTGACTGCGAGTACATTCAGGGGGATTATTATTCCAGACCCCTGCCGCAAAGGGAGTTTGTTCAGTTTATAAAGGCACATAATAATGACCTTAAAAGCAACGGAAGGATGAAGGATTTTGATAAAATATGATATTGCATTGTTTGACCTTGACGGAACATTAAGTGAATCCGGAGAAGGTATACTTGAGTGCGTGCGTTCTATCTTTGCAGAAATGGAAAGACCGCTGCCGGATGAAGCAGAGATAAGACGCTTTATAGGTCCCCCTATGTACGACAGCCTTAAGAGAGTCGGCTTAGAAGATGAAGACGCAGAAAAAGGAGTTGAGATCTACAAAAAGAATTACCTTAAGTCTGGAATTTATAAAAACCGGGTATATGACGGTATGCACGGGGTGCTGACAACGCTTAAGGACAATGGAGTGAAGCTGGCTGTTGCGTCAACAAAATATCAGAAGTTTACAGACAGGATAATCGCCATGCTGGAACTGGATAAATACTTTGATATAGTGGGCGGTTCAACTCTGATCAATACACCAACTGAAGGAAACGAAAAACCCAGGCTTAATAAAATAGATGTAATGAATTACACAATATCAGTCCTGAGGGAAACTCCGGAGGATAGAGTAGTTATGATAGGCGATACAAAATATGACGCAGACGGAGCAGCGAAAGTGGACTGCGATTTCATAGGATGCCTTTTTGGCTACGGTACAAAAGAAGAAATGGAAGAATACTACACAAGGGGTAAGGTACAGTTTGTTTCTCACCCGGAGGAAATAATCCGGCATATATTATAAATCAAAACTGAAATAAACCAGCATAAAACAATATACAGATTATTAAAACCGATGAAGCAGAATATTTCATCGGTTTTTTGTATTTGTTTTAATAAGATGTAAAAAGAAAATCAACAGACAGTAATAATTCTTTAGTGAAATAAAGTAAGAATGGGAAAAAAGGGAAGAAGGATAATACAATTTGTAGAAAGAG
>ONDB01000036.1 GCA_900316485.1 uncultured Eubacteriales bacterium
CGACCACAAGAAAGAGGGCAAAGCCCCCTTTCTTAAGGTCTTCCCCTTTTCAAATCCCTTTTCCTTAACTATCCCCCTCGCTTCGGCGGCTGCTAAACGCTTTCCTCTGGTGCTGAACGTCAACTGTGATTTGTGTTTGTGAGACAGTTGTTGACTCTCTGTTCTTACTAGCAGCGTAAATTTAAGCAACCCAAGCAATTACAGCAGCACCGCAGGCAGTAAAATAGTCAGGCGCATTAAGAGCGTAACGTAAGTGAAGCGACTCCATCGCGTTATGGCACCGGCGGCGGTATTGCGTTTTGAGTGGAAGAATGGTATAATAGGAGCCAGGATCAATGGAATTTACAGTGTGAAGTCTGCAAAAAAATTAAAATGCAGACAATAGTTGTTCCGATCAGTTATTCCTTACAGAACGGGTGATTAAATATGAAAACAAAAAATGTTCTCGACCTGACAGATCTGACTCATAAAGAGCTGATGAATGTAATAAAGCTTGCTGATGAGATACGCAAAAATCCCGGAGACTATTCCTCCGCCTGCAAAGGAAAAATTCTTGCAACTCTTTTCTATGAACCTTCAACCAGAACTCAGATGTCATTCCAGACAGCAATGCTAAGACTCGGCGGAACAATAATCGGTTTTGATAATCCACAGAATTCAAGCGTTGCCAAGGGTGAAAGCCTTAAGGATACAATAACAGTCGTTGGCGGATATGCAGATATTATAGCAATTCGTCATCCGTTGGAAGGTACTGCAGCAGCTGCTGCTATGTATTCTCCGGTACCTGTCGTAAATGCCGGAGACGGTGGACATCTTCATCCTACACAGACACTTACCGATGTTGTTACCCTGCAGAATGAAATGGGAAGGCTTGATAATCTGACAATAGGCCTTTGCGGAGACCTTAAAAACGGCAGAACCGTTCATTCACTTATAAAAACAATGTCAACCTTCAAGGGCAATAAATTCGTGCTGATAAGCACTCCGGAGCTTACTATCCCCCAGTACATAAAGGATATTATAAATGCATCCGAATGCAGCTATAAGGAAACACCAAGTCTTGCTGACGCCATTCCAAAGCTGGACGTACTCTATATGACACGCATACAGCGTGAGCGCTTTTCAAGCGAAGAAGAATATCAGAAACAGCATGGTGTTTTTATTCTTGATAAGGAAAAGCTTCGCAGTGCTAAAAAGAACATGAAAATACTGCATCCTCTGCCAAGAGTGGATGAAATAGATGTTGAAGTCGATTATGATGACAGGGCTAAGTATTTTGAACAGACAGTATATGGAATGTACGGCAGAATGGCTCTTATCATGACACTTCTTGAAAACAGCTCAAAAGCATTTTCCCCCAGAGTGATGCCCACCCATCCCTTCAAATGTAAAAACCCCCGCTGCATCGTCAGCACAGAAAAATATCTGCCTTCGGTTTTCAGAGAAGCCGGCGGTGATATGCTTATATGCAAATACTGCGATGGCAGAAGGCTGATCTGATATTCTGAAATACTGAAATAATACAATTAGCTGACATGACGTTAATATTACGCTTAAGGACTTACAATTAATAACACAAAAGGGGCTGTCACATTAAAAGACCTCATTACACCTCATAATAACATAAACAAGTCGATGAATATTTTGGTTCATCGGCTTTTTTATTTGTCAGGGAGTCAGTCATTCTGCTTTCTGCTATGCTGCCTTACAGCAGCAAGACTATTTCTTCATGAACCAAACAAAGGGACGCCCTCTTTCCCAGGGCGGCACAGAGCATGTACTCCCTTAATTGCTAGTTTATTGTGCTTATAATAGTCAAACCATAAAACATGATAATTACGCCTGTCGGGGCTTCCCGACCTCTTCCAAAACAGTCCACTGGACTGTTTTGGAATTCACCCCTTGCCGAGAATTGAAGCAAAGAGATTTCTCACTCTGGGGAGTGAGACCAGGGGCTTTGCCTCATGGACCCCACCGGCTTTGAAAAGGCGAGCGAAACTTTTTTTACGATATCCCCTTTTCATTTTATTTGTATTATATCCTGTAATGTGAGTATTAATATCCATTTACTGCCGCACAAATAACAAATAGAATGCCCTCTCCATGGCTGACCTTCTCTGCTGCAGCAAGAAATTAATACCATAATGACTGATATGGGCATATTTTGTCATAATAACGCCATTATTGCAATAAAAATGACTTGACGAATGTTTTTTTCAGTATTATAATAATTTTGATTCTTTTCATGAAGTATCTGCATTTTCCGCCAGATACGAGGACAAAAGGAAAAAACGGAAAACACTGACCGGAAATAATTCAGATGCTGATTATCACAGTGTTTTCTGAGTTTATAGTTCTTGATTGTAATATTTTTTAAGGAGAGTATTGTATAATGCAGCTTTTTAATTCCCGTAACAAGGATTACAGAAATCCGACAGGTGCAGTATCCTTTGGAACAAGAATACATTTCAAGATCATTCTTCCCAGAGATCTTGCATGTTCTTCTTCGGTGCTTGCTCTTAAGGATGATAAATTCGGAGATACTGACGTCTATAGTATGTACTGGTGCGGAATGGTGGGAAATGACCATGAAGCTTGGGAATGTGATGTAGAGGCAGAACAAGTAGGTCTTTACTGGTATCATTTTGCACTTGATACAAGATACGGAAAAAGATATATAATGAAGGGCTTCGGCGGCGAAGGCTATCTTGCAATGAGTGACAACGAACCCAGATTCCAGCTGCTTTGCTATGAAAATGATTTTGAAACACCATCATGGCTGCCCGGCGGTATCATGTATCAGATCTTTCCTGACAGATTCTATAATTCTGGCAAGGAAAAGAAGGGGATCTATCCCGATAAAAAGCTGCAGGAAAGCTGGGATGTTATCCCCAACTGGAAACCGAATGAGGTGGGAATGATAACAAATTCTGATTTCTTCGGCGGTGACCTCAGGGGTATAACAGAAAAGCTTCCCTATCTTAAATCACTTGGAGTCACTTGTATATACCTCAACCCGATATTTGAGGCTTACTCCAACCACCGTTATGATACCGGCGACTATGAAAAAATTGACCCGGTTCTCGGTGATGAGGAAGATTTCAGAGAAATGTGCAGTGAAGCCAAAAAACTTGGCATTCGCATTATTAATGACGGCGTGTTCAGCCACACGGGAAGCGACAGCAAATATTTCAACCGTGAGGGCAGGTATCCCGGAAACGGCGCATATAATTCTACAAGCTCGCCCTATTATACATGGTATAAATTCATTGAATGGCCTAATATCTACAATTCATGGTGGGGCTTCAATACTCTTCCAGAGGTGGAGGAGCTGTCCGATTCCTTCAATGAATATATCAACGGCGACGATGGCATAATTTCCAAATGGATAAAGGCAGGCAACAGCGGCTGGCGTCTTGATGTTGCAGATGAGCTGCCGGACGAATTCATCAAGAATATCAGAGAAGCTGTTAAGAAAGCAGACAAGGATGCTCTTTTACTTGGCGAAGTATGGGAGGATGCATCAAATAAGGAAAGCTATGGCTCAAGACGTGAATTCCTTCACGGTAAAGAGCTGGACAGCGTAATGAACTATCCCTTCAGAGATGCTATTCTGGGCTTCCTGGACTGCGGCGACGGCAGACATATGATTGAAATAGTTCTTAACGTGCTTGAAAACTATCCCCGTCCTGTTATCCGTTCACTTATGAATCTTCTTGGCACACATGATACTGAAAGAGTTATTACTCTTCTTGCCGGTGAACGACAGAACGGCAGAGGCAGAGAATGGCAGGCTGTTACAAAGCTCAGTCCTGAACAGAGAGAATATGGTCTAAGACGTATGCGTGTTGCAAGTGCGATACTTTACACGCTGCCCGGCGTTCCCTGTATTTATTACGGTGATGAGGTTGGCGTTGAAGGCTACAGAGATCCCTTTAACCGTGCTACCTTCCCCTGGGGAAAGGAAGATCAGGATCTTCTGCAGTGGTACCGTGACCTCGGTCAGATGAGAGGTCAGTGCTCCTGTCTTACTGACGGAGAGCTTATTGAATTCGGTTCCGGCGGCAGAACAATGGGCTATATCCGTCGTGACGAAAAAGACAGCCTTCTGTGCGTATTCAATGCTGCTGACCATGAGATACGCTTTACTGTACCCAGAGAATTCATAGGCGGTAAGCCCTTTATGGGAACAGTTCTTGAGGGCGATGAGCTTATTATTCCCCGGGACGGAAGCGCATTTATCTGGGCAGAAACTCCTGAGGAACCCATCGAAAGAGAAGAAACTGCAGCTCAGGCAGCAGAAAGAGAGGCTGCTGAGAAAAAAGCTGAGGAAGAAAGAAAAGCTGCTGAAGCTGCACAAAAGGCTATAGAGGATGCACAGCAGGAACAGAACGTTATTGAACAGCAGTAAACAATTCAAATAACAAAACAGGAATGAACTGTCGCACTAAAACGTGAAACAATTCACTCACTGAATAAATAAAATACAATTAAAAAAGTCGATGAACCAAAAAATTCATCGGCTTTTTTTGTGTTATTATAATGAGTCAGACCCTATGCTATTGTTAAAATCAGTTACCCCTTGAACATACTCAAATTTTTATATCCTTTCTGTAAAACACAAAAAGCCCCAAAGCAAAAGAATGCTTCGGGGCTTTGTTTACGATATCAATTTTTAATATCCGGGTCTATCAACGGAAGCTCATTCTCTGAGGGACTAGTTGTAATAACATCATAATTCTTGAGCCATACTATCTCCATGTCCAGAGCTTCATATTCATTCTTCATAACATTTTCCTCCATTTCCGGTCATGGAACAACTGCCCGTGTGAC
>ONDB01000051.1 GCA_900316485.1 uncultured Eubacteriales bacterium
CACTTCCGGGTACTGAATCAACAAAGAATATCTGATACAAACCTATACGCAGAATTACCTGTACTTCAGTGTCAAGCTTATTGAATGGTCTTGAGCAGAGCCTTGACAAATTATAATCAATCAAAAGCTTTTTTTCACAGACTCCGTAAAACAGCAGACTTGCAAAAGCCTTGTCACGGCCTGAAAGTCCTGATCCGGACAGAAGCTTATCAAGTATGAGATTTGAATATGCTTTATCACGTTCTACTCTTAGCAAAGCTTCATAAGCTTTCTGTCTTGCGCTTGTTTTCATATTACCTCCGGAATCAGCAGAAGAAAAGCTCTCCGGCTTTTGCTCCGTGCAGACCATTTATAAATGCTTTCGCATCCATTTTCTTTTTGCCTTCAGGCTGAAGCTCTACTATTTCAACAGCTCCATCTCCGCAGGCTACTATAAGCGGAGTAAGTGAAATAACCTGTCCGGGCTTTCCGCCGCCTTGTGCTATCTTTGTTCTGTGTATCTTTATCCTTTTTCCGCAAAGCTCAGCTGATGCACTGGGCCAGGAATTAAGTCCCCTGACCTTATTATGAACCTCAGATGAAGGTCTTGTGAAATCTATTTTCGACATTTCCTTTGTCAGCATTCCTGCATGGCTGGATTTACTGTCATCCTGTTTTTCACGCACAAGAGTTCCATCCTGCGCAGCATGAACAACCTTTACGATCAGCTCAGCACCAGCCAGTGAAAGTCTGTCGTGAAGCTCATCAGCAGTTTCGTTCTCTCCTACTGGCAGAACCGCCTTCATCAGCATATCTCCGGTATCTATGCCCTCATCCATATACATTGCCGTTACACCGGTTTCTTTTTTTCCATCGAGAACAGCCTGCTGAATAGGGGAAGAACCTCTGTATTCCGGAAGCAGGGATGCATGTATATTAATGCATCCGTATGCTGGCAGATCAAGTATCTCAGCCGGCAGTATCTTTCCATAGGCTACTACCACGATCATCTCCGGTGCCAAAGACCTGACAAGCTCCAGAGCTGCCTCATCCCTGAGAGTCTTTGGCTGATAGACCTCTATTCCCTTTTCTAGTGCAAGCACTTTGACAGGCGGCGGAGTCATTGTATAACCCCTGCCCTTGGGTTTATCAGGCTGAGTGAACACTCCTGCAATTTCGTTTCCGTCCTTGATAAGAGCGTCAAGGCAGGGAACGGAAAAATCCGGTGTTCCCATAAATACAATCCTCATTTTGATTCTCCTTAAACGCCTTATTTCTGCGGAAGCTCATTCGGGTCAATCTTGCGTATTACATGCTCCTTGAAGAGTATTCCGTCAAGATGGTCGTTTTCATGGCATATTGCCTTTGCGTAAAGACCCTCAGCATTTACAGTGAACTGATCTCCGAAACGGTTCTGAGCAATTATTGTTACATACATGGGACGCTCTGTTATTCCGAATTCACCGGGACATGAAAGACAGCCCTCGCTGCCCTCCTGTTTGCCTTTTGTTTTTATAATCTTTGGATTGACAAATTCAGCCTTGCCGTCTCCGATATCTATTACAAATATCCTTCTGAGGATACCTACCTGTGGAGCAGCAAGACCTACTCCCTCGCTGTTTACCATTGTTTCATACATATCATCCAGCAGGGCGGCAAGCTTTTCATCAAATTTTTCTACAGGACGGCATATCTTTGTAAGTACGGGATCGCCTTCCTTTACAATATTCCTAATTGCCATTTTTATCAACTCCGTTTGTTTATAATTGCAGCTTTCTGCAAGCTGTTTTATATTACAATAATGCTTATCATCAATCAAATCTGTGCAATGGTCAGCACAAATATTTTATATCATTTACAGTGATTCATTTCAGAAAAATCAAATAATATTGTCCGGATCAACGTCAGCATAAGCTGTTACATCACGGAATGCAGGTTCTGTGCAGCTTCTGCAAAGCAATGCCGACATCATTTCACGAAAGCGTTTACTGTTTTTGAATTTCAGTATTATTCTGAACCTGTATTTTCCTCCGACCTTCGATATTGCTGCAGGAGCTGGTCCAAGCATCCTGATCGGCAGATCACTGTATTCACCCTTAAGGCTTTCCCTGAGCATTTCTGCAAAAACAGCTGACGCTGTCTGTACCTTATCTTTATCAATTCCCACAAAGGCTACTACCGCTATATCTGCAAAAGGCGGATAAAGCATTGCCCTTCTGAGAGCTATTTCATTTTTGAAAAATTCATCATAATCCTGGGACGCTGCAAGCTCTATTATAGGATCCTGCGGTTCAAATGTCTGGATTATTGCTCTGCCTTCAAGACCTCCTCTTCCTGAACGGCCAACAACCTGAGTCAGCAGTGAAAAGGTCCTTTCATAACTGCGGTAATCGTCGTTGTGCATCATTCCGTCTGCGCTCAGCACTCCTACAAGGGTTACATTCGGGAAATCAAGTCCCTTTGCTACCATCTGGGTACCAAGCATAATATCATATTCACCTCTGCGAAATGCTTCAAGCTTCTTTTCATAGGCAAAGCGACGCATAGTTGAATCTGTATCAAGCCTCAGTATCCGTGCATCCGGAAAAATCTCTGACAGCTCCTGTTCAGCTCTCTGGGTTCCTGCTCCGCTGTAGCGCAGCTTCTTTGATCTGCAGGAAGGACAGTTTTCCGGCACAGGTATGGAATATCCGCAGTAATGACACATAAGCCTGTGATTTGCGCTGTGATATGTAAGAGAAATAGAACAATTCGGACAGGACACCACCTCTGAGCATTCACGGCAGGCTATGAAGGTATTGTGACCCCGGCGGTTCAGCAGAAGTATGGACTGTTGCGAGGTCCTGAGATTTTCCTCAAGTGCTTCAAGCAGTATCGAACTGTATCCGCTGTTATTGCCCTGTCTTTGTTCAAGATTCATATCCGCTGTAATTACATGCGGAAGTCTTGCACTACCATAGCGCTGATCCAGTCTGCAAAGTGAATACCTTCCTGAACGTGCAAGCTCAAAGCTTTCTACAGAAGGTGTAGCTGACGACAACAGCAATGGACATTTGTTTTCATTGCAGCGGAATTTAGCCAGCTCTCTTGCATGGAAACGAGGACTGGCAGAGGATTTATAGCTGTATTCCTGCTCCTCATCCATAACTATCAGCCCCAGATTCTTAACCGGAGCAAATATCGCAGAACGTGTGCCTATTGCAATGGTGGCATGACCTTCACGCACCCTCCTCCACTGTTCGACTCTTTCTCCGAGAGACAGACCGCTGTGAAAAACTGCTACCCTGTCGCCATAACGGTTTCTGAACTTTCTCAGAAGCTGAGGAGTCAGTGATATTTCAGGCACCATGCAGATAACTCCCCTGCCCTGCTCACTGACTCTGTCAACAAGCTTCATAAAAACAGAGGTCTTTCCGCTGCCTGTAACACCGTACAGCAGGGTTACAGATGGTTTACCGCTGCTAAGTCTTGAAAGCATTTCATTATATGCCTTTTCCTGAATATCAGTAAGGTTAATCTCCTGTTCGGGAACATTTCCGATCTCCGCCGGCGGTTCAGGAGCAGGCGGTTCAGCTTCAAAAAACTCACATATCCCAAGCTTTACAAGTTTTGTCATTACTGCCTGACTTGCACCCGTAAAATAGGAAAGCTCCTTGACAGAAGCCTCACCAACGTCACACAATGTATGTATTACATCTGTCTGGGAGGGAGAATATTTCCGTTCGGGAATATCTCCCCTCAGACGTATCATTTTTACGGTTTTATCTGCTATTCTCTTTTTTACAGTTTCACTTCTGATTACTGCTCCCTTTTCACGCAGTGAACGCAGCAGGCTGTCATCCTGCAGTCCAAAGGCTTTAAGCAGTCTGTCTTCACGGACTGCCGCCTTTTTGGTAAGCAGATATTCAAAAATGACCCTTTCATTGTCAGTAAGCAACATTTCCTTTGCCTTTACATCCCTTACGGGAGAATAGCTGTATGTAAGCTTTACTGACAGTCCTGCAGGAAGCATAGCCCGGCAGGCTTCAAACAATGTGCAGTAGCACCTGTTCTTTATAAAAGAAGCAAGTCTGATAAGCTCTGCTGACAGAACAGGTTCTTTGTCTATCAGCATAGATATTTTTTTCAGACCCGTTATATCATTACTTTCGCCCAATGACATTACCATCCCCTGGCGAAGTCCGTGCCCGAAGCTTACCTTTACCCGGCAGCCGGGAAGGATTTTTCCTTTCAGCTCCTCAGGGATATAATAATCATACAGCTTATCAAAACTGAAGTTAGTATTTTCCACCGCAACAGCTGCGGTGAGAAAGATATCAGTCATCTGTATCCGGCTCGAGGATTGCATATTTGTGATCCTTGAATTCTTCAACAGCTACGATAACAGGCTTGTCACATACCTTGCCCTTATCACTCTGCATATCATCGGTGATCTCTCTTGCTCTCTTTGCAACAGCAATTGCAAGAGCATATTTGCTCATCTTTCCTGCAAAGATATCATCTACTGACGGTCTTGTGTAATGTTCATACATAGTTATTTCCTCCCGGTATAAATAAATTAACAGTCATTTATAGGTCTCATACCGACCTGTTTTCCTCTATTATTCTTCTGACATCTGCAACGCAGTCTTCCAGGGCATCATTAACCACAACATAGTCATAATCTTCGGCAAGAAGGAGCTCTTCCTTTGCCCTTGCCATTCTTTTGGCTATTACTTCCTCGGTTTCGGTGCCTCGACCCCGAAGCCTTTTTTCAAGCACCTCAAGTGAAGGCGGCTTGATAAAAATGCTTATGCACCCTGGCTCTATTGACTTTACTTTTTTGCAGCCCTGCACCTCGATTTCAAGGATAACATCCTTTCCCTCGCTGCGCCATTTTTCTACCGGCTTTTTAGGAGAACCGTAATAATTGCCCACATACTGAGCGTATTCATAAAAGCCGTTTTCTTCTATCATTTTCTCAAATTCTTCCCTTGAAAGAAAATGATATTCTACTCCGTTCTGTTCCTGTCCCCTCGGTGCTCTCGTAGTTGCGGAAATTGAAAGACGGATATTCTCGTCCTTTACAAGCTCTCCTACAACCGTTCCTTTTCCTGCACCTGCAGGACCCGAAATAACCAGCAGCAAGCCTTCAGATCTCATCCAGACCGACCTCCTCAGTTGTTTCTGTTTGCTGTGCCCTGTGAGAAAGTGTTTCCGGCTGCAGCGCCGACAGCACAATATGATCGCTGTCTGTAACTATTACAGCCTTGGTCTTTCTTCCGCAGGAGGCATCTATCAGCATTCCCCTGTCTTTTGCACCCTGTACCATTCTTTTTACAGGTGCGGCATCGGGGCTTACTATCGCTATTATTCTTTCGGCAGATATCATATTGCCGTATCCTATATTTACAAGCTGCATAAGCTTCCTCCGATATTACAAACCAGGGTTATTCTATATTCTGAATCTGCTCCCTGATCTTTTCTATCTCAGCCTTTATATCTACCACCTTATGTGCAAGCTCTGCATCGCTTACCTTTGAACCGGTGGTATTCGCTTCTCTGTTCATTTCCTGAACTATGAAATCTATCTTTCTGCCAACAGCCTCATCTCCCGAGAGCATTGAACGCAGCTGGTCTATATGACTTCTCAGTCTTACTGTTTCCTCATCCACCGCTGTTTTATCTGCAAAAATAGCAGCTTCTGTAAGAATACGCTGAGGGTCGATAGTTGTATCCCCAAGAACCTCTGATAGTCTTGAATAAAGCTTTTCCCTGTACTGCTTTACAGTTTCGGGGGATTTTTCTTCTATTTCTGCAACAATTTCTATTATCCTGTCGCATCGGGAAAGAACATCAGCTCTAAGCTTTTCGCCCTCCCTTTCTCTCATGGCCACAAAATCCTTTAGTGCCATTCTGCCTGCCTGCTCTGTTATTGCACAAAGCTTTTCCTCATTTTCAGGAGCCTTTCTGACTGTGAAAATATCATTATAACTTGCAACAGCCGAAACTGAGATATCGTCAGCAAGCTCGTATGTATCACGAAGCTCACGAAGCGCTTTTACATAGCCTGCGGCAAGAGAATGGTTGATTGATACGTCTGCTGCAAGCTCGTCATCTGCTTCTATTGATACATAAACATCTGTTTTTCCTCTTGTGACATATTCGGAAACAAGATTTTTTATTGTTTCCTCAATAAAGCCGCATCCCCTGGGTGTGCGGCAGGTAAGCTCGAGGAATCTGTGGTTAACGGATTTTATTTCAAAAACAACATTTCTTCCGTCAATAACACCTTCAAACCTCCCGTAGCCGGTCATACTTTTTATCATACTGAATCATCTTTTCCGTTTATAATTAAGC
Organism: uncultured Eubacteriales bacterium; assembly: GCA_900316485.1. Lineage (GTDB taxonomy): Bacteria > Bacillota > Clostridia > Oscillospirales > Acutalibacteraceae > UBA1213. Next base: position 6,319 of record ONDB01000051.1, read on the forward strand.
ATACCTGTCCGAGCATACTTTATAACGATTTATTATAACAAATTCAAAGC
>ONDB01000081.1 GCA_900316485.1 uncultured Eubacteriales bacterium
CGTCATGCTGGCGGGGTTGATATTGTTGAAAGAATGTGTTAGAATAGGAAAGAGATACTGCTGACTGCAGACGAAAGTGAATCGGATGCGGTCTGGTATAGAAATAAAAGGAGGAAAAATTGTATGTCAGGACATTCAAAATGGAGTACAATCAAAAGAAAGAAGGAAAAAACTGACGGCGCAAGAGCTAAGGTTTTCACAAAAATAGGCAGAGAGCTGGCAGTAGCAGTGCGTGAGGGCGGCGGAGCAGATCCTGCATCAAACTCAAAGCTCAGAGAATGTATCGCAAAAGCAAAGGCAAATAATGTGCCTAATGAAAATATTGAGCGTATTATCAAAAAGGCAGCAGGAAGTGCTGACGGCGATAATTATGAAACAATCACATATGAAGGCTACGGCCCCTGCGGTATTGCAGTTATCGTAGAAACACTTACAGATAACCGTAACCGTACAGCAGGTGATATCCGTCACTATTTTGATAAATTCGGCGGAAATCTGGGTACACAGGGTTGCGTATCCTTTATGTTCAGCAGCAAGGGACTGCTTGTTATTGAAAAAGAGGATAACGACGAAGATAAGGTAATGGAGGATGCTCTTGAGGCAGGTGCATCTGATTTCAATTCAGACAGCGATGATGTATACGAGATCTATACTGAGCCTGATGATTTCGGCGCAGTTATGGAGGCACTTACAGAAAAGGGTTATGAATTCGTTTCTGCTGATGTATCAATGATACCTTCTACCTATACAAAGATCGAGGATGAGGAAGCTGAAATAAAGATGCAGAAGCTTCTTGATATTCTTGAGGATAATGATGATGTTCAGAATGTATATCATAACTGGGATATGCCAGAGTCAGAGGATGAAGACTGATAACTTAATATAAAATAAAAAAAGTCGATGAATATTATAGTTCATCGACTTTTTTGTGTTATTTTGGGGTATGGTTCGTTATTATTAAACGACAGCCCGTTTTACTTTGACCGGGCTTTTCAATCATTGCGGTATCTTGTGGTTACCTGGGAATTCAGATCCACAAGCTCATTGTAGCAGATCTCATATTCCTGCATGATATGTACGCTTTCCTGCTTGTAAAGAGCGTCGTCGCCGGTGGTTTCGGCAGTGTTTACAAGGCTTGAAAGCTCGCTGATATATCCGAGAGCAGCTTCAGCATTGGTCTTGATATCGGTATCAAGGTCAGTGTATCCTTCAGGTGCTTCAACGTGCAGCAGGTTTGTATATACCTGGTCAAGACCTTCCAGAGTTTCTCTGGTATCAGCTGCATCATTGCTTTTCCGTACATCAAGCTCCTGCTGCTGTGTCTTAAGCTTTCTTGTCAGATTAACAGCTTCAAGCATTTCATTTTTTATCGTACCTACATAATCCGATGTTCCGGGGGAATCTATTGAGCATCCCGAAACAATAAATATTGTGGCTGTAAGCAGAATCAATGAAATAATGGTTTTTGAGAACCTTAATGCTTTCATTTTTCTCTCCCTTATCACAGACCGTAATCAGAAAGTTCTATGCTGCCGCTGCAGGTGTAGATCTGCTCGAGAAGCTTTGCAGCTCTGCCCTTGTAGTAATTCATAACAGCTGTATCTGCAGCAAGAAGTCCTTCTGAGCCGCCGCTTTTTGCCTCTTCATAGAACTCGCTTTCCATTGATGCAAGAGTACCCTTCCACTCGTTCTGGGAAGCGTCAAGCTTTGCCTGGTCGTCACTTCCAAGCATTGCGTAAAGGGCATTGAATGCTGTATCTACCTTGCCCTTCCAGCTGTTAGCATAGCTGCTTGTGATGGTTCTCATTTCCTGTACTGAGGATGCGCCTTTCAGTTCATTATTATATTCTGCATCAAGCGTATTTCCCTTGAATATTTCGTTGAATACTTCGTTATCAGTAAAGGTTTCTGCTGTATGGTAATCATCAACAATCTGTTCGTCGTCGAATTCATAGCCGTCGTTGCTTGCCTCGGCAGCTTCGGATTCGGTCATGCTGACATAGGAGCTTTCGTCCAGGGCTTCTTCAGAGTCTTCATCACTGGATTCATCAGCAGCACTGCTTTCTTCCTCAGAGGACTGCTGTGTGCTTTCATCTTCCGGCTCTGAAGTGATCTCAGATGGAGCATCAGTGGAATCATCTTCTGAGCTGCTTTCGTCAGCAATGCTTTCACCGGAAACTGAAGAAGACTGGTCGTCAGTTTTGTTTCCAGAGAAAAAGCTGCAGCCTGATGCAGCCGCTGCACAAAGCAGTACAGATATAAATACAGAAATTACTTTTATACTTTTTTTCATTTTCCGGACTTCCTTTCCTTCTGAACATAATCGCAGACATTCTGCGGATCATGAAATGCCGACGGACATTTTTTCTTTTATTCCGTCAAGATATATATTAGCACAAATTTATGAATTAATCAACCTGGTTTAGGTTTCTTCATATTATATAGTAAAGCTGTCCGTTTTCAGGGCAGCTTTGAAGTATCTGACTGTCAAAAATACTGAACCGGAATTTATCCGGCAATTAACGGAGATGAAAACTATGATCTGTAATTATGACAACTGTTCATGTGCGTCCTCGGAAATACAGGACTGCAGCAAATGTCAGAACGGCATAACTATTCTTGTAAGCATACTTGGCGGAATTGTTTTTGCAGTTATTGTCACACTTCTTTTTATCAATAATTTCCTTGCAGAACCCGGACTTTCAGCCTGGGTAGCACTTATAGCTGCACTGGTCTATCTTTTAGCAGCAGGTGCTGCCGCAGCCGTTTCTGAAAAGGCAGCCAAATGTATAAGCTGCTCTCTGGCGTCTGTTCTTATCGGAATATTCGGCACTGTTTTCGCAGGATATCTCAGCATTGCCGCAACTATTACAGCAGGTGATGTTTTTTCAACTGTAATAGTAGCTCTTGCAGCATTTTTCTTTGCCTATATGATAATAAGTACCCTTTTCCTTATAAAGTGTATAGCAAAGGCTGAATGATAACCATATGCAGCTTTCTGTCTGAATAATAATGAATTCCGCAGCAGTGATGACTTCCCGGGAGTGATCGCTGCTGCATTTTTTTATGAGCAAAGCTCAATTATTCCCACAGCGTGTTCAAGGGCATTGTGGTATGCATTGAAAAATGCTCGCTTAAGAGGCAGTCTGTCACCGCAGCTGAGGTATTCCCGGCGGTATTTTTTTGACAGTCTTATTTCTTCCCTTATCCTTGAGCGCAGAATGTTTCTGTATGAGCCGTTTTCACTGAGGTGGGTGGGGGCAGGTACAAATGCCGTTCCGGTCATAAGCTTGTATAGTTTTGTGAATTCCTGGGCATTATCGCTGCAGTCATCTGAAAATTCCTCGAGTATTTCCTTGTCACGGTCATTGGGGGCAGATCTGGACAGCGCTTTGTACAGCTGGGCATCGTGCAGCTCTGAATTGATATATTCCCCCAGCTTCCTGGGCATATTGCTGATTTTATTCATATAATTACCTCCGTGAATATAAAAAAGCATTCTTTCCAGCATTGTATTTCGGTATAATATATGAATCTTTTGCCTGGATTTATGATGAAATGGTCATTTTTCTTTTTATCGGTATAATTCCCGAAAAGAATATTACAAAGGTATAGTTTTGATATAATAAATGATGTATAATTGTCTGACTATGTACCTGAGGTACGGAAAAAGTCGTTTTACAGACCTTTGAAGGCGCTGTTTCTTTGCTTTCGGGATACAGACAGATTCAGGGAATGATTAAAAAAGGACAGGGATAAGAATATGAGAATGAGAAATAAGCCCTGGGCAAAGCCGGAGCTTGAAGCCTGTGAATATTTTATCAGGGAGCCGGAACAGCTGAAGGATCACTGGGCTGAGCGGTTTGCAGAAAGGCAGCCCTTCTATCTGGAGCTTGGCTGCGGAAAGGGCGGCTTTATTGCACAGGCTGCAACTGCAAATACAGATATAAACTATCTTGCTGTTGACCTTGAATATAAAATGCTTGGTCTTGCAAGACGAAAGGTTTCAGCAGCATATGAGGAAAAGGGGCTTTCTGCCGGCAATATTCTGCTGACAGCATATAATATCGAGAAAATATCGCTGATGCTGGGGAAAAATGATGTTGTGGACAGGATATACATTAACTTCTGCAATCCCTGGCCGAGAAATAAGCATAAAAAGCACAGACTTACCCATCCCAGACAGCTTGAACAGTATAAGCTCTTTCTTAAGGATGGAGGAGAGATACATTTCAAAACAGATGATGACGAGCTTTTTGAGGAAAGCATTGAATATTTCAATGAATGCGGATTTGAGATCCTTTACCTTACAAGAGATCTGCACAGCGCCGGTTATGAGGAAAATATTATGACCGAGCATGAAAAAATGTTTTCCGATGAAGGTATAAAGATTAAATTCCTTATAGCCCGTGTTCGTGCAGGCACCTGGCAGGAGGAAAAAGGGTCATCAAACGAGGTGTTAGCTTGAAAAGAAAAAAAAGTATGATCCGGGGCTTTGCGGCTGCTGCGGTGAGTGCGCTGCTGCTTTCCGGCTGCAGTGATATAGGTCTTGGAGATCAGACAATGCTGCGTCCTCCCAGGGCAACCGGAGATCAGGCAGCTATGCAGCAAATAATCAGTGAGGAAGCAGCCGGCAGCTATACCATGAAATATCCTCAGAGCGGTGATTACAGGTCAGCTGTTAATGTTTTCAAGTCGGAAGACGGCACAGAATATGCCGCTGCACTGTATTCAACCGAAAATGACAGCAAGATTCACGTGACTATTATGCTGCGGGAAGGGGATAAATGGATATCTCTGGGCAGCTGTACGAATTCAGGCACCGGAGTGGACAGGATTATCTACCGGGATATCAATTCCGACGGCAAGGGAGAATTCCTTATCGGCTGGCTGGGATATACTCCTGGGTTGAATACGCTGTCAATATATTCGCTTGACAGCGATACGGTAAGAGAAACAACAATTGAAGAAAACTATACCGATTTTGTAATTACAGATATCACCGGCGATAAAAAGGATGATATCGTTCTTCTTTCCCTCAGGAATAACCAGACATCATCCTCTGCAACTCTTCTGCAGTATTCTGAGCAGGACAAAAGACCGATCAGTAAATACGCTCTGGAGCTTGATAATGAGGTTACAGCCTTTAACAGCGTTATAAGCGGAAAGATCGACAAAAAGACCGTGGGTATAGTAATTGACGGTGAAAACGCAAGTGATCAGAATACAACACAGGTCATTTACTATGATAAAAATACTAAAAACCTTGTGGATCCCCTTCTGACTGAAAATGATGCCGGACAGACCAAAAACGCTACCCTGAGAAAAGAGGTAATAACCGCCAGGGATATTAACGGTGACGGAATTATCGAGGTTCCTGTGATAAGCGATATGGCAGCGCCAAAGGATGTGAACGCCGGCAAGGTATGCAGCTGTACGGCATGGAAGCAGATCAATACGGATGACGGCTCCCTTGTGCCGACAATCAATACTGTATATAATTACAACGACGGATATTACTTTGTAATGCCTGCAAGGTGGGGTACAGATGTAACTGCACTTTCAGACAGCGAGAATCGTCTGCTGACCTTCTATATCTGGAACTCAAAGACTTCCTCTCTTGGAGATAAACTGCTTGAGATACACAGATTCAACCGTTCCGAGTGGGATAAGATGGATCATGGCGATTATATGATGCTGCACACAGTAAACAATAACGGCAGGGAATATATTATTGCCGCCCAGATATTCAAAACCCAGGCGATAGATTCCCTTAATATAGAAAAAAGCGAGCTTGAACTCGGAGTCAGACTTATATGACGGAGTTTAGGTCTGCATAGCTTGAAAAAATGAAAGGACGGAGCAAAATGAAAAATATACTTGTAGCTGAAGACGAAACAGCCATCCGTGATTTCGTTGTTATAAACCTTGAAAGAGCTGGTTATAATGTGACCGAGGCTGAAAACGGAGCTGTTGCCCTTCGCAAATATGACGAGGCAAACGGAGATTTTGATATTGCAGTGCTTGATATCATGATGCCTGAGATGGACGGCCTTACCGTCTGCAAGGAACTGAGAAAGCGCAACGGCGAGCTTGGAGTAATCATGCTTACAGCAAAGACTCAGGAAATGGATAAGGTTACTGGTCTTATGCACGGAGCAGACGACTATGTTACAAAGCCTTTCTCACCGATGGAGCTGGTTGCAAGAGTGGATGCGCTTTACCGCAGGATTGCAATTTCAGAGATGAGAAGTGAGAATAATTTCAAAGAAGAAATAAAGTCAGGCGATTTTGCCCTTAACCTTAAAAATCATTCGCTTAAGAAAAACGGCAGGCTTATTGAGCTTACCCAGGTTGAATTCCAGATAATGGAGTATTTCTTCTCGAATCCCGGCACAGCCCTTGACAGAAGCGCAATACTCAAATATGTCTGGGGCGAGCAGTATGTGGGCGAGGAAAAAATCGTTGACGTTAATATCCGCCGTCTGAGAATGAAGGTAGAGGATAATCCATCATCTCCGAAATACATTGTGACCGTATGGGGTCTTGGCTATAAATGGGAGGCATAAGCCGCAAGGCTCAGCATAACCGGATTAATACGAAAGGGAGTTTGCTTTGAAAGGAATTACAAAGCGGTGGGTACTGAATACCTTCGCCGTTATACTTATAATACTTTGTATTCTGATAATTGCCTTTGCGCTGATAGTTCAGAATTTTTATTACAGCGGTATAAGACAGACTCTCAGCGGCAGAGCCAGCGAGCTTGTCAATATATTCAGCGATTATAATAACAGCTTCATAGATACCGCAAGAGAATATGTGGAGAACTTTCCTGATAAGGAAATGATGGAGCTTATGGTAATAAATGAGGACGGAAAGGCTGTGATAAATTCCACAGGCTTTTCTCCGGATAACAGCGAAGCCATGACCGACTACGAAATAGCACTGGGCAGTCCCGAGCATTACGGTGACTGGCACGGGGAAATCAGCTCCGGAGAAAATGTTATGGCGCTGACAAGGGTAATTACAGACAGCAGTCAGAAGCCTGTGGGAGCAATAAGATATGTGGTATCCCTGGAGGAAGCCGACAGGAAGATATTTATTGCCATATCTGCGGTCTGCCTTGTGGGAATACTGATAATGTTCTTTATCTTTATTTCAAGTACATACTTCCTCAGTTCGATTGTCCGGCCTGTGCGTGAGATAGGCGAGACTGCAAAGAAAATAGCACAGGGGGATTTCAACGCCAGAATTGATAAATTCTATGATGACGAAATCGGTGACCTTTGCGATACTATCAATTACATGGCAGGAGAGCTGGGAACCGCCGATAAAATGAAAAACGACTTCATATCCTCGGTATCCCATGAACTGCGTACTCCCCTGACGGCTATAAAGGGCTGGGCGGAAACTATGCAGCTTGACGGTTTTCAGGATAAGCCCACCCTGGAAAAAGGTATCGGCATCATTATAAAGGAAACAGAAAGACTGGGCGGTATCGTTGAGGAGGTTCTTGATTTCTCCAGGATACAGCAGGACAGAATGGTGCTTATTATGGACAGGGTTGACCTTATCGCAGAGCTTGATGAATCTATCTATATGCTCAAGGAAAGGGCTTCCAGAGAGAATAAGCATATTATCTACGAAGCGCCGGAAATGCTGCCTATCATCATAGGCGACAGAAACAGGCTGCGTCAGGTATTTATGAATATTATCGACAATGCACTGAAGTACTCATCCTCCGATGGTGTTGTCAATATCAATGCAGACCATGTGGGTGATGATATAATCATAACAGTTGCCGATAACGGCTGCGGAATCTCAGCAGAAGACCTGCCGAAGGTAAAGCAGAAATTCTACAAGGCGAATCAGACAGTCAGGGGTTCGGGCATAGGACTTGCCGTAGCAGATGAAATAATCAGACTGCACAGCGGTACCCTGGATATTGACAGCACAGAGGGAGAAGGCACAACGGTTACAATAACCATACCTGTGATAAAAGAACAGCCCGAAGAATCTGACGAGGAAGCAGAAGAATAAAACAGATGAAGGAAAAAGCAGAAGCTTAATAATTTTTCAAACCGGAAGGAAGGAAAGGAATGAAAAAGGAAAAAACCAAACTCATTACTTCTATAGGCGGTCAGGCGCTTATTGAGGGAATAATGATGAGAGGCCCTATGAAAAGCACAATAGCCGTCCGTAAAAGTGACGGAACTATTGAGCTGGAAGAGATTAAACCTCTGGGCTGGGCAAAAAAACATAAGGTACTGCGTCTTCCGCTTATACGGGGAGTGGTCGGAATGATAGATTCACTGGTTACAGGCGAAAAGGCGCTTATGAAATCCGCAGACAAGGCTCTTGACGGTGAGGATGACAGCGATGTTCAGCCTTCAAAGCTTGACCTGTGGCTTGAAAAGCATTTCGGTGATAAGGTGATAAATGCAGTTATGGTGGTATCTACGGTAATTGCGGTAATATTCTGTATTGCAGTATTCTATTTCCTGCCTACATGGCTTTATAATTTCACGGCAGAGGCCCTTACCTTTATGAAACAGCCTGTGCTGGGAATGGAGCGCTTCTGGCAGTCTGCATATGAGGGAATTATCAGGATTATCCTTTTCCTTGTGTATATGTGCTTCTGTACATTGAATAAGGATGTAAAAAGAGTTTTCCAGTACCACGGCGCTGAGCATAAGACTATTTTCTGTTATGAATACGGTCTTGACCTTACTGTGGAAAATGTAAAAAAGCAGATACGCTTTCATCCCCGCTGCGGCACAAGCTTTATGGTGCTGATGCTTATTGTGGGAATTATTATCGGTCTTTTTATACCAATCAATCATCCGGTAATCAGACCTGTTGTTAAATTCTGTCTGCTGCCGCTTACTGTAGGTATAGGCTATGAGCTTATCAAGCTCTGCGGAAAGCATGATAATGTGGTTACAAGAATAATAGCTGCTCCCGGTGTATGGATGCAGCATATTACTACAAAGGAACCTGACGATAAAATGATAGAGGTAGCTATTGAAGCCCTTAAGGATGTTATTCCCGAAAACGGGGAGGACAGAATAGGATGACCTACAGACAGCTTCTTTGTGCAGCAAGGGATTCCCTGAAAAGCGCCGGAAATGAATCACCCGATGCAGAAGCAAGGATGATGCTGGTTTTTTTTCTTGGCGCTGACCGGCTGACTCTTATTGATAAGGCTGATGAGCCGGTGGATAAGAAGAACGGGGACGCTGTGCTGCAGGCGGTCAGAAAACGCAGTGAGGGCTATCCGCTGCAGTATATTTTCGGCAAATGGGAATTTATGGGCATTCCTCTCTGTGTCGGCGAGGGAGTGCTTATTCCCAGGGATGATACAGAGGTCTGCGTCAGAGAATGTATCTCCCTTATGGAGAGGGAAAGAATTCAAAAGCCCCGTATTATTGAGCTTTGCAGCGGCAGCGGCGCAATTTCCCTTGCGCTGGCAGAAAGATTTCCGGAATCGGAGATTACTGCGGTTGAGCTTTCAGATAAGGCATACGATTATCTTTGCAGAAATATAGCTCTTAACGGAGCCGGAAATATTATCAAGCCTGTGAAGGCTGATGTTTTCATAGCCGGAGATGATTTTGCAGATGGAAGCTTTGATGTTTTGATATCAAATCCGCCCTATGTGGAAACCGGGGAGATACCCCTTTTGCAAAAAGAGGTTGGCTTTGAGCCGGCTATGGCTCTTGACGGCGGCAGCGACGGTCTGGATTTTTATCGCTGTATCTCTGAAAAATGGCTTAAAAAGCTGAAAAAAGGCGGAATCGTTTCCCTGGAAACAGGTGAGAATCAGGGCAGTGCAGTCAGCGCTTTACTGAAAAAAGGCGGCGTTTCTGAAGTATCGGTAATAAGGGACATTGCAGGTCTTGAAAGATGCACTGCGGGAATATTCAGACAATAACAGCTGTGCAATAAATTGTACACTGAATAATATGGTCAATTGATTTTGAACTGATATAATTGTATAATTGAGCAGCGGCAACTTAAAGCTGCCGTAATATTACATGAAGGAAGGAATCACAAATGGCAGTAGATAAGCAGAAGGCGCTTGAAACAGCCCTTCACCAGATAGAAAAACAGTTCGGAAAGGGTGCGGTAATGCGCCTGGGAGAAAACGTGGCAATGCAGGTGGATGCAATACCCACCGGCTCTCTTTCACTTGATATGGCACTGGGAATCGGCGGACTTCCAAAGGGAAGAATAGTGGAAATATACGGTCCCGAATCCTCAGGTAAAACAACTCTTGCGCTTCATTGTATTGCAGAGGCTCAGAAGAAGGGCGGCTATGCTGCATTTATTGACGTTGAGCATGCCCTTGACCCTATATATGCAAAGGCTCTTGGAGTAGATATAGATTCTCTGCTCGTTTCCCAGCCTGATACCGGTGAGGATGCTCTTGAAATAGCTGAAGCCCTTGTGCGTTCAGGCGCTATTGATATCATTGTAGTAGACTCTGTTGCAGCCCTTGCGCCCAAGGCTGAAATCGAGGGCGATATGGGAGCAGCTCATGTGGGACTGCAGGCAAGACTTATGTCACAGGCACTCAGAAAGCTTGCAGGTTCTATTTCAAAGCTTAACTGCGTAGCCATTTTCATAAACCAGCTGCGTGAAAAGGTGGGCGTAATGTTCGGCAATCCGGAAACAACTCCCGGCGGACGTGCGCTTAAATTCTACGCCTCTGTCCGCATTGATATCAGAAAAATAGATACCCTTAAGGCAGGCGGTGAGATAATCGGCTCCAGAACAAGGGCTAAGGTAGTAAAGAATAAGATTGCGCCTCCTTTCCGTGAGGCTGAATTCGATATTATGTACGGTCAGGGTATTTCCAGAACCGGTGAGCTTCTTGACCTTGCAGTTCAGCTTGATATAATCAAAAAGAGCGGCGCATGGTTCTCATATGACGGAAACCGCATCGGTCAGGGTCGTGACAATGCAAAGGAATTCCTCAGGAATAATCCTGAAATCGCTGAAAAGGCAGAGGCAGAGCTTATGGCAAATAAGGATAAGCTTACCTTCTCAAGACAGACTGCAAAGAAGTCTAAAAAGGCAGCCGCTGATGAAACGCCTGCTGCAGATGCTGAACGTCCCGAAACAAAGCCGGCAGCATCCGTGGCAGATGCCGCACCTGCTGAGACAGGCACAAGAACCTCTGATGAGGATATAGATATCATGGTGGATTGATATGCTGATAACTGCAGCAGAGGAAAGGAAAAAAGGAATGACGGCTCTGTACATTGACGGAGAATATGCTGTCAGTGTGGATACAGTTACCCTTGTGTCGTCAGGCTTCAGGACCGGGTCAGAAATTACAGACGAAGAGCTTTATGAGCTGATAAACGCTTCAAAGGTCAGCCGTGCAAAGGAAAAGGCTTTGTATCTTATAGAATACAGGGCACGCTCACGCAGGGAAATAGAAGATAAGCTTGTCCCCCTGTTTGGAGAGGAAGCTTCCGATAAGGCGATAGAAAGGCTTGAACAGCTGGGACTTATCGACGATGAAGCCTTTGCTGTGGAATATGCAAGACAGCTTTTTGAAAATAAGCATTATCCGGGAAAGAGAGTAGCGTTTGAGCTGATGAAAAAGGGCATAGACCGGGAGCTTATTGATGAAATAACAGAAGAGCTGGAGCCTGACCCTGCAGAACAGATAGAAAAACTGCTAAGGACGAAATATTCAAGGAATATGAATGATGAAAAGGGCAGACAGAGGGCGATAAACGGATTGAGAGCCATGGGCTTTTCATGGTACGATATAAAGGATGCCATGAACAGCTATGAGGAGCTTTAAGCCGAAGTCAGACGGCTTTGCTGCCGGGTGGCAGAGCTGCTGGGCGGAGATTCTCATTCCGGAGCTTTTGATGATAAAGAACAGATAATATAGTGTTAAAGGAGGAATATGATGGCTGCAAAGATCGGGATGATCAGTCTTGGTTGTTCAAAAAATCGGGTTGACGGAGAAATGATGCTGTACAGTCTTAAGGAAAAGGGCTACGAGCTTGTAAAGAATGTGGCATATTGTGATGTGGCAATCGTCAATACCTGCGGCTTCATAGAAGATGCAAAGGAAGAAAGTATCGAGGAGATACTTGAGCTTGTCCGCATGAAAAATGAAGGCATCATAAAGGGGATAATTGTAACCGGCTGCCTTGCAGAACGTTACCGCAGCGAGGTTATGAAGGAGCTTTATGAGGTGGATGCAGTTGTAGGTATCGGCGGAAATAAGGATATCTCAGAAGTCGTTGCAGAGGTGCTTGAAAGCAAAAAGGTGGAGCTTTACCCTGAGAAAACTCAGCTGCCTCTCTGCGGAGGAAGGATCCGTTCAACACCGTTTTATTATTCATACCTGAAAATAGCAGAGGGCTGCGATAATAAATGCACTTACTGCGCTATACCGCTTATCCGCGGCAGCTTCAGGAGCAGACCAATGGATGATATCCTGAATGAAGCCAGAGAGCTTGGCAGAAAGGGCGTAAAGGAATTTATTGTAATAGCCCAGGACAGCTCACGCTACGGCGAGGATCTGTGCGGCCGTTCACTTCTGCCGGAGCTTCTGAGAAAGCTGTGCGCCATTGAAGAAGTAAGCTACGTCAGGGTGCTGTACTGCTACCCTGAGCGTATAACTGATGAACTAATCGAAGTTTTTGCCGAAGAGCCGAAGCTTCTTAAATATATAGATATACCCATGCAGCACTGCAGCGCAAGAATCCTGAAAAGGATGAACCGCCGGGGGGACAGGGAAAGCCTTTCAGCGCTTGTACACAAGCTGAGAGAAAGGGTTCCCGGTATTGTTGTCAGAACTACTCTTATGACAGGCTTCCCGGGTGAAACAGAGGAGGATTTTGCAGAGCTTTCAGAATTTGTGGAGGAAATGAAATTCGACAGACTGGGCTGCTTTGCATATTCAATAGAGGAAAATACTCCTGCAGCAAGCATGAAGGATCAGCTTGACGAGGAAACAAAACGTCACCGCCAGAATATCATTATGGAACAGCAGGGCAGGATAATGGCTGAGCGCAACAGGAAATTCATCGGCAAAAGAATAGATGTACTCTGTGAAGGCTATGATACTGAAACAAGCTGCTGGTACGGCAGAACCTATGCCGATGCCCCGGAGGTTGACGGCAGGATATATTTCATCACCGAGGGGGATGCCAGACCCAGAATCGGTGAGGTCTGTCGCATTGCTGTGTCAGACAGCCTTGATTACGACCTGATGGGCATAATGTGCTGATATTTCAGGCTGATAACTTTTAATATACAGGAGATAATGATAAAATGAATTTACCGAATAAGCTTACGGTTCTGAGAATAATACTTGTGCCGTTTTACATATTTTTTCTGCTTATGCCCGGAATACCCCACCACTATCTTATCGCACTGATAATATTTGCAGCGGCTTCCTATACAGATCACCTTGACGGCAAGATCGCCCGTAAATATAATATGATAACCGATTTCGGGAAATTTGCCGATCCCCTTGCAGATAAGATTATGATACTTGCAGCCCTTGCCTGCTTTGTGCAGCTTGGACTGACGAATGCAATTGTACTGACGGTTATTATATCCCGGGAATTCATGGTAACGGCTATGCGCCTTGTAGCTTCCTCAAAGGGCAAGGTGGTGGCTGCCAACAGCTGGGGAAAGGCAAAGACGGTAAGCCAGATAATTGCAGTGCTGATTATTCTTATACTTCAGTATATTCTGGAGCTTGGAAATATGAAGCTTATCAATAATGATACAACTTCACTGTCAGTTCCCTTCTGGATTGCAGGAGAGGCGCTGCTGTGGATCTCTGCAGCTCTGACTGTTATCTCAGGAGTAATATATATTGTGCAGAATTCTGAATTCATAAAGAACGCAAAATGAAACAGGAACGCCTGATATTATTATAGTTTTGATTTTATGCCCGCTGACAGTTCTGCCGGTATTTCTGTTTTTCCTGCAGTACGCGGAAACCTGTTATTCCGGTGCAGAAAAATACTATTGATGTTTCCTTCAATTAATGGAGGTCTTTGCATGGGCTATGATTTTTTTGATGTAAATTTCTTTCCTGTGCTGGGCTGTATTTTCCTGTTTGTCTTTATATGGATAAATTCGGATCTGGAGCACAGTCTCAGGCTTGTATATTATACGCTGATTGCCATAACGCTTATTGAGCTTGTAACCTTTAATCTGGAATACTACCTGCCGAATACATCATGCGACCCCTTCTGGATGATAGTGGTCACAAGTGTGGGATATATTCTTCGGCCGGTGCTGCTGTATTTCCTGATACTTCTGGTTATCAGAAATGATAAACGGAAAAGATTCAGGATTATTCTGTCTTTACCTTTGATAGTCAATACCCTGTTTTCACTTTCCGGATATTTTACGGATCTGGCATATTCCTATGATGCGGATAAGGTATTCCACAGAGGTCCCCTGGGATGGTTCTCTCATATCGTAATGATATTCTATCTTATCATAATGATGATCCTTTCTATTCAGATGAAGAAAAAGGGTCACAGGTTTGAACAGTTTGTTCTGATGACTATTACCGTCATTCTGATTGTCGGTGCATTTACAGAGTCTATATTCGGAAACCTGATAGTACTGCGTGTATGTATAGTATCTTCCATACTGTTTTACTATATGTTTTTCCAGTCACAGGTGTATAAGGATGAAATGTCTCAGAAAAAGCTGGAGGAAGCTTATAAACTGGAAGAAATATCCTTTCAGGTCGTTACTGCCCTTGCAGGAACGGTGGATGCAAAGGATTCATATACAAACGGCCATTCACAGCGGGTGGCTGATTATTCAAGAGAACTGGCAAAAAGACTTGGTCAGTCTGAAAAGTTTATCAAGGATATCTATTTCATGGCAATGCTTCATGATATCGGAAAGATAGGCATACCTGATGAGATAATAAATAAAAAAGGTAAGCTGAACGATGAGGAATATGCTGTTATTAAACAGCACCCGGCAATAGGTTCGCAGGTGCTCAAAAAGATAACTGCAATGCCTGATCTTTACCATGGGGCACGCTGGCACCATGAACGATATGACGGCAAAGGCTATCCTGACGGTAAGGCCGGAGAGGATATCCCCTTTGAAGCAAGGATTATCGCTGTGGCAGATGCATATGATGCTATGTCCTCAAAGCGAAGCTATCGTGATGCCATGCCTCAGGCTGCTATCAGGGCGGAAATTGTAAGAGTAAGAGGCACACAGCTGGATCCGAAAATCGCTGATATCATGCTGGGCATGATAGATGAGGATAAGGATTATAAAATGAGGGAATGAAAAAAATTTTCCCGGACTATTAACATTTCCGGAAAAATATAGTATAATATCATTGTAACAGTTTGTCGGAGCCCTGGGGCTTCGGAATTTTTAGGCTATGACGGAGAATAGTAGCAGGCAGAAACCTTTTTCAGAGAACAGGCGGCTGGTGTAAGCCTGTAAAGGCAGCCTTTGCGAATGCACTCTATCAGCTCACAGGGCGAAAGCATTGTGTGATTAGCTTTGTGCGTATTATCTGCGTTAAGGATCAGAGGGTGCAAAGACAACTTTGCACTGAAATTGGGTGGAACCACGCTGCGGCGTCCCTTTTGGGGTGCTGCGGCTTTTTTTTCAGCATCATAATAAGATCGGAGGTCGGTATATGTTTGATGAGCTTAAGGCGGAGCTTGATTCCATAATGGCAAGGGATCCGGCAGCAAGAAGCAGGTTTGAGGTATATTTCCTGTATTCAGGCTTCAAGGCTGTAAGGGCTCACAGAAGAGCAAACTGGTTTTACAGACACAATATGAAATTCATTGCAAGACTGATTTCACAGAATTCACGTCATAGGACAGGTATAGAGATCCACCCCGGGGCAACAATAGGCAGAGGTCTGTTTATTGACCACGGAATGGGGGTTGTCATAGGCGAAACTGCCGAAATAGGCGACAACTGTACTATCTATCAGGGTGTGACCCTGGGTGGAACAGGTAAGGATCACGGAAAAAGACATCCTACACTGGGCAATAATGTGCTTGTGGGTTCCGGCGCAAAGGTACTGGGACCTTTCCGTGTTGGAGATAATGCCAGAATAGCGGCAGGAGCAGTTGTTCTGACTGAGGTACCGGATAATGCAACGGCGGTGGGCGTGCCTGCGAAGGTAGTCAAGCTTAACGGCGAAAGAGTAGGAAGCTCCCCGTGTGAAAGCCTTGACCAGATTCATTACACTGATCCTGTTGAAGAAAGGCTCGTTAATCTTGATCAGCGTCTTACAGAGCTGAGCAATGCTTTTGACGAATTTGAAAACGGAGCAGGAATCTGATTGAAATCAGAATTAATAAACAGAAAAGGAGAAAAGCTATGAAGATTTATAACACAATGACAGGAAAAAAGGAAGAACTGAAAACACTCACCCAGGGCGAGGTGAAGATCTATGCCTGCGGTCCTACAGTCTATAACTATATCCATATCGGTAATGCAAGACCTATCTGCGTTTTTGATATACTCAGAAGATATCTGGAATACAGAGGCTATAAAGTAACCTTTGTACAGAATTTCACCGATATTGACGATAAGATTATCAACAGGGCGAATGAGGAAGGCTCGGATTATAGGACGGTATCTGAAAAATATATCAGAGAGTATAAAACAGATGCAAAGGGTCTTAACGTCCGTGAAGCTACCGTTCATCCCAAGGCTACGGAAAATATCTCTCAGATGCTGGATATGATAAAGACACTGGAAGAAAAGGGCTATGCATATTCTACTGAATACGGAGATGTATATTTCCGTACCAATAAATTCAAGGAATACGGCAAGCTTTCACATCAGCCTCTTGAAGAGCTTGAAGCCGGCGCAAGAATACAGATAGGCGATACAAAAGAGGATCCTATGGATTTTGCACTCTGGAAGGGAGCTAAACCCGGAGAACCCTCATGGACATCTCCCTGGGGGCAGGGCAGACCCGGCTGGCATATCGAGTGCTCGACTATGGCAAAGCGCTATCTGGGCGAAACAATAGATATTCACTGTGGCGGTCAGGATCTTATTTTCCCTCACCATGAAAACGAGATCGCACAGAGTGAATGCACAAATGAAAAGCCTTTTGCTAATTACTGGATGCATAACGGTTATATAAATGTGGATAATAAGAAAATGTCAAAGTCACTGGGCAATTTCTTTACCGTCCGTGACGTTGCTGAAAAATACGGATATGAGCCGATTCGCTATCTGATGGTATCATCTCATTACCGCAGTCCCATTAACTATTCTATAGATATTATCAACCAGTGCAAGGCATCCCTCGACAGACTCT
The DNA here is from genome assembly GCA_900316485.1 of uncultured Eubacteriales bacterium. Lineage (GTDB taxonomy): Bacteria > Bacillota > Clostridia > Oscillospirales > Acutalibacteraceae > UBA1213. The sequence goes on from ONDB01000081.1 coordinate 17,330, forward strand.
ATAACTGCCGTGAGGATCTGCGTTTCCTTGCTGCCAACAGCCAGGGCAGCCTTAAGCAGGGAGAACAGGAAATCAAGGATAAGCTTCTTAAGCACAAGGATGATTTTATAAGGGTAATGGAGGATGACCTTAATACCGCTGATGCCATCACAGCACTTTTTGAGCTTGCAAGAGATATCAATACTAATCTTAATCCCCGGACAAAGCCTTCAAAGGAGCTTTGTGATTTTGCACTTTCACTTTACGGCGAGCTTGCAGATGTGCTGGGGCTGCTGTATAATGAAAAGGACGAAGGTGTTGATGACGAAATTCAGGCGCTTATCGACCAGCGCACACAGGCAAGAAAGGACAAGAACTGGGCAGAGGCAGACAGGATCCGTGACGAGCTTAAGGCTAAGGGCATTACCATCAAGGATACTCCCAACGGCACAATCATTGTTGCGGAATAAGTTCTTTATCCCGGTGCAGTCCTACAAATGCAGATAAGATCCATATAGTGAAAGCGAGGGAATATTATGGCAGAATATGATAAACAGGCGCTTATCAGAGCAGCCCTGGAGGTTCGCAGCAATGCATATGCGCCCTATTCGGGTTTTTATGTAGGCGCAGCACTGCTTTCTGAATCAGGCAGGATCTATACGGGAGTGAATGTTGAAAACAGCTCCTTCCCTGTGGGGACCTGTGCAGAAAGAAGTGCTTTTGCCGCAGCTATAAGCAGCGGTGAAAGAAAATTTGTCGCTGTCTGTATAACCGGAGAAAAAAAGGATAATCCTATGCTGGGAGCAAAATATTGTATGCCCTGCGGAATGTGCCGGCAGTTTATGACGGAATTCTGCGATAAGGATTTCGAGATAATCAGCGCAGCCAGCGAAGAAGATTATCAGGTCAATAAGCTCGGCAGCCTGATGCCGGGAGCTTTCATGCTTTTTGGTGCTTTCTGAGCAGCTGTGTTACAGCTGCCGTGAAAAACGGGCTGCTTCAGTCTCTGCAGTCCTGTGCGTTTTTGTTGCTGCAGCTGTCCTTTGCATGATCCTTGCTGCTCTTTGAATCGGTGCAGTCCAGGCAGTCAAGACAGTCTGTGCCCTGCTGGGTCTTGTGCTTGTTTTTGCTCATTGTAAAAACTCCTTGATCTGTTTTTCAGCCGTGTATTATCAGACTGAGCTGTGGGAAATCTGTCCCACGCATATATTATTGACTGAATAATTCAGAATATGCAGCATAAGGGACAGATGCATTTTTATCCAGCTTTGCAAATTTTTTAAAAAACTGCCCCATGATATGATCACCTGTGCCTGATCTGTCAGCCGGCAAAAACAGCCCGTTCCATCGGGCAGAAAACGAGGAACAAATGATACTTCCTGATTCATTTATCGGCGAGCTGGAAACAGTTCTCGGCGATGATACAGAAAAATATCTGAATGAATTCAATAAAATGCCCTACAGGGGCATCAGCGTAAATCATCTGAAAACTGATCCGGATACCCTTCTTCCGCTTCTGCCCTTTGCAGCGGAGCCATCTCCTTTCTATAGCAGCGGATACTATATTCCCCCCGGAACAGAAGGAATAGGGGCTTTGGCGCTGCATCATGCTGGAGCGTTCTATGTGCAGGAGCCTTCCGCTTCATGCGCCGCAGAGCTTCTTGATCCCCGGCCCGGGGACAGGGTGCTTGACCTTTGCGCTGCTCCCGGAGGAAAATCGGCTCAGCTTGCATCCCTGCTGGGAGGCAGCGGTCTGATCTGGTCAAATGAACCCATAAAAAGCCGTGCACGGATACTTCTTTCAAATTCCGAAAGAATGGGTATAGCTGCGGGAGTGGTGTCCTCTTGCTATCCCGAGGTGCTTTGTCCTGAGCTGGAGGGCTGTTTTGACCGTGTGCTGGTGGATGCGCCCTGCTCCGGTGAGGGAATGTTCCGCAAGAATAACGAAGCTGTTTCCCAGTGGAGCAGGGAACAGGTATTATCCTGCGCAGAACGTCAGCTTTCAATACTTAAAAATGCTGTTCTTGCCCTGCGTGAGGGGGGTGTGCTGGTGTATTCCACCTGCACGTTTTCTCCTGAGGAAAATGAAATGACCGTGGAAAAGCTGCTGGAGGAATGTCCGCAGCTGGAGCCATATGATCTGGAAATAAGTTTCGGCAGACCCACTGCATATAAAAATGCCGTAAGGATCACCCCTATGGAAGGCGGAGAAGGACATTTTGCAGCCCGTTTCCGGAAAAAAGGAAACGCTGTTCCAAATGACCTGCCCCGGGGAAGATTTACTCCGCCGTCACGTGAGCAGAAAAAGCTTATTGACGGTTTTCTCAATGATATTTTTGTAAGGGTTCCTGATTATGTGCCTGAGGTTATGGGCAGCAGCGTATTTCTGCGTCCTTCGGGGCTTGAAGGACTGAAAGCGCCGGGAATAATCCGCAGCGGTATCTATGCCGGCGAAATTGTAAAGGGTCGCATAGAGCCTGCACATTCACTTTTTACAACAGCAGAGCCGGCGGATCTCAGGCGTGTTCTGCATCTTGGCTGCAGCGACCCCGATGCCGGAAAATATCTCAGCGGTCAGGAAATAGACTGGGGCGGAGAAAAAGGATATACTGCCGTTGCAATAGAGGGTATGATAACCGGCTTCGGAAAATGCTCCGGCGGCAGACTTAAAAACAAATATCCTAAGGGACTCAGGGAATTTCCTGAATAAAAATATGATCCCGGGCGGTTTTATACAGATGATGGATGCAGATGGACTGTAAGCTGAAAAAGACATTTAATATATTTTAAATAAAAAATCAGGTAAAAATATTGAATTTATGACGAAAAAGGTATATTATA
>ONDB01000005.1 GCA_900316485.1 uncultured Eubacteriales bacterium
AAACCCTCACCCTAATATTACCAGAATTCACTTCTAAAGTCAACCCATCCCGGCGAGCCGCCAGCGTGACGCTGGACCCTAAACGCGCCGGCGAGCCGCCGGTGCCGCAACGCGATGGCGTCGCTTCACTGCGTTACGCTCTTAATGCGCCTGACTGTCTGGCTGCCCGCGGTGCTGCTGTAATTGCTAAGTTTACTTAGACTTACGCTGCTAGTCAGAACAGGGAGTCAGCAACTGTCTTACGAACAATAAACCACAGTTGACGCTCAGCACCAGAGTAAAGTGTTCAGCAGCAGCCGAAGCGAGGGGGATAGTCAAAGACAATCAGAGTGCTACCGGTTCTTTAATTTCCGGCAAAATCGAGAATCTTCTCTATTGCTTTTTCAGTGCACAGATCATTGAAAATGTGATGACGACAACCCTTGTACAGTACTAATTCTACATTGTCAGTATACTTTTTAAGTCCTTTGTACACCTTCTGAACACCAAGACCGTAATTTCCTACCGGATCGTCAACTCCTGATATTAGAAGAATAGGCTTTTTGGTCACTGCTGATGAAAACCATCCTGACCTGTTGGAATTACAGAACAGATGCAGAAGGTCTTCCGTTGCGGATACTGTGAAAGGAAATCCGCTGAGCTTGTCTTCTGCACATCTTTGTCTGTACTCCTTATCGTTGCTGAGCCAGCTGAAATGATCATTTTCCTTGAATTTTTTGTTGTAATTTCCGAAAATAAGTGAATCAATGAATTTGGAACAATGGCGAGGTCCTTTCATCAGCGCCGAAAGACGGCAGAGACCAATTCCGGAGACAGCTGCAGGATTGGGTCCTCCGGTTCCTCCTATGATAAGCTTATCCTGAATACCGTCCTTTTCGGCTGAAAGCCTTACAATGAAGGATCCCATGCTGAAACCCAGAAGTATATACGGCAGATCCTCACCGTATTCCCTTTTCATTTCTCTGCCGAAAACAGCAACATCATTTACGAGATATTTCCAACCGTCCTTTTTAGCAATAAAGCCCAGTTCGGATTCATCCTTTACTGTATGTCCGTGACCAAGGTGATCATATCCGAAAGCCACATATCCCCGGCTTGCTATTTCCCGCAGTGCGTGTTCATAGTAGCCCATATGTTCCTGCATTCCGTGGACTATATGAAATAGTCCTTTTATTTCTCCCTGGGGAATAAACACCTTTCCTGCAAGCTTATGAATTCCGTCTGATGAAAGTACTTTTTTTTCTACTACATTTATTTCCATTTTTATCACCTGTCTGTTTAATATATTATTCCTGAGGTATTCCGGCAAAGGCTGCTTTTATTGCACATTGCCAGCCTTTAAGCAGTTTTGTGCGTATATTTTGAGACATTTCCGGGCGGAATACCCTGTCGTTTCTGCAAAGCTCCTTTATTTCATTCTGATCAGAGAAAAATCCTGAAGCCAGTCCGGCGAGGAATGCTGCACCTGCTGCTGTTGCCTCACCGGAAGCAGGTCTGAGAACTGCCGTATCGGATATATCCGACTGGAACTGCATAAGAAAATCGTTTGAAGCAGCACCGCCGTCAACCTTCAGAACCGGTATTTCCTGACCGGAATCCGCTTTCATAGCTGTAAGAAGGTCATTGGTCTGGTATGCAATAGATTCAAGACCTGCCCTTATCAGATGTTCTGTTGTAGTTCCTCTTGTGATGCCGGTTATTGTACCCCTGACATTCATATTCCAATAGGGTGCGCCAAGACCTGCAAATGCAGGTACAATATAAACGCCCCCTGTATCTGCTGCCTTTTTTGCGAAATATTCGCTGTCCTCTGCTTCACGGATAATTCCCATTCCGTCACGAAGCCATTGTATTACTGCTCCACCGATAAAAACACTGCCCTCCAGCGCATAGCGGAGAGGATCTCCCTTTACAGATGCTGCAGCAGTTGTAATAAGTCCGTTGGAGCTTTTTACCAGCTCGTTTCCGGTGTTTGTCAGGAGAAAACAGCCAGTGCCGTAGGTGGTTTTTGCTTCTCCGGGTGAAAAACATGCCTGTCCGAAAAGTGCTGCCTGCTGATCTCCGGCTATTCCGCAGATGGGAACAGATTCCCCCATAAGCTTTGCATAACCGTATATTTCGCTGCTGCTTCTGATTTCCGGCAGCATACAGCGTGGTATGCCGAAATACTGCAAAAGCTCATCATCCCAGTCAGCAGTACGCAGATTATAAAGCATTGTTCTTGAAGCATTGGTATAATCCGTTGCATGAACCTTTCCGTCTGTCAGCTTCCACAGCAGCCAGCAGTCAATGGTTCCGAACAGCAGATCTCCCTTATCTGCCTTTTCCCTTGCCCCGGGAATATTATCAAGTATCCATCTGATCTTAGTTGCACTGAAATATGCGTCTATGGGCAGACCTGTTTTTTCCCTTATTATATCAGTCATGCCGTCTTTTTCAGCCTGTCTGCAGATAGGGGCGGTTCTTCTGCACTGCCAGACTATTGCGTTGCATACCGGTTTGCCCGTATGCTTATCCCACACAACGGTGGTTTCTCTCTGATTTGTAATACCTATGCCTGCAATTTCAGCCGGAGATATTCCGCTCTTTGCTATACATTCAGCTGCAGCAGCATACTGATTTGCATATATCTCCATCGCATCATGCTCAACATACCCCGGCTGTGGGAATATCTGTCTGAATTCATGCTGAGCCTTGGATATCACTATAGCGTTTTTGTCAAACAAAATAGCTCTTACGCTTGTTGTGCCCTCGTCCAGGGCGAGTATGTATTTTTTCAACAATTCAACACCTCCCCGGAATAAAACCGGAATAAATAATCCGGCATCCGTTAATCCTTACTATAAAAGGAAATAATATATCACAAAAAAATTGAATAATAACCTTGACAAATGCTATAATATGTCATATAATCATACAAAATAATCACAAATGAGGTGAATGTTATGCGTCTAATCGTGAACGGCAGTCATGAACAGACAAGAAAAGCCCTACTGGAGCTGCTGGGCAGACATGGAATAGATCTGTATTTTATCGAGGATTTTCCTGAAAAGACCGGTCTGCGGATCAGGCCCGGAGATATTTGCATTTATCTTCCTGAAAGTGACCAAAACCCGCAAGGACTTGCTTACACCCAAAAATGTGAACGAAACACCCAAAGCATAGCTTTTTCAACTGATGCCGGAAGTTCTGAGAAAAGAATTGAAAGTATCAGGATAACAGCATTTAACAGCTTTGATGTATTTTTTGGCAGCAAAATCGTAAGATTCCGCAGCAAAAAAGCAAAGGAGCTTTTTGCTCTCTGCATTGACCGGAGAGGTTCATTTGTACAAGCCGGTGAAGCTATAGACAAGCTATGGCCGGACAGACCCTTTGACGAAAATGCAAAGCAGCTTTACAGACGAGCTGTAAACAGTATCGTCAGCACACTTTCTGAATACGGCATAGACGACATCTTTATCAAATCCAGAGGGCAGTGTTGTATAGATATCGGAAGAATAGAATGTGACTACTATATGTTTCTTGCTTCCCCCGTAAGATACGGCAGCCTTTTCAAGGGAGAATACATGAAGGATTATTCATGGGCTGAATCCACTGCTGCAATGCTGCTGGATATGAAAACTCTTTCCTCAGGTGAATAAAAGACTTTTACAGCTCATCTTTTTTTTCGTCTTCAGATATCCTGTTTCTTACCTTTGAATACAGTATTACGTTATCATCTTCATGGAAAATAAAATCTCCCTTGGGGATAATGGTCTTGTTGTTTCGCTTGATCATTACTATGAAAGTCTGTCTGGAAATATCCAGATCCTTAAGCATCTGACCGTTCCAGCGGTGGCTGCGGCGGATAGTTATTTCCTTAAGGTAAACAGGCTTGTTACCCTTTATCGAATCTGCTCCGATAATAAGCTGATCACCTGCTTTCAGTCTGACTATTCCCCTGGGGATAAGAGTTTCCTCGCCTCTGATAATAACGGCTACTATCATTCCCTCGGGCAGAGAAAGATCCATCACCCTTTTTCCTGCCCATTTATCATGTTCTTTAAGCTCTATCTTGATAAAATGTACATCCTGCTCCTCGCCGTTTCCGATACTCTGCAGACGGGAATACTGTTCAACAAAGCCTGCAGAAATAATACCGGTGGGTATAGCTACAATACCCACACCAAGGAATGCTATTATGATACCCATTACTTTTCCGGCAGTTGTAACAGGGTAGATATCACCGTAGCCTACAGTAAGCAGGGTGGAAACTGACCACCAAATGCCGGAAAAGGCATTGCTGAATACTTCAGGCTGCTCCGGATTTTCTATGCTGTACATACAAAGGCTCGAAGCCAGCATCATGACAAGTATGATAAATATTGAGGACATAAGCTGCTGACGCTTTCTCATCAATACCTCGGTAATAACATTAAGGGAATCATAATAGGCATTTATTCTGAACAGGCGCAGTATTCTTGCGACTCTGAACATTTTGAACACGGCAGCCCCGGCAGGAAAGAACATGGGCATAAAATACGGAAAGAAAGATAAAAAGTCTATTATTCCTGTGAATGAAAAAATATATTTTACCACTGCCCGAAAATGGCTTCTGTTGGGATAAAGACATTTTGCAGTGTACAGTCTTAATACATAATCAACTGCAAAGAAAATAACGGTGACCAGCTCCACCTGGTCAAAAATGAAACCGTATTTCTCACGTATCTGTGAATATGTATTCAGTATAGTTATTAACAGGTTGATGACGAGCATAGAGGTGCTGAGCACATCATAGAACTGATTGATAAAAACATCGACAACACCCACTGATACCATTTTGAATATTTTTCGTCTGAACCGTTCAGACGGAGGAATAGTTGTATCTTCGTCATCAAGTCCGGCAAGAGCAGGATCATGCACAGGGTTATCATTATTGTTATCAAGCATTGACATCAATATCCTCCGTTTCTCTTACAAAGCGGCTTTACCGAGGGTGAAGCCGCTTATTTTATTGTAAAGAATAATTATGCAGCCTCGTGCTATCCTAATTATAACACAGATATCATGACTTACAACACAATGATAATAAATAAATTCAGAAATTCTTTATGAGGGTAATTACACTGACAAAAGGGCCCGACTGAACAATCGTGAGCATTTTGCACCTGATTTTGCTGTGCCTGTGGATTATTCCGGGAAAGCTGCTGAATTGATGCTTTGAAAGAAAAATAAGCCATATTTATTATTTCACAAAAAAGTGATCCATAGTTTGTGAATCCTTTGGATAAATATCTTTAACAAATACCCTTGACATATTTTTTATTTGTTATATTATAATAGTGATACATTTTTTGTCCGGCAGGAAGACCGGAGATAAAATAATAACGCCGGAACTGTTGTTTCCGGCATGGATTATTGATGATTTTAGTGAGGTAGTTATGAAGATCGTAGTTGTAGGCTGCGGAAAGATCGGCGCAAAGGTTGTTGCAAGTCTTGTTGAAGAGGGACATGATGTTGTGGCTGTTGATAATAACCCGGCATTGCTGGACAGCATTACCAATATCTATGATGTAATGACCGTATGCGGCAGCGGAACAGACTGTGAAACACTGCAGGAAGCAGGAGTGCAGAGTGCGCAGTTGGTTATCGCTGTTACCGCTTCTGACGAGTTCAATATGCTGTGCTGTTATATAAGCAGGCGGATGGGAGCAAAACATTCTATAGCAAGGATCAGGAAGCCGGAATATAATCCCGAAAGTCTTGCGTTTTTAAAGCAGCAGCTTGATCTTTCTTTGATAATCAACCCCGAAATGTATGCGGCCAGAGAAATGTATAACATACTTAAAATACCGTCGGCTGTGAAGATAGAATCATTTTCGGGCAGAAATTTTGAAATAATTGAAATAGTGATAAACGAGGGTTCTCCGCTTATTGATCTTAAGCTTATGGATATCAGAAATAAATTCAAGGAAAAATTCCTGGTATCGGTAGTAAAAAGGGGCGACGACGTTTATATCCCGGACGGTAATTTTGTGCTCAGACAGGGTGATAAGATTGGTCTGACCGGTGAAGCTTCTGAAATAATCAAGCTTATGAGAACTATAGGCCTTGAAAGAAAACAGGCGCGTAATATTATGCTGCTGGGTGGCAGCCGTATCGCATATTATCTTGCGGTAAAGCTTATCGGATCCGGTCACAGGGTAAAGATAGTTGAAAACGATCCGGCGCGCTGCGATGAGCTTTCAGAGCTTCTTCCCAGGGCTGTAATAATAAACGGCGACGGAGCACAGCAGGAGATCCTGGAAGAAGAGGGTCTAGGCACAACAGACGCTTTTGTTGCACTTACCGGAATGGATGAGGAAAATATCCTGATTTCAATATTTGCTTCAGGTAAGCACGTTCCTAAGGTTATTGCAAAGGTAAACAGAAGTGAACTGGCGGCAATGGCGAATAATCTGGGGATTGATACGGTAATCTCACCGAAAACGATAATAGCCGACAAGGTAGTACAATACGCAAGAGCACTTGAGAATTCACTGGGCAGCAGCGTGGAAACGCTTTATAAGATTATGGATGATAAGGCTGAAGTGCTTGAATTCAATGTCAAGGCTGATTTCAGAGCGGTAAATATACCGCTTAAGGATCTGAAAATGAAGGCAAATGTTCTTCTTGTGGGAATAATACGAAACCGGAATTCTATACTGCCTACTGGTAATGATTATATTGCAGAAGGCGACAGGGTAATAGTTGCATCCAAAAACAGACTGAACGATCTATCTGATATACTGAGGTGAGAATGCAGCTATGATGAACAGAAGAATGATACTCAAGCGGTTAGGGCAGATGCTGGTGCTTGAATCAGTGTTGCTTATTTTTCCGCTTATTGTAAGCTTTATTTACTGGGAATGGAACAGTGTTACAGCATTTTCTGCAACTATAGCAATCACCGCCGTTCTTGGATTTCTTACGGTGATTTTTATCAAGCCTCATGACAAGGTAATCTATGCAAGAGAAGGCTTTGCAATAGTTGCGTCATCCTGGGTTTTTCTGTCGTTGTTCGGTGCTTTGCCTTTTTTTATCAGCGGAGAGATACCCAATTATGTAGATGCGGTTTTTGAAACGGTAAGCGGATTTACAACTACAGGTGCAACGATACTGACTGACATTGAAAAAATGAGCCACGGAATGCTTTTCTGGCGAAGCTTTACTCACTGGATAGGCGGCATGGGAGTACTTGTGCTTATTATGGCAATAGCCCCGGCTGAATCCGGCAGGTCAATGCATATTATGCGTGCAGAAATGGCAGGCCCCGTTATTGGCAAGCTTGTACCCAAAATCAAGGATACTGCCAAGATCCTGTATATTATTTATCTGGCGCTTACGGTACTTGAATTTGCAGCACTGCTTCTGGGCGGTATGCCGATATTCGACAGTATTGTCCATGCTCTCGGCACTGCAGGTACAGGCGGATTCGGAATAAAAGCTGATTCCCTGGGTTCCTACAACCCATATTTACAATGGGTGGTTATAGTATTCATGTACCTTTTCAGCCTGAATTTTAACCTGTATTATATGCTGATACTCAAAAAGTTTATTCCCGTTATCAAAAATTCGGAGCTTCTGGTGTATTCAGCAATGGTGGCAATTTCAGCAGGAATTATTACTTTGAATATCTATCCGATATACAATAACTTACATGACAGCATCCGCCATGCTTTTTTCCAGGTTTTGTCGATTAGCTCCACGTCTGGCTTTTCTTCGGTGGACTTCAATACATGGCCGTTTTTGTCAAAAGCTGTATTGTTTGTTCTTATGTTCGTCGGCGGATGTGCAGGTTCCACTGCCGGCGGTCTGAAAATGATAAGGGTAATGATACTTTCCAAGACAGTAAAAAGAGATATAGGTCATTTGCTGCATCCCAGATCTGTTTCAGCCGTAAAGGTTGACGGAAAAACAGTTGACCAGAACACTATATCAGGTGTCAGCGCATATTTCGCACTTTATTTCTTCCTTATATTCGGAACCTTCCTGCTGATATCCGTTGAGCCTTTTGATATGGAAACAAATCTTTCGGCAGCTGTTTCATGCGTGAACAATGTAGGCCCGGGTTTTGCAGTTGTAGGACCAATGGGCGGATACAGTGATTACTCGGACTTTTCCACGATCATTCTGACTGTAGCCATGCTGTTCGGCAGGTTGGAAATATATCCCCTGCTGCTTGCTCTCAGTCCCAGATCATGGTTTACAAGATCAAACAGAAGAAAGTTCGGCAAAAAATAAAATACAGAACAAGTATCAATTCGAAAAAAGCCAGTGGATAGCTCCATTGGCTTTTTTATGTGCTGCCCCGAACGGACAGAATTGTTTTTTCGGTGGATTGCTGCTGAACGCTTTCCTCTGGCGCAGAACGTAAATTGTAGTTTTTGTTCGTAAGGCGATTGCTGACTCCCTGTTCTGACTAGCAGCGTAAATTTAAGCAAACCAAGCAATTACAGCAGCACCGCGGGCAGCAGAATAGTCAGGCGCATTTAGAGCGTAACGTAAGTGAAGCGACACCATCGCGTTGCGGCACCGGCGGCTCGCCGGCGCTGGTTGACTGTTGAGGGAATATGTGATAATATAGGTATGGAGACGTCGCTATAATATGTGCGGTGTCAAAGAAAAATGGAAATAAACATTTTGCAGAGTAGGAGCAAAAGCGTTAAGTGCCCGGTAAACAGGAAGTTGTTATCGGGACGAAAAGATATCTTGCGATTTTTGTTCCGCATTCCGCTGCTTCATGGATAATATACGCTGATATCATTTCGGCATGTTTTACTCCCGTGCAGCCGCGGAAAAAGAGCAGCTGCATGGGAGGATTTTTTATGGACAGCAATAAGATAAAAGAAGCGGTAAAACTTTTTCTTGAGGGCATAGGAGAGGATCCCCAGAGGGAAGGTCTGCTGGAAACACCTGATCGTGTGGCAAGAATGTGCGAGGAAATATACGGCGGACTTGACAGCGATGCATCCGAGCATCTTTCAAAGCAGTTTTCGGTCAGCAATAATGAAATAGTACTTGAAAAGGATATAACCTTCTATTCCACCTGTGAGCATCACCTTCTGCCTTTCTACGGTAAGGCACATATAGCTTATATACCCGACGGTAAGGTTGTGGGACTCAGTAAGCTTGCAAGAACCGTTGAGGTATACGCAAGGCGTCCGCAGATACAGGAGCAGCTTACGGTGCAGATTGCTGATGCACTGGAAAAGAATATCTCTCCCCAGGGAGTTATGGTTATGATAGAAGCAGAACATATGTGCATGACAATGAGGGGCATAAAAAAACCAGGAAGCAAAACGGTGACCTATGCATTAAGAGGTTGCTTCAGGGACGATATAGTGAAGCAGAAAATGTTTATGGAGATGCTCAGAGCGTGAACAGATACGATAAAATATATAAAAACGAAAAATATCAGTTCCGGCTGAACAGAATAACCGTTCTCGAGAAAGACCGGCTGTATTGCCGTCATGATCTTGGACATTTTCTGGATGTTGCAAGAATAATGTATATTCTGTCTCTTGAAGAAAACTGCAGCATTCCAGCAGATATAATATATGCTGCTGCTCTTTTGCATGATATAGGCAGGCTTGAGCAGTATGAGAAGGGCATACCCCATAACGAGGCAAGTGTATCCTTTGCAAGGGAAATACTGCCTGAGAGCGGATATGATGAAAATGAAACAGAGGACATTTGTTCAGCTATTCTGTTTCACAGACACAGCTGTAAAAGCGAACACAGTACACTGGGTATGCTTCTGAGAAAAGCTGATAAGCTTTCAAGACGCTGCTATGAATGTACTGCAAAGAATGAGTGTTACTGGGATGAATACAGTAAAAATCCCGGTCTTGAATATTAACGGAGGAATATCTTGAAAATAGGAAATTACGATTTTGATGTAAAGAATAATACATATGTCATGGGTATACTGAATGTTACGCCGGATTCTTTTTCCGACGGAGGAAAGTGGTTTAACATGGATGATGCTCTTCGTCACTGCGAAAGCATGATAAACGAAGGGGCATCAATTATTGATATCGGAGGAGAATCGACCCGACCGGGGTATAAAAAAATCAGTGCCGGGGAAGAAATAGAACGTGTGATTCCGGTAATTGACAGGATACGCAGCAGTTTTGATATACCTGTTTCTGTGGATACCTATAAATCAGAGGTAGCAGCAGAGGCTGTCAGGCATGGCGCAGATATGGTTAATGATATCTGGGGTCTGAAGGCTGACCCGGAAATGGGCAGGGTAATTGCACAGAGCGGAGCCGCATGCTGTCTGATGCATAATAAATCGGAAGCAGTCTATAATGATTTCACTCAGGATTTTGTTAATGAGACACTGGAATGTGTTTCTCTTGCGAAACAGGCAGGAATAGCTGAGGACAGGATTATACTTGATCCGGGTATAGGCTTCGGAAAGACATATGAGATGAATCTGCTGGTACTAAGAAACCTTAATAAGCTTACTGATAAGGGTTATCCGGTTCTTCTTGGCTGTTCAAGAAAATCTGTTATTGGTCTTACTCTGGATCTTCCTGCAGATCAGCGGCTGGAGGGAACTCTTGTTACAACCGTGTCAGCTGTCATGAGCGGATGCGCTTTTGTAAGGGTACATGATGTCAGGGAAAATCTCAGAGCTATACGTATGACAAGAGCAATTCTCGGTAAATAACTATATTGTAGTGCATGGGGTGAATGGAATGAAGGATACAATATTGATCAGAGAGCTTGAAGTATTTGCAAAGCATGGAGTATTACCGGAGGAGAATACTCTTGGTCAGAAATTTCTGGTCAGTGCAGAGCTTTATACTGATTTTTCAGAAGCTGCCGGTAAGGATGATTTAAACCTTTCTGTTGACTATTCTGCGGTCTGCTCACTTATATGTAAATTTATGCAGGAAAATACCTTCAGACTGATTGAAACCGCAGCACAGAGACTTGCAGGTCTTTTGCTGGAGGAATTTCCTTTGATAAGCGGTCTTGTTATAGAAGTAAAAAAGCCATGGGCGCCTATAGGACTTCATGTTCAGGATGTTGCTGTGAAAACAGAAAGATCCTGGCATAGGGCATATATTGGTTTAGGCTCAAATATCGGCGATGTTAAGTGGTATCTTGACACGGCTGTCAGAGAGCTTGATAAGCTTGAGGGCTGTCATGTGGAGAAAGTGTCAGATTTTATTGTAACAAAGCCCTATGGCAATGTCGGACAGGATGATTTTCTCAATGGTGTACTGTTACTCAGAACATATCTGGATCCCTTCACCCTGCTCGACAGACTGCATGATATTGAAAATATGGCAGGAAGAAAACGTCTGATCCATTGGGGCCCCAGGACCCTCGATCTGGATATTCTCCTGTATGATTCGCTTATCATTGACAGCGAAAAGCTTACAATACCACATGCAGATATGCATAACAGAAGCTTTGTTCTCGCTCCGCTTACAAAAATTGCCCCAACTGTCCGGCATCCGGTATTGAATAAGACAGCGGCTCAGCTTCTCAGGGAGCTGTAATATAAGGCTTTATATTTATATAGCTTGTTTATGGGAGATAAAGAATGATATCAATAATAGCGGCTGCAGCAAAAAACGGAGTGATTGGTTTAAACGGAAGTATTCCGTGGAATATTCCTGAGGATCTTGCATACTTTAAAAAGCTTACTATGGGTAAAACAGTTATAATGGGCAGAAAGACATACGAAAGCATCGGACATCCTCTGCCGGGAAGATTCAATATTATAATATCATCAATAAATAACTATTTTGCGGATAATTGTATCACCGTTCCCACGCTTGAAGCTGCGCTTGCAAATACAAAAAGTCAGGAAGTATTTATCTGCGGAGGCTGCAGCGTGTATAAGGAAGCTCTGCCTGTTGCCGACAGGATTTATCTTACAGAGATAGATGCAGAATTTTTCGGAGATGTGTTTTTTCCGGAGTTTGATAAAGATAAGTATATAAAAACCATATCAGCTGAGCATAAGGGTAAATATAATTATACCTTTGCAGTGTATGAAAGAATAAAGCATACGGCTGATGAATAATAACAGCAGCCTCTCCTGTTCAGTAAAAACAGGGGAGGCTGCTTTTCAGATCATAATGTTATTTTAATCAAATAAACATTAAAGATTACATACTTCTCTCGTATGCTTCGATCATTTTCTTTACCATCTGTCCGCCTACAGAACCAGCCTGACGAGATGTGAGGTCACCGTTGTAACCCTGCTTGAGGTTAACGCCTACTTCGTTAGCACACTCCATCTTGAACTGTTCCATAGCCTGTCTTGCTTCGGGGACGTTGATTGAGTTAGAATTATCAGACATAATAGCATCTCCTTTTATAAAAATTCTGATACAGCCGTTTTTACCGGCGGTACAGCAGAGATTATCTGCACTGCAGGCTGAATCAGGGCATAATACCTGCAGTGCACTGTTATGCCTCAGATTCCTCCTTCACAGCAAGAATCATTCCTGCTGTGTTCTTATTATCTGCAGAATTCAGTTCATTATTACAATAAACTGCTGGTAAAATATGTAGATATTTTTATTAATAAAAATTATTACAGCGGTCTGCACTTATGAAAATGATAATAGTATTTACCTGTGATGTCATTATTAGCAGAAATATAGCATCTTTATAAAAGTGCCGGAATAACAGAGGCAGGTATGATGATATTTACTGCATATAATAAAAAAGCACAGTACTTCAATGAATATCAGTCCGGCTGTTATATATTCTTTCAGGTGATTGAATATAATCGGGATTTGTGTTAAAATAATAGCATCAATAATACGGAGGTGAAAATATGTCTGAAGTTATTTACATGAATCATCCGCTTATAAAGCATAAAATAACCATGCTCAGGGATGAAAGAACAGGTACAAATGAATTCAGAAAGCTTGTTGAGGAAATCGCAATGCTTATGGGCTATGAAGCGTTTTCTGATCTTGAAACAACAGATGTCCGTATAAAGACGCCTGTTGAAGAGACCGTTCAGCCTGTGCTTGCAGGAAAAAAGCCTGCCGTTGTTCCGATACTCCGTGCCGGGCTTGGTATGACAGGAGGAATACTGTCACTTCTGCCAAATGCGAAGGTCGGTCATATAGGCATGTATCGTGATGAGAAAACTCATCAGCCTCATGTTTATTATGATAAGCTGCCGCCGTTTATAGATGAAAGACTTGTTGTTGTAGTTGACCCTATGCTTGCAACAGGGGGATCACTGATTGACGCTGTTGATGAAATAAAACGACAGGGCGGCAAAAGAATTAAATGTCTGTGTATAATAGCTGCTCCGGAGGGTGTCAGGGCATTTACTGAGAAACATCCTGATGTACAGCTTTATGTAGGAGCCCTTGACCGCTGTCTTAACGAAAACTGTTATATTTGTCCTGGTCTTGGGGATGCAGGGGACAGAATATTCGGCACAGAGTAAAGGATGATGATTTATGAAAAGGGTACTGGTAACAGGGGGAACAATTTTTGTCAGTAAATATATTGCTGAGCATTTTGTACTTAAGGGTGACGAAGTTTATGTAATGAACCGTAATACACACCCCCAGCTGCCCGGAACAAAGCTAATTGAAGGAGATAAAACAAAGCCTCTTCCGCAGCTTTCCGGCATTGGTTTTGATCTTGTTGTTGCAGTAAATATCTATACCGGCAGTGAAATGAAAAACCTTCTGGATGTACTTGACGGTAATTTTGGTGATATTATTTTTATCAGCTCAAGTGCAGTTTATCCTGAAACAACAGAACTGCCGTTTTCAGTATCAGATCCGGTTGGTAAGAACACTATATGGGGAGATTACGGACTGAATAAAATTGAAGCTGAAAAGGAGCTTCTGAGAAGATATCCGGGTGCATACATTCTTCGTCCACCTTATTTTTACGGCAAATATCAGTGTATTTACCGGGAAGCATTTGTTTTTGACTGTGCAGAAAGAAATATGCCCTTCCATATACCTGAAGACGGTTCCATGCCACTGCAATTCTATAATGTCAGTGATCTTTGCAGATTCATTGATAAACTGACAGAGACAAAGCCAGAAAAGAATATTTATAACGTGGGAAACAAGGCGGTTGCCGATATAAATACCTATGCCGAAATCTGCTACAGTGCCGCCGGAGTAAAGCTCGAAAAGATTTATGTAGACAGCACACATAACCAGAGAAGTTATTTTCCTTTCCATAAGTATTCATATTATCTTGACGTTGCAGATCAGTATGAATTGATTCCTGACACGGTTTCTCTTTATGATGGAATAATGGAGGAATATAAATACTATAAAGCTCATAAGGATGAGGTATTCAGACACGACAGGTATTTTGATTATCTACGGAATGTCCTGAGCAAATAATTCTGAAATAGTCTTAATGAGCTTTTCAGATGATAATAAACAGGATAGGAATAACAAAGTGGCTGTGGCATTATATTAGCTTATCACACCTAAATAATAACATAAAAAGTCGATGAATATTTTGGTTCATCGACTTTTGCTTTATATTATGTTTTACAGGGAGTTAATCGTTTTGCTTTTTGCTTTGCTGCCTTGGGTCATCAGGACTATTTCTTAATGAATCAGACATGAGGACGCCCGGAAAAAAGGGATTGAAGCACAGTAGAATTTGCACTTTGCGGAGTGCGTCCAGGTCGCTGCCCTCGACCTGCAAGCCTTTGAAAGGGCTTGAGCGAAGCTTTCTGATGCGGCAGCCCCATTTTGCGTTATTATCATGCATAATTGAGTATTCTGACGTGCCAACCCATTTTAGTGCTGAATATTTGGTTTGAGAAAATATTCTGAATTACAGACAATTTTTATTAATTGACATTACTTATAAATATTCCCGACGGAATTTGACAGATATGTGTACGTATAGAAATTACAATAAAAAATTTGTCAGTTATGCTATGCAATAAAACGTATTGTGTGAATATTTCTCTGTTTTTATTATTTTACGACTATTAAGATGCTTTTTCATAGACTATAATATTAAGCATGCGCAAAAAAAGAACATGTTTTTCAGATGTTCAGAAGTGTAATTTTACTGCCCTTGGCAGAGATCATTTCTTCCTGCTTCATCTTTTTCATTTCCCTCATCATTGCACTTCTGTCAACTGACAGATAATCCGCAAGATCAGAAAGTGAAACGGGGAGATTGATTTCAGATGATGGGCTTTGCTCCTTCATGTATTTGAAATAGGTGATAAGCTTGCGCCGGATAGACCTGCCTGATAAAATATCGATATGCATCTGGCACCGACGGAAGGAATTCAGCACTATCGAATTGATGATAATTCTGTGTTTTTCACAGTTTTTGCAGCAGCAGTTCATAAGACTGTCATAGGAAAAAAAGGTTACCTCGCAGTCTTCACGGGCTGTTACATAGTAAAGATTCACGCTTGAATCAGGGGAGAAGCCCTTCCCGAAAATGGTGCCCTCTTCGTAGTAGTCGATAATGCTTGTTTCACCGTCTTCGCTTATGCTTATAAGGCATACAAGACCTTTGCGCACGATACCTGCGTTTTCAGCCTGGTCTGTATGGCGTATAATGATGTCGTTTTTTTTGTAGCTTCTGGTGTCAGCAGAAAGACACTGCTCAAGTTCAGCGAAAACAGACTCTGCTACCGTGTTGAATATGGAGTATTTGTTCATTCCTTACACCTCTATATCTCGTGGGTATATTTTGTGCATAACGCTATATCTAGTATAATATCATAAAATAGTTGCAAATGCAACAGACAATTGCTAAAGTTTGTAATACAATATGAATCACGCACTGCAAAGGTGCAGACTAATCAATTATTCTGGAGATGATGTTATGAGAATTATCAAAAGGAACTCTTCCGAGGAGACCTTCGATATCAATAAGATCATAATTGCTGTAAAAAAGGCGAATGCTGCCACCGAGAACGGAAAGATCACTGATGAACAGATCAGGGATATTGCTGAATATGTAGAATACAAATGCAGCAGAATGGACCGTGCTGTATCCGTCGAGGAAATTCAGGATATGGTAGAGGATCAGATAATGGCAAAGGGTGCATTTGTTCTTGCAAAGAATTATGTAAGATACAGATATACTCGTTCTCTTATCCGTTCTTCAAATACAACAGATAATAAGATACTCAGTCTTATAGAGTGCAATAACGAAGAGGCAAAGCAGGAAAATTCAAATAAGAATCCTACAGTAAACAGTGTTCAGCGTGACTATATGGCAGGCGAGGTCAGCAAGGACCTAACAAAGAGAATTCTTCTGCCGATGGATATTGTTGAAGCTCATGAAAAGGGAATAATACATTTTCATGACGCTGATTATTTTGCACAGCATATGCATAACTGTGACCTTGTGAATCTTGAGGATATGCTCCAGAACGGTACAGTAATCAGTGAAACGCTTATAGAAAAGCCCCACAGCTTCTCTACGGCCTGCAATATAGCTACCCAGATTATTGCTCAGGTAGCAAGCAACCAGTACGGCGGCCAGAGCATAAGCCTTACTCATCTGGCACCGTTTGTGCAGATTTCCAGAGAAAAGATAAAAAGGGAATTTCTCGAGGAGCTCAAGCTTATGGGAGCTGATATTTCCCAGGATATGATAGATAAGATCGTAGAGGAAAGACTCAGAAAAGAGATTACCAAGGGCGTACAGACAATACAGTATCAGGTAGTTACTCTTCTGACAACAAACGGTCAGGCTCCTTTTGTAACAGTATTTATGTATCTTAACGAGGCAAGGGATGAAAGAGAGAAAAAAGACCTTGCTATGATTATCGAGGAAACACTCAAGCAGAGATATACAGGCGTCAAAAACGAAGCAGGTGTATGGATTACGCCGGCGTTCCCGAAACTTATCTATGTTCTTGAGGAAGATAATATACACGAGGGCGATCCGTATTATTATCTTACAGAGCTTGCTGCAAAATGTACAGCAAAGCGTATGGTGCCCGATTATATTTCTGAGAAGGTAATGCTCAAGAATAAGGTGGATAAGAACGGCGAAGGTCATTGCTATACCTGCATGGGCTGCCGCAGCTTCCTTACACCTTATATAGACGATAAAGGAAAACCGAAGTATTACGGACGTTTCAATCAGGGTGTTGTTACTATAAACCTTGTAGATATCGGTCTCAGTGCAAATAAGGATATGAATGCATTCTGGAGAATTTTTGAAGAGCGTATGGATCTCTGTCACAGAGCTCTGAGATGCAGACACGAAAGACTTCTCGGTACACATTCTGATGCTGCTCCTATTCTCTGGCAGTACGGTGCAATTTCAAGGCTCAAGAAGGGCGAGGTAATTGATAAACTGCTCTACGGCGGATATTCAACCCTTTCTCTTGGTTATGCTGGTCTTTGGGAATGTGTATACAGCCTTATCGGTAAAAAGCTTACCGAGGAAGAGGGCAAGGAGCTTGGACTTAAGATAATGAAAAAGCTCAATGAGTTCTGCGCAAAGTGGAAGGCAGAGGAGCATATAGATTACAGCCTTTATGGCACACCGCTTGAAAGCACCACATATAAGTTTGCAAAATGTCTGCAGAAGCGTTTCGGCGTGATTGAGGGAGTTACAGACAGGAATTACATCACAAACAGCTATCATGTACATGTAACTGAGGAAATCAGTGCATTTGATAAGCTTAAGCTTGAGTCTGAATTCCAGGCACTTTCACCGGGAGGAGCTATCTCATATGTGGAGGTACCGGATATGCAGCAGAATATCCCGGCTGTAATGCAGGTTATCAAATATATATATGACAACATAATGTATGCTGAGCTTAATACAAAGAGCGATTTCTGCCAGTGCTGCGGCTTCAGCGGAGAGATACAGATAGTCAAGAATGAAACAGGAAAGCTTATCTGGAAATGTCCGAATTGCGGCAATACTGATGAAAACAAAATGAATGTTGCACGCAGAACCTGCGGATATATCGGTACGCAGTTCTGGAATCAAGGCAGAACACAGGAAATCAAGGAAAGAGTGCTTCATCTTTCAATGGGCAAGTACAATCCTGAGATTCCTTCTCCTAAAACTGCAAAAACACATTGATATCAGCAGGGTGTTTCGTAATGAGATATTATGGAACGCCCTGTTTCAGCTTGTTGCTGCCTGTACTGTCAGTCAGCAAAAAAGATGGGCAAGAAAAGCAAAGATTTGATAATAATTCCGGAGAGTGATCCATTCATGAATATTGGAGAGATAATAACAGCAGACTGTGCTAACGGCGAGGGTCTCAGAGTCAGTATTTTTGTTTCGGGCTGTACGAATCGCTGCAAGGGTTGCTTCCAGCCACAGACATGGGATTTCGATTTTGGGAAGCCATACACCAGTGAAACAGAGAATTATATAATAGAAGAGCTTTCCAAGCCATATTATAATGGTCTTACAATACTTGGAGGAGAACCTTTTGAACAGTCAAATCAAAGGGAAATAGTAAAGCTTATCCGCCGTGTAAAGGCTCAGCTGCCTGACAGAAATATATGGATATATACAGGCTTTACATATGATAAGGACCTTGTTCCTGGGGGCTGCAGGTATATAGAATGTACAGACGAAATTCTTGATAATACGGATATCCTTGTTGACGGCCGTTTTGTTCTGGAACTGAGAAATCTTATGCTCAGATTCAGAGGCTCTGAAAACCAGAGAATAATTGATATGAAGCAGACAAGAAAGCTGGGAGAGGTAGTTCTGTCGCCGCTGAATGAATAGTAAAATGTGATCCGCAGTACAGTTTGTTGCTGCGGGTCATTTTGTACTTTTAGAGCTTTGATGATAAAGATATAACAGTATAAGAATGTATTTTTTGTTAAATAGAAATTAATATAAGGCGAAAGATACAAATAAAACTGCCAGTTTTTGTCAGTTATAACTAAAGCACGAAATAACATGAATAAGCGGTAAAAAATTTAAAAAATATCACGAAAAACTCTTGATAAATCCAGAAATAGATGGTATTATTTGTATAGAATATTTCCGCAGAGGACGGCTTATTTATACATAATTTCTGCGGTAAAAATTATTCAAAAATAATATATAATTTAAGGAGATGGCAACCACAATGAAAAGCTTAAAAAGAGTTCTTGCCCTGTCAATGGCAGGATGCATGGCTGTAGGAGTACTTGCAGGATGTAACAATAATTCCGGCGGAAGCAGCGGCGGCGCTGATGACGAAGACAAGCCTTCAGCAGTTGGTGAGGAGTCCGTAGATACTTCTTCCGTAAAGCAGATCTACTTCCTTAACTTCAAGCCTGAGATTTCTGATAAGTACGATGCAATCGCTGCAGAGTATGAGAAGCAGACAGGTGTTAAGGTAAAGGTTCAGACCGCAGCATCAGGTGAGTACGAGAAGATGCTTACATCTGAGATGGGTAAATCAGAGCCTCCTACAATCTTCCAGATCAATGGTCCCGTTGGATATCAGAACTGGAAAGATTACTGTGCAGACCTCAAGGCAACAGAACTCTACAATCAGCTCAATGATAAGTCACTGGCAGTTACAAACGGTGATGGCGTATATGGTGTTCCGTATGCAGTTGAAGGTTATGGTATTATCTATAATAATGCTATCATGGATAAGTATATTGCAACAAGCGATGCAAAGATCAAGTCAGTAGACGAGATCAACAGCTTTGCTAAGCTTAAGGAAGTTGTTGAGGATATGACAGCTAAGAAGGCTGACCTTGGTATAGAGGGCGTATTCGGATCAACATCACTCAAACAGGGCGATGACTGGAGATGGCAGACCCACCTTATGAACGTTCCGCTTTACTATGAATTCAAGGGAGAGGGCAGCCCGATCACAAACTGCCTGAATTCCGAAACACTCGAATTCAAGTATGCTGATAACTATAAGAATATCTTTGATCTCTACACAGATAATTCCTGCACAGATAAGAAGCTTCTGGGCAGTAAGACTGTTGATGAATCAATGGCAGAGTTTGCTACAGGCAAGTGTGCTATGATCCAGAACGGTAACTGGGCATGGGGTCAGGTAAGCGGCGTTGAAGGCAACACCGTTAAGGAAGACGATATCAAGTTCCTCCCGATCTACACAGGCGTAGACGGTGAAGAGAAGCAGAGCCTCTGCATCGGTACAGAGAACTATTTCGCAATCAACAGCCAGGTTGACGCTGCTACACAGCAGGCATCAGTTGAGTTCCTCAACTGGCTCTTCACAAGCGATTATGGTAAGAAGGCAGTTGTAAATGACCTCGGCTTCATCGCTCCTTTCAACTCCTTCAAGGACGACGAGAAACCCTCAGATCCTCTTGCTAAGGAAGTTCTTAAGTACATGGGCGACAGCGATAAGGAAACAGTTATCTGGACATTCGCTGGTATTCCTTCAGAGAACTGGAAGCAGGGCTTCGGTGCATCTCTTCTTGAGTATGTACAGGGTAACAAAGACTGGACAAAGGTTGTAGACGAAGCTAAGTCATCATGGACAACAGAGCGTCAGGCAGCAGCTGAAGCAGCTGAATAATCCTGGTCGATATTCAAATATCATAATAGCGTACCCCTTCTGCTCCTCAGGGGCAGGAGGGGTTTTTAACGAAAGGAGGTACTTATGGATAAGGTAATTAAAAAACATTTTGCGCTGTTTGCACTGCCAACACTTCTGGCATTTACTCTTGCCTTTCTGATTCCCTTCGGAATGGGCGTTTACCTGTCATTCTGTAAATTCAAAACAGTAAATAATGCAAAATTCATAGGTATCAATAACTATGCAAGGGCTTTTTCTGATTCCAATTTTATCAATGCTCTTAAGTTTACTGCATTGTTTACGATTGTATCAGTAGTTACTATCAATATCATTGCATTTATTTTTGCAATGCTGCTAACAAAATCTATAAAGGGTACCAATGGATTCCGTACAGTATTCTTCATGCCAAACCTTATCGGCGGTATCGTACTTGGTTATATCTGGAACATGATAATCAATGGTATCCTTCTGCCTTTCAATGCAACTATCACAACAGATGCTACATATGGCTTCTGGGGTCTTGTTGTGCTGATGAACTGGCAGATGATCGGTTATATGATGATCATTTACATATCCGGTATCCAGAATATTTCGCCTGACCTTCTTGAGGCAGCTGAAATAGATGGTGCAACCATATGGCAGAAGCTCATTCATGTAACATTCCCCCAGATCATGCCTTCAATTACAATCTGTCTGTTTTTGACTCTTACAAATTCATTCAGACTGTTCGACCAGAACTATGCTCTTACTGCAGGTGCACCTGGAAAAGAAACACAGATGCTTGCACTTGATATCTACAATACCTTCTACGGCAGAGTAGGCTGGCAGGGTGTTGGTCAGGCAAAGGCAGTAGTATTCTCAATAATCGTAGCTGCAATTGCACTTACGCAGTTGTACCTCACAAGAAGTAAGGAGGTTGAGAGCTGATGGCTGATAATATTAAAGAAACTAACGACATTGAGCTCAAAAAAGCAGCTGTATCAGAGAATGACGACGATGCTACAGAATTTGAAGTAGATGAGGAAACTCTAAGAGATAATTCATCCGTATGGAAGGCATTTACGGAAGGTGTTGAAAAAGAAAAGCACCAGAAAGAAATAAAGGCCGAGATGGATAAGATCAAAATGAGCAAGAAGAAGGGGCAGCCCATGAAGGGTGTAGACTGGATCAAGTTTGCAGTTCTCATGGTACTTGCTATTCTGTTCATAGTTCCTATACTTCTTGTACTTATGAACAGCTTCAAGGGAAAACTTTATGTAAGTAACAACCCGTTTGAGCTTCCTAATTCTGAAAGCTTTGTAGGCATAGATAACTATATCGGCGGTATGCAGGATATAGGTTTTGTCAGTGCCTTCATTAATACGCTGATAATAACGGTATTCTCAGTTGGTATACTTGTTCTCGCAACTGCAATGTGCGCATGGTATATCGTAAGAGTAAAGAAGTGGTATACAAAGCTTATGTATCTGCTTTTTGCCTGCTCAATGATTGTACCCTTCCAGATGGTAATGTATCCGATGTCATACGTTGCAAATACCATCAAGATCAGCAGTATCATCAAAATGTTCGACAGCAATTTTGTAATGCCTGAGTTTCTGGCTCAGCCCGAGAACATACTCAATATTATAGTAATGTATCTTGGATTTGGTGCAGGATTGTCAGTATTCATGTTTGCAGGCTTTGTAAAGTCAGTTCCTGTTGAGATTGAAGAAGCAGCTATGATTGATGGCTGCGGACCTATCAAAACATTCTTTATGATTGACCTGCCAATAATGAAGCCGTCTGCAATTACAGTTGCGATTCTTAATGCAATGTGGATCTGGAACGACTACTTGCTCCCGACACTTATTCTTCCGAATGACGAAAAGAGCAGAACGCTGCCAATGGCTATTCAGTATCTCAGAGGCGGATATGGTTCCATAGATATGGCGAAGATGATGGCAATGCTTGTGCTTGCAATCATACCGATCATCATATTCTACTTCGCTGCCCAGAAGTACATCATCAAGGGTGTAGTTGCAGGCGCAGTAAAGGGATAATTGTCAGCAATTTTATGTATCAGTTCAGTTGTACTTAAGCCGGAATTAATTATCAGGAATGATAGTACAACTGTGTCTGGTGCATTAAGATGATGCATCATACATGAATCAAACGTAAATAAAGGTGCTGCTTCGCCCGCCTTTTCAAAGACTTGCAGGTCGAGGGCAGCAAATCAAGAAGCAGCAGGATTAACTCCTTGATAAACAAAATAAAAAATAAAAGTCGATGAACCAGAAGATTCATCGACTTTTTTTGTTATTAGCTATAATGCGTTATTTAATGCGAAAGCTTCATTGTTAATATTATTATAGTTGTTTATACTGGCAAAATTATAATTAATAATTTATAGCCATCATAGCAATAAGACCGCCTCGTTTGCCGCCGCTTGCACGATGGGAATACAACAAACCACTGTTGCATTTGGTACAGACATCACTGATAGAAATATTGATGCTGAGAAGTCCTGCCTCAAGCAACATCCGTCTGTTAGTTTCCTTAAGATCCACAAGATACTTGCCGTGTCCCAGAATTTTAGTAAAATAAGCAGGCTTAAGTTCAGTAAGACTTGCAAATTCTTCATAAACCGGTGAGTCCACCTCGTAGCAGCAGGCTCCTATTGCAGGACCGATAACTGCAATAATATCCGCAGGATCGCTTCCGAATTCCTCAGTCATTTTTTCGACAGTCGCTTCACCGATCTTACCGATCGTTCCTATCCAGCCGGCATGAGCAAGTGCTATTGCTTTTTTCTCAGGGTCTGCGAAAAGCAGGGGAGTACAGTCAGCGTAATGAGTAACAAGGGTCACTCCCGGTTCATTTGTAATAAGAGCATCAACGCTTTTGATATCATGCTTACGTGTAATACCGATTCCGCAGTCTGCTTTGGTAACTCTGCGCACAAACGTATTATGATCCTGTGAGGAGCTTACAAGGCTGTCAAAATCAAAACCTGCAGCCTTGCAGAAAATTCTGTAATTTTCTGTTACCTTGTCAGGATCATCGCCCCGCTTGTAGTTAAGGTTCATGGATTTGAATTCACCTTCGCTTACACCGCCTATCCTTGTGGAAAAGGCATGATTGACAAATGGTATATTTTCAAGAGAAGGAAAACGAAGAAAACCAACTCCGTCAACAAATTCAAGGTTTGTATTATTACTTTTGAATATCATATGAAATACCTCGCGGAAAAGCTAATATTCCGGAAAATATCCGGTAATGTCACGACAAAAAATAAAGCAGACACAAGCATATTGTACTAAAAATAAATGACTTTGTAAATAGGTTTATTGAAAACAATTTATCAATACATAGAATATTATTTTTCTTAAAATGCTTTTTTTTTACAACTTGTTATAGTATAATTAAATAATGAATTAATTACGGGTCGGAATTCTGATTATATCCGGGAATTTTCCGTCCTGACGCAGTTGAAGTTTTTGTAACTATATAATTTAGTACTGCAAGATTAGGAGAGTAAATATGTCGCTGAAAAAGCTTTTCGGAAAAAATATTGAACCACAATGTGAATATTGTCTTTTTTGCGTAAAAAAAAGCGGGGGAGCTGCAGTATGCCGTTATGGTATGCCGTCAGAAAATAAGGTTTGCGGAAAGTATTCATATGACCCGCTGAAAAGAGAACCACGGGTTCTGCCTTCAATGAGAAAATTTACCGCAGATGATTTCAAGCTTTGAATCACCCGGAAATAGTACCGCTTGTCTTTATTGAGGGCATAGTGACGCTTTATTCATAAGCAGTAAACAATATGTTGCTGTAAACTGCTGCAAAGCAGCAAAGAATTAATGTGACGTCTCAATTCATAAAACC